>JADLAZ010000132.1 GCA_020849725.1 Chloroflexota bacterium
CGTGATGGGCCTGGTCGGCATGAGCGGGCCGGGGACGATCGTCACCAGCGTGCCAGTGACGAAGTGGTTCGTGCGCCAGCGCGGCAAGGCGCTCGCCTTCACCTCGCTCGGCGTGCCGATCGGCGGGTTGGTGTTCGTGCCGCTGACGCAGATCCTGATCGACGCCGTCGGCTGGCGGTTGGCCTGGGTCGTCCTGGGCCTCGTCGGCGCCGGCTGCATCGTGCCGCTGGCGCTGCTGTTCGTGCGCCGCCAGCCGGAGGACCTGGGCCTGCTGCCGGACGGCGCCACCGCGATCGACCCTACCGCACCCAAGGCCGCGCCAGCCACGCCCGATGAGCGCTCCTGGACGCGGGCCGAGGCGTTGCGCACGGCGACCTTCTGGCGACTGGTGGCTGTCTTCAGCCTGGTGATGCTGGCCACCAGCAGCGTTGGTGTGCATCGCATCCCCAGCTTTATGGACCGCGGCTTCGACCCGTGGGTCGTGTCATTGGCGACAGCCGTGGATGGGGCCGCCGCCGGCCTGAGCACCTTCGTCATGGGCCTGTTGGCGCGGCGCGTGCCGCCGCGCTTCATCGGCGCGGGTGGCTTCCTGCTGCTGGCGGTGGCGTCGCTGATGACGATCGTTGCCGCTGACTACCCGGCCATGATCGCCGCGATGGTCGCCTTCGGGCTGGGCATCGGCGTGCTGGTGCTGATGCAGACGCTGCTGTGGGCCGACTACTTCGGCCGCGAGCATCAGGGCAGCATCCGCGGCATCGTCATGCCGATCACACTGTTGTTCGGCGCGGCCGGTGCGCCGGTTGCTGGCGCTGTGCGCGACGCCACCGGCAGCTACGACTCGATCTGGCTGATAGCGACCGGCCTGATGGTGCTGGGTGCGCTGCTGCTGGCGCTGACGCCGTCGCCTCCGGCGCCGCCGCACGCGCTGCCGGCCGTCGCCCGGCCCGCCGCGGCCGACGACGCGGTCTGAGTGCCTTGCCACTGCCGACATACGCCGGCGGCCCTGCCGCTGGATTCGGTCCTGGTGGATGGCCCGTGCCACCCGCGCTCCGGCTCACGGCCGCGAACGCTATCCTGACGATAGACCCGCACCGATGCCGCCGGTACCGGTGATCGGGCCGGCGTTCGCCACGACCCACTGGCGCAGTTCAGCACCAGCCTGGTCAGGACCCGCTCCGCCACCGACTGGCTCCCGTCGCCCATCGTCGCCCAGGGGCGCGGCACACCGACCCGGCTGCTGACGCGCCGCCGGCGGTATGCTACAACAAGACCTCGGCCGCTGGCGCGGGCCTGGCCCGGTGACCGGGCAGCGACGAGGCTGCCGGCGCAATTGGTAACTGGCCCGGCGATGATGGGACCGAGCGCAATGAATTGCGCCTCTACGAGATGAACCCACGCCTGGCGCCTGCCCACTGACCCACTGGCGACTGACGACTGGCGACTGGAGACTCCGTTCCCATGCCGATGATCGAGAACCGTGGCACGGTCAAGTTGGATGCGGCCACGATGTTGGCCCCCGACGATCAGGTGGTCGTCATCGAAGCCTACGAGGCGTCCGAGCGCCAGCGCGTCCACGAGCTGATGACTGAGGACTGGCAACTGATCGCGCTGGTGCGCCGGCGCGACGCCGACGGTCAGGCCTACACTGAGTATCAGTTGCGCGCGCCGCGCCCGCTGGCCTGAGCCACCATCAGTGACCGCCGCGCCCGCCCGCGGCGATCTGCTGCTGCGTGGCCAGCTGCTGACGCCGCTGGTCGAGCGGCCGGGCGCGCTGCTGGTGCGCACCGGCCGCATCGCCGCCGTGCTGCCAGTGGACGCACCGGCGGCCGCAGCGCGGACGATCGCGATCGACGACGGCTGGATTGCGCCTGGCTTCATCGACCTGCAGGTGAACGGTGCGTTGGGCTATGATCTGGGTGAGGAGCCGGCGGCGCTGGCGGCAGTGGCGGGCTGGCTGCCGCGCACTGGCGTCACCGCCTTCCTGCCGACAGTGATCACCGCGCCGCTCGACCAGTTGCGGATGGCGCTGGCGGGGCTGGGCGCACAGATGGCCGCGCCGGTGCCAGGCGCGCAGCCGCTCGGCATCCACCTGGAGGGGCCGTACCTGAACCCCGACTACTGCGGCGCGCACGCCGCCGACTGCCTCCGCCCGATCGATCTCGCCGAGTTGGCCGGATTGTGTGCCGCCGGGCCGGTACGGCTGGTGACGCTGGCGCCAGAGCTATCGGGCGGACTGGCGGCGGTCGCCTGGCTGCGTCAGCAGGGGATCGTCGTCGCCGCCGGCCACAGCGGCGCATCGCTGGACGAGGCCCGGGCGGCCATCGCCGCCGGCGTCACCGTCGGCACGCACCTGTTCAACGCGATGGCCCCGCTGCACCACCGCGCGCCGGGGCTGGTCGGCGCGCTGCTGACCGCCGCCGCGCCGGCGCGCGGCCGGCCGGGGGCGCGCGCCAGCCTGCTCGCCGATGGCGTGCATGTCGACCCGACGCTGCTGGCGCTGGCTTACCGGGCGCGCGGCGCCGCCGGGCTGGCGCTGGTCACCGACGCGATGGCCGGCCTCGGCCTGGGCGATGGCGACGAGCGGCTGGCCGGTCGCGCCGTCCAGGTGCGTGGCGGTGTGGCGCGGCTGGCCGATGGCACGCTGGCCGGCGGCGTCGTGCCGATGGATGGCATCATCCGCACGATGCGCGCCGCCTGCGGCTGCTCGATCGCGGCGGCGGTGCGCATGGCCACGCTGACCCCGGCGGCGGTGCTGGGACTGCCCGACCGGGGACGGCTGGTAGCCGGAGCGCGCGCCGACCTCGTCGTCCTCGACAGCGAGCTGCGCGTGCAACGGACGATCATCGGCGGTGAGGTCGTCTGGGACGCGGCCGATGCAGGACCGGCGGGAACCATTCGGGCATGATAGACTCGCGCGGGCAGCGTCGGAACCTCAGCCGGGCCGCCACATCGCGGCGAGGAGCCTACTAGACACGATGACTAGGAGTGGGCCGAGCACCACGCTGCCGGTCGGGAGCCGACGGCTGATCGTCAATGCGGACGATTTCGGTCTGTCGCCGGGCCTGAACCGAGGGATCGTCGATCTGCACGCGGCCGGGATCGTCACCAGCGCCAGCCTGCTCATGAACTTGTCCGCCACGGCCGAGGCGCTGGCGCTGACGACCGGCAGCGATCTTGACATTGCTGTCCATCTCAATCTGACTGTCGGCCGGCCGCTGCGGAGTGATGTGCCCAGTCTGATCGGCGCCGACGGCCGCTTCCGCGACCCGATCAGCCAGACGCGCCGCCTGCTGGCCGGTCAGTTGCGCCTCGACGAAGTCGAGCGCGAGTGGGCGGCGCAGATCGAGGCGTTCCTGGCCACCGGCCGGCCGCTGGCGCACCTGGACAGCCACACGCATGTGCACGCGCTGCCTGGCCTGCTCGGTGTGCTGCTGCGCCTGGCCCATCGCTACGGCATCGGCGCGGTGCGCTCGCGCGGTCATGGGCTGGTCCTGCATCAGGCGGTGCCGCTGGTGCCGCAGCGCCTGGTCGGACGTTGGCGCCTGTCGTTCCGCGATCATTCGGCGATTCCGCTGATGACCAGCGACCATTTGCTGGTGCTGACGGCGATGGGCAAGCGCGTCGGCCCCGACGACGTAGCCCGGGTGCTGCGAGGGCTGGAGCCGGGCGTCACCGAGTTGGTGACGCACGCCGGCTACGTCGACGATGAGCTGCGCCGGCTGGACCCGCTGCTGTGGGAGCGCGAGGCCGAGTTGCGATTGCTGCAGCCGCGCTGGTGGCGGCCGCTGCTGGACGAGCTGGGCATCCAGCCGACGACCTTCCGGGCGGAGTTGGAGCGCATGGCGGTGCCGGTCGTAGCCGATGCCGACCCAGACGCTTGAATCAAGCGCGCCCCGATGAGGACAGCCCTCGGGGCGCGTGGCTCAGCGGATATAGACGGGACGCGGCCTATACCGAAGTGCGCATGGGAATAGCATACTTCGTATTGCGTAGCGCAGGGGCGGTTCGCGAACCGCCCCTGCGGTGGCCTGGGCATCCCGTCTGGGCTTCGGTTTAGTAGCGGCTGCCGTAGCTGCTGCCACCACCGCCGGAGTTGCCCAGGCTGGCGCGGCGCTCGCGGAAGCAGTCCGAGCAGTAGACCGGCTTGCCGCTGGTCGGCTGGAACGGCACTTCCGTCTGCTTGCCGCAGTTGTCGCAGGTGGCCGGGTACATCTGCCGCGGCGCACGCTCGTAGCCGCCTCCGCTGGAGAAGCCCCCCAGGCTGCTGCCGCCGTAGCTGCCACCCCCAGTCGTGCCCTTGCGGGCCTGGCGGCACGAGGGACAGCGCCGTGGCTGGTTGGTCAGCCCGCGCGTCTGGTAGAAGGCCTGCTCGCCAGCAGTCCACACGAACTCCTGGCCGCAGTCACGGCAGGTCAAGGTCTGGTCGGTGAAACTCATCTCGGTTTGGGTCTCCTCTTCCGCGCGCACGCGAAGCATGAGGCGATCGATCGTCTGGCCGGGCCACCACGGACGCCACGCGATTCAGCGCACCTGCCCTCGCACGCGGAAAGGAAACGTCGCGCTTGGTATCCCTGCACGCGCCCACTATACCATAGCGAGCGACGATCGCAAGAGGGATGATGGCCGAGCTTCGCGAATCAATCATCCAGGGTGAGGTCCGATCAGCGCGCGGTCAGGCCGCCATCGACGACGAAGACGCCGCCGGTGGCGTAGCGGGCGTCGTCGGAGGCCAGAAAGACCAGCATCGGCGCGATCTCGTCGAACTCACCCAGCCGGCCGAGCGGGATCTGGTTGGCCAGCCGGTGCTCGCGCGCCACTGGGTCGGCCAGCCGCTCGACATCGGGCGGCGCCGCCAGCGCGCCGGGACAGACGACGTTGACGCGGATCCGCTGGGGCCCATACTGCACCGCCAGTGCCCGCCCCAGCGCCAGCAGTCCGCCCTTGCTGGCGGTGTAGGCCGGGTTCTGCGGCGCCAGCCCCGCCAGCGCCGTCACCGAGCTGACGATGATGACCGAGCCACCCTCGTCGCGCGCCAGCAGCACCCGCAGTCCGGCCCGGCAGGTGAGGTAGGCGCCGCGCAGATTGACGTCCTGGGTGGCATCCCAGGCTTCCTCCGGCAGATCGTGCAGCGGCTGGTCGAAGCCATGCAACTGGATGGCGGCGTTGACGACGACGATGTCGAGCCGACCGAACGTCGCGACCGTCCGCGCCGTCGCTGCCTCGATCTGTGCCGGCACCGACACATCGGCCGGCACCGCCAGTGCCTGCCCGCCGGCGGCGGTGATCTCGGCGGCGACAGCCTCGACCGTCGCTGCCGTCCGGCCGACCAGGCCCACCGCCGCACCGGCCGCGGCCATCCGTCGCGCCGTCGCCGCGCCGATGCCGCTGCCCGCGCCGGTAATCAGCGCCACCTTGTGGTCGAGTCGCATGCTGCCTCCACCTACTTCCGTGGTGTCCAACGTCGCGGTGTCTCGCGGGCATCCTCGTAGGCGGCCTCGAAGACAGGCGCGGCCAGCGTTGCCAGCGTGTGCAGCGTGCTCGTGCCGCTGTTGCGGAAGCCGTGTGGATGCCCGGCCGGCACGATCAGCGACTGGCCGGCCGCCAGCGCGATTGTCTCACCGTCGACCCAGAAGTCGGCCTGCCCCTCCAGAATAGTCACGACCTCCTCGACGGCGTGGTGGTGCGTCGGCGCACCCGCGCCCGGCGCCGACCACTGCTCGAACTGGCACATCTGGTGCGCACCCATCTCGGCCGAGACGAGCATGCGCGTCAGGACGTCGGGCCGCCAGGGCTCGGTCGGTTGGTCGGCATGGATGATGGGGTGCATCGATCGGCTCCCTTTGCTGGAACAAACCCCCGCCATGGCGTCAGTATAGCGGTCCGGAGCCACGGCGTTGGTATGCCACGTGGCATGGGTCAGGGCCCCCGGCGCAGCAAGAGCGACTGGAAGTGGAGGTCACCGCCACGCTCGACGAGCTTCCAGGCGTCCAACGGAGCGCGCTCGCGCGCGTCGGCCTGGCAGTCGTAGGCAGCGCGCAGGCTGGTCAGCACTGCTCTGCATACATCGCGCTGCCCGGCGCGGCGCGCTCAGGGCTAGTCACCGTCGTCCCCGATAGCGCCGCGCTCCGGCGGCGACGTCCATGGCGCCAGCGCCGCTGCCACCAGCGTCAACGGCTCGCGCAGTGTCATCTGGCTGGTAGCGTCCAGGCCAACCGGCAGCGCCGCGAGCGCTTCCTGAAGGGCGCGCGCGGCGGCCAGTACCGGAGTCAGGTCGACCGACTGCCCGTAACCGGCGAGTGGAGGATTATCAGCGGCAGACGGCTCCTGGGCTAACTGAACAGCGCGTACAGTGCGCTCGATCTGGCGCGCGTTGAGCCGGCCGGCGGCGATGGCGTGGGCCGTCTCGCGCTGCAGCGCCTGGTCCTTCAGCCGGGCCAGCTCGCGCGCGGCGCTGGCGGTCAGCTCGCCCGACTCGATCATCGTCACGACGGTCGGGTCGAGCGCCAGCAGCGACAGTCGCTTGGAGATGTAGGTCTGCGAGCGGCCGAGCGTCGCGCCGAGTTGCTGCTGCGAGTACTGGTGCTCGTTGAGCAGCCGGCGGTAGGCGAGCGACTCCTCGATCGGCGAGAGGTCCTGGCGGTGCAGGTTCTCGATCAGCGCCAGCTCCAGCGCCTGGGCGGCATTGACGGACCGCACCAGCGCCGGGATCGTCAGGCAGCCGGCCATCTGTGCCGCTCGCCAGCGCCGCTCACCGGCCACGAGTTGGTAGCGCGGGCCGTCGGCGGCTGGCGCCAGCGGGCTGATCAACACTGGCGTAATCAGCCCGTGGGCACGGATGCTCTCGGCCAACTCGGCTAGCCGCACCGGGCCGAACTCGCGCCGTGGCTGCTGCGGGTTGGGTGTGATCGCCGCCAGCGGCACTTCCTGCACGCCAGCGATGGCCGGCGTCGGCCCGGCGTTGATATCGGGCAGCGCCAGCAGGCGCAACTCGTCGCGCCGGGCGGCGATCTGGTCAGCGAGCCGGGGACGCGACGACGCTTTCGGCGACACGGGACTTCACCTCCTGGGCCAACTCGCGATAGGCGCGGCTGATCTCGGCGTCGGGATCGTGGACGAGGACGGGCACGCCGTAAGCGGGCGCCTCGGCGGCGCGGATGGCCGTGCGGATGCGGGTCGTGAAGAGGCGGCCCTCGGCCAGCGTCGCCAGTTGCTCGATTACCTGCCGGCCCAGCACGGTGCGACTGTCGTAGAAGGTGGCCAGGATGCCCAGCACCGCCAGCGCCGGATTGACCCGCGCCCGCACCTGATCGACCAGCCGCAGCAGGTTGTCCATGCCGGCAATACCCAGAAAGTCGGCCTTGACCGGCACCAGCACCCAGCCGGCCGCCACCAGCGCTGCTGTCGTCAGCAGCGTCAGCCGCGGCGGGCAGTCGAGCAGGATAAACGCGTAGCGGCCGCCGGTCACCAGTGGCGCCAGTGTCTCGCGCAGCGTCAACTCCCGGCCAAGCTGGCGCAGCACCAGCGACTGCTCGTCGATCTCCAGATCGAGCGATGCCGGCAGCAGGTCGACGTTCGGCTGCACCTCGCGGCGCAGGCACTGCTCGACCGGCGCGCGGCCGGTGAGCGCATCACCGAGCCGCGGACCGTCGTCACGCGCTAGCGCGCCGAACGAGACCGATAGACTGGCCTGCGGGTCGCAGTCGACCAGCAGCACGCGCTGGTCGGCCGCTAGCGCCGCGCCAAGATTGGCGGTCGTCGTCGTCTTGCCGACGCCGCCCTTGTGGTTGGCGATGGCGATCACGGCTGCCGGT
Organism: Chloroflexota bacterium; assembly: GCA_020849725.1. Next base: position 7,812 of record JADLAZ010000132.1, read on the forward strand.
GTGGGCGGAGCGGCGCTGCTATGGCCGTTGCCAGCCGACGACACCGAGTGCAGGTAGGCCCGCAACTGCGCCCGGTCGAAGCGCCACTGGGTGCCGACCTTGAGGCCCGGCAGCTGGCCGGCGCGCACCAGCCGGTAGACGGTCTCGTGACTCAGCCCGAGTTCGGCGGCGACCTCGGCCAGCGTCAGCAGGCGGTCGGTGCGGCTCACGGCACGGCTCCTCACAGCGGACGGTAGTGCTGGCCGCCCCTGACCAGCGTTGACGGAACGACCGCTGGCGAGTGTGGTTGCGGTTGGTCAATGGTGGCAGCAGGCCTTGACAGCCTGGCGCTGCCAAGAGATACTCAGAATTGTTGATCGGCTTTTCTTGTTTGGCCTGTGTGGTGTTTGCGGTATCTGGAAGGAGCGAGACACGTGCCTGTGCTGTCCGAGGTTCTGGCCGCCAACGGCCGCTATGCTGCCGCCTTCACCAAGGGCGCGCTGCCGCTGCCGCCAGCGCGGCGATTTGCGGTGCTGGTCTGCATGGACGCCCGGATCGACCCGGCCAAGGCGCTGGGCCTGGATGAGGGCGATGCTCACGTCATCCGCAACGCCGGTGGGCGTGCCAGCGACGACGCCATCCGCTCGCTGGTGATCTCCTACAAGTTGCTCGGCACGCGCGAGTGGTTCGTCATCCATCACACGGACTGCGGCATGCTGCTCTTCACCAACGACGTCATGACCGATCTACTCAGCCACAGTCTGGAGACGGCGATGATTGGGTCGGATGGCTGGAAAGATGTCGGCGCCGGCCCGGGGGCGATCGATGGCGCCTACATCAACTGGCTCACGATCGCCAATCTGGAGCAGAGCGTCGTCGACGATGTGCAGCGCATTCGCAACCACCCGCTGGTGCCGGGCACGATTCCGATCTATGGCTACGTCTACGACGTGAAGAGTGGCCGCCTGATCGAGGTTGCTGAGGCGACCAGGGCCGGCGTGGCGCGCTAACGCGCCCGCTGGCCGCCCGGCGGTGACGGTCGCGGCCTCGGCATGGCGCAGGCGCCAGACGCGAACGCTCATGCGGTCACCTTCTCTCGCTCGACTCCGCGCCGTGGGCCAACTGGGTGTGGTGACGGGTGGCCAACCGTGGCAGCATCGGCAGGGCGCCCGTCGCTGGTGCGGCGGCGCTGTGCCCAGCCGCTATCGCCGCGCGCGCACCATGTGCGTAGCGCCGTTACCTGGCAGGTAATCGATGCGCGATCCGGTCATTCTTCCCGGCCGACGAGGTGACGGCCACGCTCCTCGGTGTGCGCCGCCCAGCCAGCGACGGTACGACTGAGGCCCGCTGAGCGGATGTCTGACACCGATCCGTGCTATCCGAAAGCCGGGATAGCGGCTACACTGTGGCCGGTGCCGGCCGCCCTAGAGTAGGCGTCATGGCCGGCGTGAGCGCTCGCGCGAGGAGGAGACTCGACCATGGGCAAGGTTCGCTTCGGCGTCGTCGGCACCGGCGGCATCGCCAACCACCACGCTGCTGGCCTGCAAGCGCTGGCCGACCTCGGTGAGATCGTCAGTTGCGCCGATGTCCTGCCCGGCCGGGCGGCTGCCTTCGCCGAGAAGTGGCACATCCCCCACCACTACGACTCGGCCCAGGCGCTGCTCGACGCTGGCGGCATCGATGTCGTCATCGTCTGCACGCCGCACCCGCAGCACGCCGACCCGCTGGTCCTGGCCGCCGAGCGCGGCATCCACGGCGTCACCGAGAAGCCGTTCACCGCCACGCTGCAGGACGCCGACCGCGTGCTGGAGGCGGCCGCCAAGCACGGCACCATGCTCTCGGTCATGGGCCAGCGGCGCTGGATGCCGGCCGCGCAGCGCATCCGTGAGGCGATCGACGCCGGCAAGCTCGGCAGCCACATCATCCTCGGCGAGTCGTACTGCGAGATGTGGCGTAGCCCGGAGTACTACGCCCGTGATGCCTGGCGCGGCCGCTGGGATACCGAGGGCGGCGGCGTGCTGATGAATCAGTCGCCGCACAACATCGACTACCTGCTCTGGTACATGGGGCCGGCCGTGGAGATCTTCGGCTACTGGGACAACATCAACCACCCCTACGTCGAGATCGAGGACAATGCCATCGCCGTCATCAAGTTCAAGAGTGGCGGGCTGGGCATCCTCAAGGGCAGCGTCAGCATGAACCCACCGCGCCGCATCCACGGCGTCACACTCGTCGGCGAAGCCGGCCCGACCGTCAGCGTCGACGTCTGGGACTTCGCCGACGGCCAGAACGACATCTGGAACATCCCTGGCGATGAGGCGCAGGTCGAGGAGTGGCGGCGGCAGGACAAGGCGTTCGGCACCGGTGACCTGCCCAACTTCCACGCCTACCAGTTGCGCGACATCATCGGCGCCGTGCAGGACAAGCGACCGCCGGCCATCACCGGCGAGGACGGCCGCGCCGTCGTCGCCATCATCCAGGGCGTCTACGAGTCCGGGCGCAGCGGCCGGCCGGTCAAGCTGTAGAGCGAGGCCACGGGGCGGCTCGTCAGGTGGCGGGCCGCTCCGACCCGGACACGGGAGCGGCCTTCGGCGGCAATCACGTCCGTCACAGGAGCATGAGAGGGATGCTCACGGTTCCGTCACCCGCCATCGGCCTCCGCTCGCTGGATGCCGGCTGGAATCGCGCCCGCTGGGAGCAGTTGCCGGCTGATGGCAAGCGGTACGAGGTCGTTGACGGCGTGCTGTACGTGAGCACGGTGCCGAGCACCTTCCATCAATGGGTCCTCAGTCACATTGCCTTCATGCTTTTCGATCGCATTGATCGGCAGAACCTCGGCCTCATGCTGTGGGCGCCGCTTCCGGTCTTCATGCCGGGCTGTGACCCAGTCCAGCCCGATATCCTCGTCGTTCGCACCGAGCATGTCGCCATCTTCCACGATCGTTACGTACATGGTGTGCCGGACTTGCTCGTCGAAGTTCTCTCCCCCTCAAACGCCGCCCAGGACACGCAGGTCAAGCGCGGCGCCTACGCCCGCGCCGGTGTGCCTGAGTACTGGATCGCCCGCCCGGCCACGCGCGATCTGCTCGTCTACGCTCAGCCGGACAAGGACCTGGGCGACTACGCCGCCAGTACCCTCGTCCCGCCCGACGGCGAGCTCGTGTCGGCCACGTTCCCGGTGCGCGCCGCGATCACCGGCTTCTTCGACGGCGCGCCCGACCCGACGCTGTAGCCGTCCCACCGCGCCTATGCCACGTGGCATAGTGCCACCGATGGGCGATGAGGGCAGCCACAGAGGGCTGCCCCTACTGGCGACTGGCTACTCCCCTGGCGGTCCCTGCCGAATGCGCGCCCGCACCTCGACCGGCCCGTTCGGCGGCGTCCACGGCGACTCGATCCACCAGGTCGCGCCGGCCTCGGCGAAGGGGCGCACCTGGTCGGCGGCGCGCGCCGGGTCGCCGGTGGGGGTGATGCCCTCGACGATGATGTCGTAGGGCGCGCCGGCCGGGCGATGCTCGGTCGCGTAGGCGCGCATGGCGCGGATATCATCCGGCGTCAGGTCGGTCGTGCCGTAGACGCTGGCGAGCAGCCCGTCGTAGCGCAGCGCCCGCGCCATCGACCGCTCGCGCGGCCACGCGCCGACGACCCAGATGGGGATGCGCGGCTGCTGCACCGGGGTCGGCACGAACGTCATCTCGCCGAGTTGGTAGTGCTTCCCCTGGTACTGGAAGGGCCGGCCGCTCCACAGCCCGGTCAGAATCGCCAGGCTCTCGTCCAGCAGTTCAGCGCGCGCGCGCCGGTCGGTCTGCTCGCCGACCAGCCCGAAGGTGTCGACCGCGCCCAGCCCGACCGGCAGCACCAGCCGGCCATTCGACAGGTGATCGACGGTCACCGTCTCGCGGGCCAGCTTCCAGGGTCGCCGGCGCGACGGCGGCGTCAGCAGCGCGCCCAGGCGCACCCGCTCGGTGCGCACCGCCATCGCCGCCAGCACCACCCACGGGTCGTAGATCGGTGTCTCTGGACCGACGTAGAGGGCGTCCCAGTAGAAGACGCCGTCCCAGCCGGCCGCCTCAGCCGCGACGGTCAGGTCGAGGATAGCGTCGAGATCACCGCTGGGAATGACGATACCGTATCGCACGCGCTGGCTCCTTCCATCTCTGTCAGCGATCAGCCAGCGCTCAGTATGGAGCGCCGCCGTCGTCACCACCACCACATCGAGGCATGAGCAGACATTGCCTGCCTAGCGCGACGGCCGTATCATAGAATCAGATTCGCTGGAAGAGGGGGCCAATCATGGACACGAGAATTACGGCGACCGACCTTGCGCGGACGCTCTCCGAGATCCTGAGCCGGGTCGCCTATCAGCAGGAAACCTTCACGATTGAGCGGAACGGCGTGCCGGTGGCCACGCTGGCGCCCGTATCAACGGCAGCGCGGCCGGTGACGATGAAGGAGCTTGCCGTGCGCCTGGGCGATCTGCAGTTGCCTGGCGAGGGCTTCGCCGACGATCTTGAGGCTGTGCAGGCCGCACAACTGCCGCTTCCCCCATCACCATGGCCCAACTGATCGATACGAGCGTGTTCATCAGCCTGGAGCGGCGCTCGCTGCCGGTCAGCGCGCTCGTAGCAGCGGTGGCCGATGAACCGATAGCGGTGGCGGCAATCACCGCCTCAGAGTTGCTCGTCGGCGTGTTGCGAGCCGATATGCCGGCTCGTCGTCTGCGGCGCGGGGCATTCGTCTCGGAGGTGCTCGCCGCGCTGCCGGTCCTGGCGTTTGATCTCCAGGTGGCCCGAGTGCATGCGGCGCTCTGGGTAGAGTTGCTCACGGCGGGGCAGATGATCGGTGCGCATGACATGCAGATCGCGGCCACGGCACTGGCGCATGGGTACGCCGTGGTGACTGCCAACCGGCGCGACTTCGACCGCATTCCGGGCCTGGTTGTGCGGCAGCCGGCGTGGTCGACGTAGCGACCGCCGCACCAGCCTGGTGTGACGCTTACGCTGCGGTTGGCAGCGCCGCTTGAGGCGGCTGGGATGGTGCTGCACTCGCCGCCCGCAGTGTCGCCAGGAAGTCGAGCGCCTCCTGCAGCGTGTTCACCTCGACCACCGTCAGGCTGGTGGCGGTGGCGCGCGCCTCGGCGACGTTGTCGCGCGGCGCCAGGAAGTAGTGCGCCCCAGCCCGCTCCGCGCCCTTCACCTTGTGGCGCGCGCCGTCGATCGGCCCGACCTGCTCGTCCAGACTGATCGTGCCGGTGCCGGCGACGCGCTGACCGTGGCTCAGGCTCGTCTCGCCGAGCGCGTCCAGCATCGCCAGCGTGAACATCAGCCCGGCGGACGGCCCGCCCAGGTTGCCGGCATCGACGCTGATCTCGAACGGCTGGCCGCTGATGGTCGTGTCGGTCGCGACGCTGATGCCGATCGTCGCCTGGTCCGGCGTCTGCGGCGCGGCCGTCGTCGCCGCGGTCAGGTCGCTGACCGTGCCGCCACGGTCGACCGTCAGCCGCACCGGCTGGCCGACGGCGCGGCCGCGAATAGCCGTGCCGGCCGCGGCGGCCGTCGCCACCGGCGTGCCGTCGACGGCGGTGATGCGGTCGCGGATCTTCAGCACGCCCTCGGCCGGCCGGCCCGGCAGCACCGCCGTGACGACCGCGCCATTGTCGCGCACCTCGACCGGGTAGCCGGCCCGGCGCAGCGCGACGATCTTGGCGACCTCGGTGCTCTCATCCAGCAGGTGGCGCGAGATCTCGCCGTAGGTCTCGGCCGGCATGCCGTGCGGGCGCAGGCGCGTCGCCGGCTGCAACTCGCCATCCAGGCCCAGGCGCGCCTCAAGCCACTCCATCAGCGATACCTGCGAGTCGATCGCCACGCTCGTCAGGTAGAAGACCGCCCGCTCGGCCGGTGGGGTGCGGCCGTCCACGGTCAGCATCGGCCCGACCGGCCGGGCCGGGCCGGGGCCGACCAGCACCGACTCATTCGCCTGCTGCACCCCGATGCCGACCGCCGCCATCAGCAGCAGACCGACCAGCAGCGGCGTAAGCAAGCGCACCAGACGCATCAGGCCCTCCCGGGCCGGGTACTCCGCCAGCCCCGGTGGATCTACGCGGCGGGCGCTGATTTGGACGGGTCGCATCGCGCCCTGACCTGAGCGACCGGGCCGGAGCCAGTCGGCACTGTCGGACGCAGCGGAGAGCCGGCCGCACCTCAGTCGTCGCCGTCGACCTCGGTGTCGACCAGGTCGACGTAGCGGCGCGTCGTGGCGGCGCGCGCGTGGCCGAGCCGGCGCTGCACGACCGCCTCGCGCGTCTGGTGACGCACCAGGTCGGTCGCCAGCGCGTGCCGGAACATGTGCGGCGTCACCGGCGTCGTGAGGCCGGCGGCGCGACTGAGGCGGGCGAGCAGCGCCTGCACCGTGCGCGGGCTGATCGCCGGTGTCGCCTGCCCGACGGCGTCGTGACCGGTGAAGGCGGGGGCCGCTACGTCGTCCAGGTCGTCCGCTCGCGCCGCCCAGTAGGCGGCCAGCGCGGCGACGGCGGCCGGGTCGAGTGGGACGGTGCGACCGACCCTGGCTCGCCCCCGTGGCCGCACGGCGACCGTACCGCGCTTGAGATCGAGGTCGGCGCGCGTCAGCGCGCACAACTCGGCGAGGCGCAGGCCGGTACAGCGCAGCGTCAGCACTAGCGCCAGCAGCTTGCGCCGGTGGAGCTCGCGCGCCGGTCGCGTCGCCGGTGGCAACGCTCGCGCCTGGGCGAGCAGCCGGTCCAGGTCGCGGACCGACACGCGCGGCGGCAGCGCCACCACCGGCCGGCCGACGACGGCCCGCAGCCGCGCCGGCAGCGTGCCGGTGGCCACCGGCGCGTCGCCGCGCGCCGCCAGGTCATGGTAGAAGCGCCGGATCGCCGCCAGGTAGGTCTGGAGGGTGCGCCGCGCCGCGGTCGACCGCGACCGGCGCGGGCCATGCGGCACGGCGGCGGCGGCGTAGGCGACGAGATGGTCGTCGCTGAGCGCCGTCACCGGGGTCGTCGCCGGCGCTAGCCCCTGCGCTTCCAGCGCGGCCAGGAAGCGGCGCAGCCCGCGCCGGTAGGTGCTGACCGTGCGCGGGGCCAGGTCGACCGTGGCCAGACACCGCTCGACGGCGGCGGCGATGGTGATTGGCGGACCGGCCGGGACCGCCCCGCCGCCGGCCGGCTCGTCCATCAGCCGGCCATCAGGCCGCGCAGGTGGTCGCGGCTGGCAGCGATCGCCGCCGCCGGGTCGGCGCCGCCGGGAAACTCGAAGCAGAGCGGGAAGTCCGTGCCCACGGCCGCGTAGGCGGCCAGGATCGCCCCGAAGTCCAGGCTCCCCTGGCCGAGCGGCACGACCTCGTAGCCACTGCTGGTGCTGCGGACGTCCTTCAGGTGCGAGTAGATGATCCAGGGCGTCAGCGCCGCGATCGCCGGCAGCAGCGGCTCGCCGTTCTGGATGTAGTTGCTGGTGTCGATGTTGGCGCCCATCACCGGTGAAGCCAGTGTCTCCAGAGCGCCCTTGACGTCCGCCAGCCGCGGCCCGAGCACGTTGATGTGGTTCTCCAGCGCTAATCGTAGCCCGTGGTCGCCGGCCCGCTCGATCGCCGCCCGCGCGCCGGCCCAGGCGTCTACTCCCTCGTCCGGACTGGCCGGCATGTCGCGCACGCCCAGGAACACGCGCAGCAGCGGGCTGCCGAGCGCCGCCGCGTCGTCGATGTCGGTCAGCAGTTGGGCGCGCACGGCCGGGTCGGCGCTGAACAGCGGCGTGAAGGTAGCGTAGGTGAGACGCAGGCCGCGCGCGACGATCTGGTCGCGCACTGCCGGCAACTCGCGCGCCTTGTCGCGCCAGGCGACGTCGCGGTACTCGACGCCGTCGACGCCGAGATCGGCGGCGATGGCGGCCAGGTCGGTCACGGCCAGCGTGCCGGCCTTCAGCGCCGCGTCGAACTGCACCACGCACATCAGGATGGGGTGGGCCGGCATGATTTGCTCCTCCAGGGTGCGTGGGCCGCTCAGCGCGCGGCCAGATCGACGGCGAGCGCCGCGTGGGGCGCGGGTTCGGCCGGGCAGGTCACCGGCTGGTCAAAGACCTGGAAGACCTGACCGGCCAGCGCCGGCGGTGGCGGCAGGTAGCGATCGGCACGCACCATCGCCTCGACGTAGTCGAAGATGGCCAGCACCTGCGCGTCGCCGGTGATGGAGTGAAACCAGACCTCCTGACCGGCATAGAGGAGCAGCGCCACGTTCGACAGCGAGCACGGCCCGAGGCAGCCACCCATCGACAGATGCACCTTGTGGCGGATCCGCCGCCGCACCCACTCGCGGTGGTAGAGATCGACCGGCACCGGCGCGTGGCCGCGCTCGGTGTGGCCGCAGCAGCAGCCGGTGGCGCAGACGAAGAGCTGGCCGGGGCGGCGGAAGACGTTGATCGGCTCGCCGTCGGCGCGCCAGACGATGTTGCGCACGCCGGAGGTGTGCGGCGTCCGCGTCGAGCTGGCGATCGCGTTCGAGGTCGTCTCGTAGTGCTCGTGCTCGTCATAGACGCCGGTGGCGAACTCAGCCGTGCGGGTGTCGAGCTCGGCAGCGCTCAGCACGCCGGTGTCGAGCAAGAGGCGCTCGAATGACGCCAGCCAGCGCTCGTAGTAGCCCGAGGCGTCGCCATGCTCCTCGGCCGCGGCGATCTCGGCCGCGAGGCGGTCCCGGAAGTCGCTCCAGTCGTACACCTGCTGGTCGCTGAGCGTGACCGCCATCCCGAACACGCGCCCCTCCCAGGGCGCCTCGAAGACCAACTCGCCGTTCTTGCGCGGCACGGCCAGCTCGTCGCTCAGGTCCTCGATGTGGTGATCGGGCATCGTCGCTCTCCCTCGGCCCGTCAGCCGACGCCGCTCGGCGCGAGCACGCTGCCAACGCCGATCATGGCGTCGCGTGTCACCAGCGCCGCCAGCTCCGCCTCGGTCAGCCTCTCGGTCGCGGCGGGCCGCTCCGGCAGCACCATGTAGCGCACCTCGGCGCTGCTGTCCCAGATATGCACCGCCACCGCCTCGTCCAGCTCCAACCCGAACTCGCGCAGCACCGCTCGCGGCTCGATGACGACGCGCGAGCGATAGGCGAAGCTCTTGTACCAGCTCGGCGGCAGCCCCAGCACGGCCCACGGGTAGCACGAGCAGAGCGTGCAGACGACGACGTGATGATCGGTTGGCGTGTTCTCGACCACGACCAGCGGCTGGCTGCTGGGCAGGCCCAGTTCGGCGATCGCGGCCGCGCCGTCCTGGAGCAGGCGCTGCTTGAACGCCGGGTCGACCCAGGCCCTCGCCACGACCCTGGCTCCCTTCAGCGGGCCGATGTCCTGCTCGTACTGGCTGACGCGCTCGTCGATGGCCTCGGCCGAGAGCAGCCCCTTCTCGATCAGGAGCGACTCGAGCGCCTTCGTCCGCAGCGCCACGTAGGGTTCTTGCTCGGGATCGTACGGCATCGGCGACCTCCCTGGCTCTGTCGCTTCCGATCAGGCTGGCGCCGACAGGAGATAGCTCTCCCACAGGTCGAGCGCGATGGTGCCGTGTGGCTCGGCCGCCTCGCCCCACAGCTCGCGGGCATCGAAGCGCACGTTGTAGAGCACCCGCGGCTGTGGACCCAGCCCGTGGGCGTTGGTGTCCGGGAAGATCTGCGGCCCGTCGACGCGCTGGACGACGCCGCGCTTGCCGCGCGCGTAGCGCGGCAGCCGGGTGTGGCCGGTGGGGTGCACGTTGCGGGTGACCACGGCGTCGCCGACCGCGAAGCGCGCCGTGGGCGGCGGCGCCGGGTGGGGCGCCGGTGGGTCCGGCGCTCGCGACGCGCTGGTTGGTGGCGGCAGCGGAGCGTCCGGCTGCTCCCGCAACAACGCCGTGCGGGCGTCCAGTTCGTCACGTGTCAGAAGACCCTCGTGGATCAGGTTGTACTCCAATGAGGCCAGCCAGCGCTCGAAGTAGGAGGCGCGCAGGTACTCTGCCGGGGGCATCTGCTCGATGCCGTAGCGCATCGCATCGATGGTGAAATAGGGGCGACCATACGCGAGCGTCATCATCGACCGGACGCGCGCCTCCCAGGCAGCGTGAAAGAGCGGCTCGCTCGGATCGATCTCGATCGGGCCGAAGCCGTGCATGCCGCCCATGTCGTGGACGCCGTTCATCGCCTCGCTCCTGTCGCGGCCGGTTGATGGTGTTGCATGCCAGTCTACCACGCTGTGACCGGTGCGCCGCCCCTGCCGGGACCGGGGGACCGGCTATCGCGTGCCGATGGCGACATCCAGGTCGGCCAGGCGCGGCAGCACCTCGGTCGCCAGCAGTTCGACCGAGCGCTGCCAGCGCGCCGGCTCGTCCCAGTCGTGGCCGATCATCAGCAGCGTGCCGAAGCCACCGACCTCGTCGTACAGGTGACGCACCTGCCGCGCTACCTCATCCGGGTCACCGACCAGCCAGACGTTGTCCATGACGTAGTCGAGCGTCCACTCGGACAGCGGCATGTCCTCGCGCGCCAGGAAGACCTCACGGCTGCGCTCGGGCAGCATCCGCGACCAGTACTCGCGAAAGGCATGTCCCAGCGCGCCCTCGCGGGCGAAGCGGCGCGCCTCGGCGGTCGTCTCGCCGACGAAGATGTCCCGCGCGATGCGCCACTGGCGGCGATCGGCGGTTCGTCCCGCCTCGGCGGCGCCGGCCGCCACCTGCTCCCAGTGGCCCTGCAGCACGCGACGATGGGCGAAGTTGGTCGACAGCGGCAGGTAGCCGCGCCCCCCGGCCGTGTGCAGCAGCCGCGAGCGGGCGCCGACGCCGGGCAGCGCGATCGGCGGGTGCGGCTGCTGGTAGGGCTTCAGCAGCCAGCCCAGGCCGACATCGTGCCGGATGCCGGTGACCTTGATCGGCCAGTACTCGCCGGGGTAGTCGTACGGTGGCTCCTCGGTCCAGAACTTCACGATCAGATCGAGCGCGCGCATCATCCGCTGCCCGACCTCATCCGTGTTGGGGTTCAGGCCGAACAGCTCCAGGTCGGTCGCTACGCCGCCGGTGCCAGCGCCGAACATGATCCGTCCGCGTGTCAGGTGGTCCAGTTGCGCCAGCCGGTTGGCGGTGTTGGCCGGGTGGTGCTGGGCCATCATCACCACGCCGGTGCCGAACCGGATGCGCTCGGTGCGCGCCGCCGCGTAGGCGATGAACTGGTCGGGCGCGGGAATGTTCTCCCACCGCATCGTGCCATGCTCGCCGATCCAGGCCTCGCGAAACCCGAGCTGGTCGGCCAGCGCGATCAACTCGATGTCCTCGCGGTATGTCTCGGCCGCCGGTCGCCCTGGTGGGTGCAGCGGCATCATGAACAGTCCCAACTCCATGCATCGTCCTCCGGGCGAGTAGGCGAGTAGGTCGAGTAGGCCAGGGAATGCCGGTCAGGAGGGGCGAACTGCGCTGGCTGTCCGGGGCCGTGCATCAGGGGCGCGGATGGGCAGTGTAGCAGGTCGGGCGGGGTGCTGCGCATGAAGGCGACCGCCATGCGCCTCCGGCTTTGCGCGCGTGCCTCGGATTGCTCGCCCAGCCACTTGCTTTTCGGAAGCATTTAGCCGATACTAAGACCGAGCCGATTCTTCCTGTTCGCCTGGCGGCGCCGGCGCGGACTCGCAACAGCGGAAGCGAGGAGACAGATGGTCCAGGGGCTGGAGACGAGTGCGATCGTGAGCTTAACCCCGATGGCGATTGATAAGGTCAAGGGGATTCTGGAGCAAGAAGACTCGCCCGGACTGGGCCTGCGCGTCTTCGTGCGTGGTGGTGGCTGCTCCGGGCTGAGCTACGGCATGGCGCTCGACGAGCGGGCCGAGGATGACCTCATCGCCGAGCATGCAGGCGTGGTGGTGCTGATCGATCCGATGAGCGCCATGTACCTGGGCGGGGCCGAGATTGACTATCAGGACAGCCTGATGGGTGGCGGCTTCAGCGTCAACAACCCGAATGCCGTCTCCACCTGCGGCTGCGGTCACTCGTTCCAGACGTCCGATCATGCCGGCACCGCCAAGTCCTGCGGCTGCGGCTGAGATAGAAGCTGGGGGCTAGGGTTGGGGAAGGCGCCCTCACCCTACCCCTCTCCCACCGCGGTCGGAGAGGGAACAGACTGCGCCAGATCACCACGGCCGCTCCTCTTCCCTATCGCGCAGGTGAGGGCGAGAGACTTCGCGCTGGCTGCTTTTCTGGCCTGAGCGCAGGCGACGCCAGGCCCAAACTGCGCCGCCTGGCGTCGGTTCCGCTTCGCCACCGTCCCCTCCCGTCTCCAGCAACCAGTCTCCGATCCCCAGAACCCACATGACGACTGGCGGACCCGCGTGGAGCAGTCATTCGCGGCGCTGCTGCGCACTCATCGAGAGGCCGCCGGCCAGTCCCAGAAGGACCTGGCCGGGGCCGCTGGCATCGACCAGAGTTATGTGGCTCGGTTGGAGAGCGGCACGCGCCAGCCGCCCGACCGCACCCTGGTCATCGCGCTGGCGGGGGCGCTGGGGTTGCCGATCGCCGACCGGCAGCGGCTCTTGCACGCCGCCGGTCACGCCACCGACTGGTCGCTGGCGCTGCCACCCGACGACCCGACGATGCTCGCCATCGCCGGTTTCCTGACCGATCCCGCCCTCAGCGCCGCCGCCCGCGCCGACTTTCGGCGCACCATCGATCTGCTTATCCGTCGCTGGCAACGCAGCCACAGTGACGAGTGATGAGTGATGAGTGTCGGGAGCGGCTCATGCCAAACCCAGGAGCGCCAGGCTGTCGCGCTGGATGATGGCCTCGATCTGGTCCTCCGGCACCAGCGGTAGGCCGGCCTGCCGCACCGGGTCGTTGACGGCGCGCATGCCGGCCATCGTTTCGGCCGGGGTCGCGACGGGGTAGTCGGAGCCAAACAGCAGCTTGGGCAGCACATTCCACTCCGTCGCCAGCCGCATGCAGGTGTAGTGCGACCAGGGCCGGTAGAACAGCGCCGAGATGTCGGCGTAGACGTTCGGGTGCTTGCGGATGACGCAGATGCAGTCGGTCTGCCACGGGTGCGACATGTGAGCCATGATGATCTTCAGGTCGGGGAAGGCCATCGCCACCCGGTCGATGTGGCGCGGGTGGGCGTAGTCGAGGTCGGCGAAGCGCACCGGCGAGGTGCCGGTGTGAAACAGGACCGGCAGCCGCTGCTCCTGGGCGCGGCGGTAGACGGCAAAGGCCGCCTCGCCGAGCGGGTCGAAATTCTGGTAGTTCGGCCCGAGCTTGATGCCCTTCAGGCCCAGGTCGCCGGTGGAGCGTTCGATCTCGGCCAGCGCGTCGGGCGCGTCCGGATGCACCGCCAGGAAGCCGATCAGCTTGCGCGGGTGAGCGCGCACCAGCGCGGCGGTGTTGTCGTTGACCTGGCGCGCGCCACGGCCCTCGTTGATCGCGTCGCTGGCGTGGACGCCGGGCAGGTAGGCGATGTTGAACACGATCGCCCGGTCGACTACCTCCATTGCCGCCGCGTAGTCGCGCCAGGTTGCGGCCGCCGATACGGGCTTGTCGGGCCGCATCATCGTGTCGTCGGCGGGCGCGACCGCGGGCGCCGTCTCGGGATAGTACGAGGCGTGGGTGTGGACATCGACGATCATCTGCTCCCTCCCGCGTCATGACGGACCGCGCCGGCCACGGTCGGCCGGCGCTGACGACTGCTCAGTGATCGTTCATGTCTGGACAGAATGTCCGAACGCGACCGGCCGGCGCCAGGCGCCGGCCCACCAGCCCCCTGAGCCGGCCAGCGGGTGCGCTACCAGGCCGTCCAGCCGCCGTCGACCGGCAGCGTGATGCCGGTGATCAGGTCGGCGGCCGGCGAGGCCAGGAAGACGGCGGCGGCGGCGACCTCGTGGGGCTGCCCGATGCGGCCCATCGGCGTCCGCTCGCGCACGCGCGCCAGGAAGGCGCGCGAGGCGTCGGTCTGGCCCAGCAGCAGACCGCCGGCGATATTCGTCTCCAGGAACGTCGGCGCGAGCGCGTTGACCTGGATATTGTGCGGCGCCAGCTCGATCGCCAGCGTGCGCACCAGGTTGACGACGCCGCCCTTGGCCGCCCCATACGCCCGCGCCAGGCCGTCGAAGTGACCGACCAGCCCCATGATGGAGGCGGTAGCGATGATCTTGCCCCGGCGCTGAGGCACCATCACGCGCGCCGCCTCGCGCGCCGTCAGGAAGACGCCGGTCAGATCGACGTCAATGATGCGCTGCCACTCGCTCAGCGGTGCGTCGACCAGCGCGTGGCGCGGCTCGCCCACGCCGGCATTGGCGAAGGCGATATCCAGCCCGCCGAGCGTGTCGACCACCGTCGCGACTGCTGCCGCCAGCGCCACCTCGTCGGTGACACCGCCGCCGGCGACGACCGCCGGCCGGCCCCGCTCGCGCACCAGCGCCGCCGTCGCCGTCGCCGCCGCCTCGTCCAGGTCCAGGCAGCCGACAGCCGCGCCGGCCTCGGCCAGCGCCAGCGCCAGCGCCCGGCCCAGCCCACCACCCGCGCCCGTCACCAACGCTACCCGCCCATCCAGCCGAAACAGGTCCAGCACCCCGGTCGTCATGCCCGCTCCCTTGCCTGTGCCGCGTCGTCACCATTCGACGGGCGCCAGCATAGCATGGGTTAGCAGCAGCAGTGGTGCATCGCTCAGCAGTTCTGGCGCTTGCTTCTCTGACCACCGGGCGGCGAGTTGTCGCCGAACTCGATGCGGGCTAACACGCGCAGCGCGTCGAAGTCTTGAAGCAGGTCCGGATCAGTGTGACCGAGCAGATCATCGACCCGCTCCACCTCGGCGGGCGTGATGGTCCGCAGCAACTGGCACGCATCCTCGATGCCGAGTTGCCATCGCAGGCGCGCGGATGACAATCGTGACAGCCTGGCGCGGCCGGCCGTAGATCCACCAGTGGCGCTGGTATACTGGGGTGTTGTGACGCCACGCTGGGAGCGCGACAGAGGGAACACAGCCATGCGAGCGCGACGCGGACAGAACACGGTCGAACTGGCGCTGCTGCTGCTGCCGCTGGCGTTCATCATCGCCATCGGCCTCGACTTCGCCCGCGCCTTTCAGGTGGCGACGATTGTCACCAACAGCGCGCGCATCGCCGCTGAGTTCGGCGCGACGCACGGCGCCGGCATTCCCCTGGACAGCGCCATCGAGCAGAAGGCGCGCGACGAGCTGGGCGCCGGTCTGATTGGCCTCAGCAGTGTCGCCGTCGTCTGGCAGGATGAGGGCGACACCGTGTCGCCCGGGCCGTGCGACACGGTGCAGGTCACCGTCCGGACGACATTCGAGCCGATCACGCCGCTGACGCGTGTTGTCTGGCCGGCCGGCACACAGATGTGCCGCGAGACGGCGCTGCGCCGCAACGGCCTGAAGGCCGTCGGCTGCCCGGCAACGAGCATGACGCCGCTGGCGAGTGGGTGCTGAGGCGCGCTATGAGACGCTGGATGCCAGGACGAACCACGCGCCGCGGCCAGACGATGGTCGAGTTCGCCCTCGGCCTGCCGATCTTGCTGCTGATCATCATCGGCGTGGTGGAGATAGGCCGGGCCGTGCTGGCCTACACCGTCGTCGGCAACGTCAGCCGCGAGGGGGCGCGCTATGCCATCATGACCACCGCAGCGGCCGCGCCCTCGTCGATGCCGGCCAGTCCCGACACCGATGCCAGCAAGCTCGCCTGGTGGCAGAAGTGTAACGCCGGGCACACCGGCACGTCGGTCGTCTACACGCCGGCCGACTTCGCCTTCTGCGACGGCTGGCCGAATGTCGTGTCCTCGATCGTCAGCAAGAGTCCGGGCCTGAGCCTGAGCCGGGTCGAGATCACCGTCTCCTACAACAGCCCGAGTGGAACGCTCGACGGCTTCAACCGCAGCGTGCCGATCACGGTGGCGGTGCGCTACACGCATCCGATCCTGTTCGGCCAGTTCCTGCGCTTGCCGGCGCCCCTTAATACCATTATCCTGAACAGTTCCTCCACCATGCTGACTCAGTGATGCGATGATGCGAACCATGCGCCGCCTGCTGCAATGCGATCGTCACAGCCGGCTGTGGCGGCCCGGCGTGGCCCGACCAGGCCAGTCGCTGGTCATCGCTGCGCTCACCTTCACCGCGCTGATGGGCATGGTGGCGCTGGGTGTCGACATTGGGAATCTCTGGCTGCAGCAGCGCATGCTGCGCACCATTGCCGACGGCGCAGCGCTGGTCGGCGCGCAGGGCTACGACGCTGTCGCGATCGGCTCCTGGCCGGTCACCAGCGCCGGCCTCGACGCGGCCAAGAACTACGCCGAGACGAAGGCCGGCGTCGCCTGCGGCTTCGGCGCGGGCGCGACCGAGCCGTGCAAGATCATCTCGCCGGTCGCGGCCTACGGCGGCCAGGGCGACCAGTACATCCAGGTCATCATCCGCAAGACGGTGCCGTTCAGCTTCGCCCGCGTCCTCGGCTTCGCCTCCCAGGACCTGACGCTGACGTCGACGGCGCGCACCAACCGCCCGCAGCCGAGCGACTTCGCCGTCATTGCCCTCGACAGTGACCCAACGGCCCGCGGCATTGTGATTGAGGCTGGTGCAATCGATGAGTTCTATCGGGTAGGCGACGGAAGCGACATGGCGTCCCATCGCCATATTCAGAGAGATGTCGGCGCGGCCGGCACCATTCTCGTGTTGAGCGGCAGTGCTTACTATACAGACCAGCTTGCTACTCAACCTGGGGTAACGAGTCCAAGGGCTGTTTACGAACCAAGCGTAGGCACATTGGCACCCGATCCACACGTGGGGTTCTCGTTTCCGACACCACCGGCTGGGTGTGGGACGTGGAGTCCACAGCCTGATCCCCTGCAACCGGGTTGGGAAGTTGTATGTGGAGGTGGCGCCACTGTCGGAGGCACAGCGAAGATACGACTTCTTCCTGGAACATATGGCACCATAACGCTTGTTTCAGGAGCTCGGATTCAATTTACTAACGACAATAATGGTAGCTTCCGGATCGATCAAATAATCTCACAGAACTTCGATCGTGATAATCCAGTCAGTATCCAAATGTTTGACACATCTGCGAATGCACCGGGTGTATATATAGAGTTTACTAGGGGTATTTCACTGACTGAATACGCCACTTTCGATCTCAAGGGAAGACCCAATGCACGCGATGTTGTTTTTCACTACATTGGTGCGCCCACAACCATTGAAGTCATTAATCTCAACAATAAGCTGCTCAGTTTGATTAAGGGTTCGATCTATTCACGGGATGGTGGTGTTCGCATACGTGGCAATGCCTGCAACGTAGATAACGAAGACTGGAACAGGGACAGGTCTGGTGGCAATCCTGATTGTGGTCCGGCGTTCTCACGCGTTACTCGCGGACTCGGCGGCGGCGGGTCTGTCACCCAACGGGGCGGGCAAGTCGTCGCTCGATACGTTCGCCTCTATCTTGACCCCTCCACTCGTCAGACTGGTCTACCGAACAACTGGGGAGGAGTGTCAGGTCGCGACTCGTGGGGTGTCGACTACCCGCCGATCAATACCAATCGCCAGCCCGCGCCCACGCTCATACCCAACGCGCCCTGATAGGAACCGTGGGACGAGGCACCTAGCGCAGCAGGAGCATTGTCATCGGAGCAGCCAGTCGAAGTGCAGCGAGCAGGACGTGAGGACGATGGCCGAGCATATGCTAACCGTCAGCGTTCCACCGGCGCTCTACGATGAACTGAAGCACCGCGCGGAGCGGATGCAACGCAGCATCGAGGACGAGGTTGTCCTGACACTCGCCTCGACGGTGCCGTCTGAGGCATCGTTGCCGGCCGACTTGGTCGCGACCCTCGCCTCGCTCGCGGCCATGGACGACGATACGCTCTATCGACTCGCGGCGAGCCGGGTCGCTGACGCCGATGCCGCGCGGCTCGCAGAACTGGGCGACCAACGCCTGCGCGGCGGCCTCGCCGACGCTGAGATGCGCGAGGCGGCGGCGTTGATCGAGCGACACGATCGGGTGATGGTCGTGCGCGCCGAGGCGGCGGCGCTGCTCAAGCAGCGTGGCGGCATGGCGACCCGATGATGCGTGATGCCGATTCGGGGCGGGGACGCACCAGGCGGCAGTGAGGGCAAGGCGTCAGGCCGGCGCACGCCCATTGCCCATGAGCCCTGGCCCAGGGCGGCCGCCTGGACCCCGGCTTTCGCCGGGGTGACGGGTGGGGGCAGGCTGGTTCCGTTCGCGACCCGGTGCGATCGCTCGATGGCTGCGCGGCGCACATGACCTCACGCCCGAATGACGGTGACGGCGCGCCGCGCCCGGCGACGGCGAGAATACGGCTCGCTCGGGGCGGCCCTTCTCAATCCGGTGTCAACGAAAACGTGACATCCCCATTGCACCAGCGGGTCAAACGAGACGGGTTCATAGCTGGTGAACATGACACGTTTCCTAGCGGTGTCCCTCGGCCCCGTCCCTCACCGCCATGTACCGGCGGCCACGTCCGTAGCCCTCTTCGCGCAGCCACCCCAGGTCAACGAGTTGCTTGGCGATTCGCGCCGCCTGTCGCCGCCGGACGCCCAGCCTGGTCTGGATGTCGGCGTTCTTGACATACCCTTGCTCGAGGAGAACGGGTTCGAGCGCCTGGTACTCGCTCGGCTTTTCCGGCGACGCAGCGGACGCCGGTGATGCCAGTTGGTAGACTCGTCCTCCCCGCCGGGAGAGGCGCACGGCGCCCCTTCGGATAAGATCGCGGATGTCTCGCTGGGCAGCATAGAGGTCGACATGTGCCAGCCGCTGGTAGGCGCGGCTGGTGAACGTGCCGTCGTGCTCACGCGCATAGGCCAGCAACCGCTTCTGGTTGCCGCTTAGTCCCAGCGGCTCGAACTGGCTCAGCCAGCGCAGCGTCTCCCGGCTGTAGATCGGCTCGTTCCTCAGTGTGACGGTGAAGATAACGTCAGCATCCAACTGGAACTCTGGCGGGTAGAGTCCTTCTCGCTCCATCACCTCGAACATGCGCGGCACACCCTCGCCCAGTTCGCGCATGTAGCCAGCGTCGGTCAGCACCCGCACGATGCGGGGATTGCGCGAGGTGTGGATGCGGGCGCGCCGGCGCAGGCGATCGAGGGTGACTGGCTCGACCAACGCGCCAGGGCTGCGGATCTCCATCCGGTCGTCGAACATCCAGATCTCGATCGCCAGCCCCTCATACCGGTAGTCACGGTGGGCGACCGCGTTCACGATCGCCTCCTGCCAGGCGAACGTCGGATACTCGAAACGCTCCTCGAAGAAGAGGTCGACGAGTTGCTGCCGCTCGCGGACCTGTGACTGGATGAAACGGTAGGCCTCGTCGATCAGTCGGACGAGGGGCGCCTCGATGCGCTCGCGCTTGATGATGTTCAGCGCCGTCCCGACCCGGCGCTCCGTTCCGCTGTACCGGACGAAGTCGATCTCGCAGCGCGGGTGCCAGCGCGTCGGCTCCCGGCCGAAGAGCAGCAGCGCCGCCAGCGTCGGCACGAGCCGGCCGACTCGCCGCTCGGCCAGGCGATAGCGCAGCAGCACCGCCTCGGCCGGCTCGTCGAAGCCCATCCGTGTCGCGAGTTGGGCCACGAGATCGAGGTCGAGGTCGGCCAGCGCAGCGTCCGGCACGGATCGTTCCTCGGTCACCCGCCGTCGCCGGCCGGCCTTAATCGCCTCGATGTCGCCCGCAGGGAAGGGCATATTCCGATCGCCGACGCGGAGGATGTAGCGCCCGTCGACCAACTGATGGACGTCGGCGCTCCAATCGACCTCGAAGACGACGAGCTGCCGCCCCTCAAGCTCGCCGATGCGCACCTGTGCTTGGAGCGGCGGGCGCACATGCGTGCCCGGAGCGTCGACCACGACTTGTAGGCGATCGGCCGGGTGGTCGATACCGGTCACTGTACCGTCGTTCTCGATGCCCAGCACGAGCGTCCCACCGTCGGCGTTGGCCATCGCCGCAAGCGTCTCGGCGGCGTCACCGGCCAAGGCGCGCACGTCGCGCCGCCTGGGCGTGCCCGTCGCGCGGTCGTAGCAACTCTTCCGCTCGAAGAATTGACCTTCGGCCTGGTGGAGCAGCCAGCTCAGATCACTCATGCCTCGCCCGTTCATCAGGCCGGCTATGGCCTGCGGTCCTGGGTGATCGCGGTGCCTGGTCGCAGTGGCGCCATCGTTCCATTATCCCCCGGCCGAGTGATGCCCTACCGGTCGTCCACGAGCAGCAAGTGCCCTTTAGGCGCGGATAACGGTCACGGCGCGGCCAGCCGGGGTGACGGCCGGCTCGGTCCGGGTGCGCTCGGCGATGGGTGGCTGCCCGGCGCGTTGGTCGAACACCACCAGCCAGCCCGTGTCGAGGCCGAGACCGGCCAGGTAGGCGTCGAGCTGCGCCAGCCCGTCGGCCAGTGGGTCGGGCGCACCGTCGCGCCAGACCTTCAGCTCGATGCCGAGCGTCACGTCGCCGTAGCGCAGGCAGAGGTCCATCCGCCCGTTGCCGATGGCGTACTCCCGCTCCAGCGTGCCGCCGCCGTTGACCACCCGGTGCAAGAAGGCCATCAGCACCAGGTGCGGCGCGATCTCCCGATACGGGCCAGGCGTGGCCCCGAGCAACGGCTGGCCGTGCTGCCGCCAGAAGGCCAGGAAGGCGTCGAGCAGCCGCGGCGGGTCGAGCGTGTCGTCGGCCCGCAGCCACGTCGGTGCGATCCGGGGCAGCGAGTCCCGCGGTCCGCTGGCCAGCACGCGCGGGATCACCTCGTGGTAGATCGGGTTGGCGATCACCAGCCCGCCGGCTGGGTCGCGCCGCACCAGCCCCAGGTCCAAAACGAACTGGATATCGTCGGGCGGCACGTCGCCCAGGCTCGCGCCAGCCAGGATCGGGGCGATAATCTGGCGGACGCGCTCCTCGCGCAGGCGCTCGGCCAAGCTATCGAGATGGGTATCCTGCCGCTCGATCAAGCGCTCCTTCGCCTGCTCGATGACCTCGACGGTCACCGGCTGAGCCGGATCGGGGGCGATGACCTCGGCCGCCTGCCGCGCCAGGGCGTTGACCAGCCAGGGCTGGCCCTGGGTCAGGTCGAAGGCGCGGGCGAGCGCGGCCGGCGTGAAGACCTGGCCCGTGTCAGCGGTGTGCTGGGCGTAGAGGGTGGCCACCTCGGCGGCGGTGAAGTTGGCCAGCGTCAGCGACTCGACCTTGATGTTGAAGGGACTGGCCGTGCCGAGGCGGCCGCCGCCATCGCCAGCCACACGGTAGTCGCGCACATCACGCAGTCCGATCAGCGCCAGCGACCAGGGAAAGCCAGTTGGTCGGTCGGTGTAACCGTCACGCAGTTGGCGCAGCACCGAGATGAGAGCAGCGTCACGCAATGCGTCAATCTCGTCCAGGAAGACGACCAGCGGCCGGGCGGCAGCCCTCGCCCAGCCCGCGAGCGTCGCGCCAAGGCGAGCGCCCGGCTCGGCCGTCGGCCAGGGTGGGGGCTGGAAATCAGGCGGCAGTCGCGATGCCACAGCGCGACGCCATGCGCCAAGAATGGCAAGCTCAGCCGCACCAGGATCGTCGTCGAACGGTTCTCCGCCCTCCATCGAGAGAAGGACCGCGATGTAGCGTCCACTCGCCGTCAGTTCTCGCCCAAGGGCCAGCATCGTTGTCGTCTTGCCGGTCTGGCGTGGGGCGTGCAGGACAAAATAGCTCTTGTCGTCGACCAGGCGCGTTACCTCGGGCAGGCGCGCCGTCGCCGGCAGCATATAGTGGTCGGCCGGGTTGCAGGGGCCGGCGGTATTGAACCGGCGCGGCATCGACGTGACCTCATCCTCGAAGTAGCGGACACGCGTGACGATCGGGAGCAAGCATAACACGCCGCGCCGGTTCGGCCGCCCAGGGTGATCGCGCCGGAGGCGGGGGGCTGACCGCATAGGCGCGAACTTAAGGAAGAAGAACCGGCACGGGCCACATCTGGTAGGGTTCGGCTGTCATGACCAACCACACCAGAAGGAGGGTTCCGTGCCAGTTCCACCCAAGCCTACCGACCCAGGC
>JADLAZ010000133.1 GCA_020849725.1 Chloroflexota bacterium
CATGACGAGTTGCCTGTGCGCAGCTACCCCACGGCCGCCGCGTTGCAGGCGGCGGTCGATCACGCCTTGGACCAGCATGTGATTGCACCCATTCATAGTACGCAAAACTTACCCGAAGCTGCTTAGTGTCGGTCACGTACTCGATGAGGCGCGAGGTGTAGGCCGGCCCGACGGTCCGCCCGCTGGTCGGACGCGGCACGAGGTCTTGGACGATGTCGCGTCGCCGGGAGCGGCGGGCCAGATCGACCGGGGTCCGCTTCGGGTCCGGGATGGCCTCGGGTTGGCTGGGCATCCTCCCCAGCGGGATACCCAGGAACTGAGCGAGCCGCTCGCGGTCGGCAAGCAGCCAGGCTTCGATTTCGCGCACCGCGATTCGAAAGCACATCGACGGCGCCGGCTGCGGCAGCCACAGGGCGCGAGCTGTTGGTGCGCACACCGCATCGGTGTCAAGATCAACGAGTACGAGCCAGGGAGCCAATCTTGCGGCGTTGTTGAAGCCCGCAAGTCGGTCCAGCACATGCTGCTTGCCGTTCTTCCCATAGATCGTGCCTGGTGATGCGCCCACATGGACCAGGAGACGCCGTGCTACAGCCTCATCGACCGGCCCTTCAACCGCGCCATTCACGATCGGCTGGGACGCTTGGCCCATGTGCTATTTCCCGAAGAGCGCCAGTTGCTGTGCCTCCGTTGGCCGCGTCGCGGGAATGACGATGTCAGCCAGACTGGAGCCTCCATCAAGCAAGACCGGGATCTGCGGATCGGCGGACGCCAGTTGCACCGAGGTTCCTTCGGTCCCTGGCACGAGCAGCAGCACTTCATCCAGACCGATGCCCTCGTCGCGGAGGAGATCGGCCGAATGCGTGCTGACCAGCACCTGTCGGCCGGAGCGGCGCTGGACTCGCGCCAGCATCTGGGGCACGAAGCGCACCACTTCCGGATGCAGCGACAACTCCGGCTCTTCCAAGAGGAGCGGGCCGTCGCCTTCCTGCATTGCCCACAGCAGACCCATCAGCCGGAGCGTCCCATCCGAGAACTGGTCTTCAGCCTGCCATGCGCCCTGGGCGCGCCAATGCTCGTACCGGCCCCGGAGATGCGGGGTGCCTCGCGCATCACGCCACAGCTCCAACTCCAGCAACTGGGGAACGGCGACCCGGAGCGCGTCGCGAATGCGCCGCAGCCGTGCCTCGCGCGTCTTTTCCGTCGTTCGTGCGACCTGCTCCAGAAAGTCGCCGCCATAGGGGTCATTCTGCTTGCCCACCGATCGATCAGGTTCTCGAACCAGTTGCGGCACGATGTGGAGGTAGCGCACCGACGCGAAAAAGTCGGCAACGGCTCGGAACTCCTGATTGACGTTGACCTGCTCCAGGTAGGTCTGCGTGAGTCGCTCCGCATCCTGCTCGTCTTCTGGACGGGGGCGATCGAGGATCGTCATGCCCTCGCGCGACACGCGCTCTCGCTTGATGATCGGCCGCTGCCGGTTGTCCTGCACGAAGCGTAATTCATACTCCCAGACGGTTGAATGCTCGTCATTACCCATCCGAACACAGATCGCGACATCAGGGTAGCGGCGCGCCGCCAGGCACCGCAGGCGAGAGACGCCGCCGCGCTTGTTCACCGCCGCCTGAAAGCCCCCGCCAACGGACACGATATCATACAGGAAGCGGAATACATCGAGCAAGTTTGACTTGCCAGAGGCGTTCGGCCCGAGCAGGAAGGCGCGGCCCTGCAGGTCAACGCTGACCTGTGTGAAGTTGCGCCAGTTCTCCAGGTACAGATTGGTGAAGCGGAGCGCCTGTCTGGCGGGAGGCCTGTCACGGCGCCGAGCGTGCCGGGTCGGGGTAGTCATGCGGGGTTCTCCGCCTTGGACAGCAGATCGGCGAGGGCGTAGATGACGCTCGTCGCGCCGAAGTCCGGCTCGCGCCGGAAGGGCTGGCGCACATACCGTGGCGCCCTGGTAGTATCGCCGTCCACCTCGACCAGCGCCAGGATGAAGTCATCCGGCTTGTTGAGCGCCGTCAGGATCTCGTTCTTCGTCACCGTCACCGTGTCGGCGCCGGCCGCCCGCCCCTTCACCTCGATGAAGCGCAGCCGGCCGCTGCCCGGCGCCCGGCTCTCGACGTCGTAGCCCAGCTTCTGGTCGCCGACATCGCGCGGCTCGTAGCCGAGCGCCCGCTCGGTCGCCAGCACCGCGTCCATCGCCAGCCGCTCGACCCGACGCCTCGCCTCGGCCAGCGCAGCGGTCTCGGGCGACGCCGCCCCCAGCAGCTGCGCCAGCAGCCCGGCCGGCACGACCAGCGCCCCGCCGATGGCGACCGGTGGCAGCGCCGCGAGCCGCCGCTCGGCCTCCAGCTCGGCCATGCGCCCCTGGAGCCGCGTCTCCAGCTCATCGGCCCGCCGGCGAGCCAGTGCCGAGTTGAGCTTCGGCGTCCGGCCGGCCTCCTCCTGCGCCCGCAACTGGTTGGCCCGGTGATCCCAGTACTGCATCTCCTTCGTCAGCCGCTCGTGGACGGCCACCCTGGCGCGGGCCACCAGCTCCTCCTTGCGGCCGCGCACCTCCGCCAGATGGGGCGGCACCAGCTCGGTCACGGCGTAGGCCAGCGCCTGCTGCTCCAGGTCGCGGCTCAGCCACTCCGCCGTCAGCAGCGGCTCGACCGCCGCCAGCTCGGCCTCGGTCGCCGGCCGGAGGTCGAGGTAGGGCGCCGCGCCGGCCGGGTGCGCCTGGCCGTGCCGGTCGAGGGCGACGAACTGGAGCTGGCGCGAGACGACCAGGCGCTCGCCCCGCCGCGTCGTCCGCCCATCCTGGAGGGCGTGCTCCAGGTAGAAGAGCGCCCGCACCTCCGTGCCCGCGTCGGTCGGGTCGACCAGCACCGCGCCGCGCTTCATCTGGTCGCGGTGGCGCTCCAGGATCAGATCGATGATGGCGTCCAGCAGCGGGTGGCCGGGGCAGACGAGATCGGCCAGCGGCTTGTCGGGCACGCCGATGAGCGTCTTCTCGAAGGTGATGCGCTCGTAGCGCGGCAGCACCGGCCGGCTCACGCCGATCTGGCGATCGCGCTGGCGGACGACCGGCGGCACGTGCGTCACCTCGTAGCGGCGCGCCTCGCGCTCGTGGACGCGCCCACCCAGCAGCGTGAACGCCTCCAGGAAGAAGGCGGCGATGAAGTGGGGCTGAAGCCGGTGCGCGTCGGCTCGCTCCATCTCCGCCCGGATCTGATGCACCCGCGTCGTATCCAGGCTGTCGCGCGCCAGCGCCCGCTCCTCCAGCAGCGCCCGCAGGCTCTCCTGATCGAGCGCCCGGTCGACCTCCTGGCTGAGCCGGGCCTTGACCTCGGGCTGGTCGCCGTAGCGGATGGCTTCGAGCAGCAGCTCGCGCAGCGGCCGGTTGTCGAAGCTGAGTTTGCCCAGCACGTCGAAGACCTGGCCGCCGAGCGCCTGACGCTCCTGGTCCAGCTTCTTCAGCAGCCGGTGGTAGACCTCGCCCTCGCGCGTCTCGTGCGCGACCAGGTTCCACAGGTGGCAGACCTCGGTCTGGCCGATGCGGTGAATGCGACCGAAGCGCTGCTCCAGGCGGTTGGGGTTCCAGGGCAGGTCGTAGTTCACCATCAGGTGGGCACGTTGGAGATTGATGCCCTCGCCGGCCGCGTCGGTCGCGACCAGGATGAGGGTGTCCCGGTCCTGGGTGAACGCGTCCTGCGCCCGCTTGCGCTCGTTGCGTCCCAGGCCGCCATGGATGACCGTGACGGCCTCGGCCCGACCCAGCGCCGTCCGGATGCGCTCGGTCAGATACGCCAGTGTGTCGCGGTGCTCGGTGAAGATGACGAGCTTGCGCCGGGCGCCGGCGGCATCGAACATCTCGTCGCCGTGCAGGAGCAAGTCGCGCAGCGCTTCCCACTTGCGGTCGACCTGGCTCAGCCGCACGGCCAGCGCCTGGCGCTCGAGCTGCCGCAGGACGGCAAGCTCGGCCTCAAGCTCGGCGGCCGTGCGCGCGGCCGTGGCCTGATCGACCACCTGCTCCTCGATGGCCTCGACCTCGGCATCGGGCGCGTCGTTCAGGTCGTCGATGTCGTCTGCCGTGAGGTCCGGCAGGCCCGTCAGACCATCGAGGCGCGCTGACGCGCCGCGCCTGAGCACCTGCGCCTCGCGCAGCCGTGCCTCCAGGCGCTCGCGCCGCCGGCGCAGCGACTGGTAGATGGCCTCGGGCGACGAGGCCAGCCGGCGCTGCAGGACCGTCAGCGCGAACCCAACGGTGCCCTTGCGGCCGTCGCTCTCCAGTTGCTCGGCGCGGTTGAACTCCTCGCGCACGTAGTCGGTCACCTGCCGGTAGAGCGCCGCCTCCGCGTTCGACAGCGCGAAGGCGACCGGCGCGGCCCGGCGCTCGGGAAAGAGCGGCGTGTTGTCGAAGGTGACCAGTTGCTCCTTCACCAGCCGCCGCATCAGGTCGCCGGCGTCGGTGGTGTGCACGCCGTCGCGGAAGCGGCCCTCGAAGCGGTCGCCGTCGAGCAGCGCCATGAAGAGCTGGAAGTCGGCCTCCTTGCCGTTGTGCGGCGTGGCCGTCAGCAACAGGAAGTGGCGGGTGAGCTTGCCGAGCAGTTGGGCCAGCCGATAGCGCCTGGTGTACTTCACCTCGTCGCCAAGATACGTCGCCGACAGCTTGTGGGCCTCGTCACAGACGATCAGGTCCCAATCGGTCTGGCCCAGCTTGGCCTGAAGATCGTCATTCCGGCTCAAGTGGTCGAGGCGCGCGATGGCGAGGTTGAGGTCGGCGAAGGGGTTGCCGGCCTGACTGGCCGCGATGGCGTCGCGCGTGACGATGCGGAAATCCAGGTCGAAGCGCGCCTTCAGCTCGTCCTGCCACTGCTCGACCAGGCTGCCGGGGCAGACGATCAGGCAGCGGCGCAGATCGCCCCGGATGAGCAGCTCCTTGATGAGCAGCCCGGTCATGATCGTCTTGCCGGCGCCGGGGTCGTCGGCCAGCAAGAAGCGCAGCGGCTGGCGCGGCAGCAGCTCGCCGTAGACGGCGGTGATCTGGTGCGGCAGCGGCTCCACAAGCGAGGTGTGGACGGCCAGCAGCGGGTCGAACAGGTGCGCCAGGTGGATGCGATGGGCCTCGCTGACGAGCCGCAGCAGCGCGCCGTCGCCGTCGAAAGCCCAGGGTCGCCCGGCCTCGACCACCTCCAGCGTCGGCTCGCGGTCGCGATAGAGCAACTCGCTGCCGAGCACGCCGGCGGCATCCTTGTAGGTCAGTTCGGCCACGGCGTCACCGAACCACTGGAGGCTGACGACGGTGACGAGGCCATTGGCCAGGACGCCGCGCACCGCGGCGCCGGGGGTCAACTCTTCGAGGCGGGCCATGCGAACGCGAGTCCTCCCCTAGCGGCAAGACAGGTCAACAGGCGCCGCAAAGTGCGTCCGCTGGAGACGCAGCGGGCGGGCCGCTCAGGCTGGTGCCTCCATCATACCATCGCAAAGGCTGACCGCCGTGGCCGCGTCATGCCGGCCGGCGCCGGCCGTCTCCGACGTGTCAGGAGGAGCATAGCCCGTCGTTGTGTCACCGTCGTTGACACAGTGAGCCGTGCCTCCAGCCACCATTGCGGCGCCACAATGCGAGGCGTGCCGTTGCCGGATGCGCGTCTCCGATCACGGCAGCAAGTCACCAGCCACGGCCACCACCAGTGGCCAGATGCGGCGGTCCCGCGCGTAACGCGCCATGAGCTGGTGCGCCTGCCCGTGCCGGTCCCAGGCCAAGCCGGTCGTCTCCAAGCAGATGACCGGCTCGCCCGCGCGCAGCAGGAACCAGAAGCGCCGCGCCGGCTCGCCGAACAGGTCATCCTGCCGCCGCTCGTACAGCCGTTCGGCTGCCGCCGGTATGACGCCAAACCAGTGCTCGGCGATCCCCGACCCGTATGGGCCATCCTGGTACCCGCTGCGGCACTGCCACGCGACACGCCCAAGTGCCGCGTGCGTTAGCAGTGCCGCGATCAAGCGGTACACGAGCGTCAACGGCGTGCTGGCCGGCAATGGTGACACGGGTGGCAGCCCCAGCAGGTCAGTCAGTCGGTCGATGATCTGGAGCGGTTCCTCAGCCTCTAGGTAGTCTTGGTAGAAGGTGGTCCAGTGGTCGGACTGCGCTTGCCTGTGCTGAATGCCGGCACAGATGTGGGCGCTGCCGGGTCGATTGAGCGTGAGCAGGTGCCGGCTCTGCCCGCCAGGCGGCGCGTCAAAAAGCTCCAAGCTATCGTAGAAGCCGCCAGCGGGGTGGGCTTCCGCGATGCGAAGGCGCGCGGGATGGCGCCGGACGATCTCTGTCAGGGCGCGCCACGACATGATCTCCAGCAGTTGTCGATTCATGTTGACCACGCCGTTCTCCCTTGCGGCCAAGCTCGTCTCGCTGCGCACAGAGCGGGCGGCATGAGCCAGCTATGGCCAGCCGACGGTGGGTCGCTGGGCAGGACGTACAGGCCACGCCCGGCGCGCTCAAGCAGGCCGCGCCGCGTCAGGCGGCGCAGGTACTCGCGGGCGATGCCGTGGGCGGCCAGGTCGCGCGGTCGGAGTATGCCATGCTGGCGCGCGCGGCGCAGCACCTGGTCGGCTCGCGACTCGTCCAGCTCGACCATCGTGCCCTCGGATGTGACGGTCTCTCGGGAGCTCCTCATAACTACCGAGCTAGTGCAACATGCTCAGCCGTGAGCGCACGGAGTACACGGTGCAGGAACAGACGCCCTACCGAACGGCCATCGAAGATTGGCAAGACGGCGCCGCGCAGGCACGGGCTACCGTTTCCGAGCACGATCGGGATGCCGCTGGAGCCGCGCCGCCGGCCGCGTGCGCCATCGCAATTGCGCACGCGGCCGGGCCGGACGGCTCATCGGCCCTGGAGCCGGCGATAGGCTAGAACTCGTTAGGGTTGTCGGGCTTGTCGGCCACATCGTCGACCGGCAGCGGGGCGCCGATTGGGCCGATCGTCGGCGGTGTGCCGGCGAAGATGCTGCTCTCGGCCTTGTCGCCGCAGGTCTGACCGATCGGCTGGAGCCGCCGCTGGCCGTTGATCGTTGCCACCTTGCCAGCAATTGCGGCCTGGGTGGTGATGAAGCCGGTGCCCGGCCTCGGCTTGGTGATGACGAAGATGTCCTGGAAGCGGGAGTCATCGGCCGTCTTCGGCACGCCGAAGATGTACAACTCGCCGTTGCCCTTGTTGTAGGCGGTGAAGACCGTCGGCAGCGGGTTGGGCAGGCTGGTGCCGGTCGGGATCGGCACCGGCGTCACTGATGTGCCGTCGGCCGCGACGACCTCGACGATCGTCTGGCGCGGATTGACGTAGCGATAGAGCAATACCAGATTGTCGTGCTGGCTTGCGTTGACCTCCGAGACGAGCAGCGCGTTCGAGACGAGCTCGCCCGACTGGACGAAGGTGATCGGGTTCGTGCCGCCCGGCTGAATGTAGAGTCGGCGGCCGGGCCACGGGCCGGTCGTCGCCGGGCGACCCAAGTCGGTCGGCCGGAAGTAGCCCGCTGGCCCGCTGAGCGGGTCGATGGCGACGATGGTGTTGACGACCGTGCCACCAGTGCAGCCGGGGATGCGGGCGCGGCTGCCGAAAGCGAGCGGGATCACCTTCGGAACGTCGCCGACACCGTCGACAGTGATCGGGACGCCGGTGCAGCGCGGGCTGGTGGCGACGCGTCCGCTCGGGGCGACGGCACAAATGCGGAAGTCACCCGCACCGACGCCTTTGAGGGTGAACGCGCCGTCGAGAGCGGTCTGGCGGCTCGGCTCGCCACTGTCCAGGATGCCGTTGCCGTTCAGATCGATGAAGATGGTCGTGCCTGGCAGGCCGGCCTCGGCCCCTTCGCGGAAGCCACTGCTGTTCGGGTCATCAAAGGTCGTGATGGCAAGATCGGCAACGCCGCGCGCCGTCGTCGTCGCCTGGGCGTTGTTGTTGACCGGCTGATCGTCGGCGCCGGCCGGGTTGGCGGCGTTAGCCAGATTGGTCAACGTCACCGGGTTGCCGTCATTGTTGAAGACAAGCAGGGCGTCAACTTTGACCGTCACCTTGACCTGTCGGGTCTCCTGCGGATCGACGACGTAGGGGCCGCAGGTGAGCGTGCCGACCGGCGCCTGGGTGCAGCTGCCGTCATCACTGACGTACGTCACCCCGGCCGGGAGGGTGTCGACGAGCGTGGCGCTGAAGGCCGGGTTCGGGCCGCTGTTCGAGACCGTCAGCGTGTAGGTGAGTTGCGTGCCGGCGAAGACCGGGTCGGGCGCGTCACCCTTGGTCAGGCCGATGTTGGCCGTGCAGATGGCGTCGGTCGGGTTCTGCTCGCAGAAGGGGCGGACAGCCGCGCCGACGACGTCGATCGTCGCCAGCAGCTTCTGCTTTGGAATGTCGTGGACCTCCATCGTCCGGATCGTTGGCGCGTGCGTGTAGGGGAAGGTGCCGACCCCGCTCGGCGCGATCTCCATGCCCCCGCCCGGGCCGCCGTCTTCGATGAAGTTCCACAGCGGGTGCCACTCGTTGTAGCGCTCGACGACGTTGCCCGCTTTGTCCTTCAGCACGACGTCCAACAGCGGCGGGTTGCCGATGCGCGCCGGCGGCCGGCCGAAGGCGACCGCGCCGTTGGCGAGGCTGACCTGATCCTGGTTGGTGAAGTTCAGGTTGATGACGACCGTCTTGTTGGCCGCCGCCGGCTCGATGACCGGGACCGGGTCTTGCGGCCCGCCGGTCACGGCCTCGACGGGGCCGGTCGGGAGCGCCAGACGGCTGAGGCCGGTCAGCAGCGCCAGCGCCACGCCAAAGCTGAGGGCGGCCCGCCGGAGCAGGGTGTGGGGTCGGTGTCTCGCCATGGTCTGCCCGTCCTTTCCCTAGCAGCGCTGCGTGCGGCACTGGGTGAAGAGCCAGTCGTGACGGCGCGTATCGGCCGCCCGGAACGCCCCGTTGACCTGCATCAGGTCATCGGAGAGGTTCGCGTCGAGGCGCCAGAAGGTCGTCCCATTGGTGGTGGGGGCGGCGCTGACGAACGATCCACAGGAGCCGGGAATGGAGGCGGCCAGCGTGTCCGCCTGGCAGGCGGCCTGGGTGGTGTAGAGGTTGGGGTTCGGGTTGGCTTGGAAGTAGCCGCCGTCGCAATTGCCGGGGGTTCCGGTGGGGGCGCTGCAGTACTCGTCGGCCAGGCCGAAGGGGCGATGGCCACTCTCGTGGAGGACGACCGGCAGCGAGGTCGGCTCGATCGAGAAGATGCGCGTGTTCGGGTTGGCGCTGTCGCGGCAGTTCGGTACATGCAGCAGGACACCCGCGTCGACGAATGGGTAGGCGGTGCCCCAGTTCGTCGGCGCCGTGTTGGTGCAGCGGGGCAGGGGGCTGCCGCCAACGGGCGTCAAGGCCGTCGTCCCGGCGTCCTGGGCGATCCAGAAGTTGATCGCGTCCTGGTTGCTCAGGTAGATCTCGCGCGCATAGAAGGCGTTCCGGATGACCGAGGCGACGTCGTTGAGGAAGGTGGCGTTGGTCGCGCCGCCGGGATAGCTGTTGGTGTCGGGGATGAAGACGAAGTCGACGCGACCGTCGGAGTTGCCGGTCACCGAGATTGGCACGGCCCGGCCCTGACTGGCCGGCGGCATGCCGACCTGGACGCGCCGCCAGCCACTCCAGATGGTGTCGCCGTTGGTCATGACGATCCGGCAGCCGTAGAAGAAGCTCGTGGCGGTCGGGCTGAGGTTGAGATTGGTGGCGACCTGGGTGGCATTGATGGCCGATGCCGATGGCGACGCCTGATTCTGGTTGTTAATGAACAGTTCGATCCGATCGGCGAAGCGGGGCGCTAGCGCGCCGTCGAGCGCCTCGGCAGTGATCGGGACCGCCCCACCGGGCTGCGGCCAGACCGGGGTGTGAGTGCAGCGCAGGTTCAGCCCGGTGACGGCCGGGTAGTCGATCTCGACGCGGAACTGGATCTCGGCGTCGAGATCGGAGGAGCCGCTCGTGGTGATCGACGCGCCGCACAGGCCGGGCTGCACGACCGTGTCGATCGTCACCCGGCAGGGATTGAGGTCGACGGTCAGGTCGAGGCCGCGCGTCCCACCCTCGGGCGAGATGTCGAACTCGTTGTCGAGGAAGTTGAGGAAATTATCGTTGTCGAAGACCCGGATGTTGACCGCGATGCTCGGCTTGACGGCCACGTCGATCAGCTTGCCGGGAGTGGCCCAGTTGGTGGGGCTGGGCTCCTCCTCATCGATGATCTCGGGGAAGTTGGTCGTCTCACCGTCGACGATGGCGCGGCCGTAGAAGTCGGCATCGTCGAGGGTGTCCGCGTTGTCGCCGATGTCCTTGAGGCGCTCGACGACGACGCGAACGGTGACGGAAGGGGCGGCCTGCACGGTGGCGGGCGGGACGACGATGGCGCTCAGGCTGGTCAGCACGAGCGCGACCGCCAGCACCGGCAGCCACAGGCGGTAGCCTGGACGAAGGGGTACACGATCATTCATGGTCCAGATGCTCCTCACGCGATCGGAGTCGACCGAAGCGGTGCGCGCCACACCGACGGGCAGACGCGCGGGCGGGCGTGACGAGCGGCGGGTGGTTCGCGCGGACTGGACCGCATGGCAGTGGCCTCCTGTGACGGGGTCGAGGAGCGTGGGGGCAGGCGGCGGGTACGGAAACAGGTGCAATGACCAGACTACTCGGCGGCTGTTAGCAGACCATTTGCAGGCCACGGCTGCCACGTGAGGACCTGTCCGTGCCAGCACGGACAGCCAGGCACACCGACCGCTCAGGCACGGTTCAGCGTTCGAGCGACGCCCCGATCATGGGCGCCACCCTGGCCCGCGATCTCGATCGTCGCGGCCTGTGTCGCGGTGGGCGGCGAAGAGCATCACGCCGCGCCGGGGCGCGGGGTCAGATGGGCTGGCCAGGCGGCGGCGGGCCGTGGACGGCCGCCCAGGCGGCGACCTCGGCCCGTGAGCGGACGCCAAGCTTGCGCCGCACGCGCGCCAGATACTCCTCGACGGTCCGCTCGCCGATGCCCAGTTCGGCCGCGATCTGGCGGTTCGCCCGGCCACGGGCCACCAGCGCCGCCACCGCCCGCTCGCGCTCGGTCAGGATGATCGCGCCGCCGAGTTGTGGAGCCGCCGCACCGCCGGAGGGCGGCGCGGCCAGCACGGCCAGCGCCTCGTCGAGCACCGCCAGCAAGGGTGGCGCTGTGCCGGCGTCCCAGGCCGCCGCCTGCGCCGCGACAGACAGCGCCGCCCGCGCCGGAGTCAGCAGGTCGTCGCGCAGCCGGCGGTACGCGTGGATCGAGACGTGGTTGTCGCGCCGCCCGCGGTCGGCCTCGGCCGCGCCGGCGAGCCGGAGTGCCAGTGCGGCCTCCCCGCATGCCGCCGCCACGCAGCCCAGGCCCTCGGCAATGTACTCCAGCGCCCACCAGTCGTCGCGGGGCCGTGCCAGTGCCAGGCTGTCCTCGAAGCGGCCGAGCGCCTTCACCGGCTGGCCCTCGGTCAGCGCGACGAAACCGAGCATGAACACGTTGTGTGAGACCCGCGCCAGGTCGCCCCGTGCCCGCAGCGCCGGTATGCTCTCCTCCAGCAGCGCGCCGCCGCCAGCCCCGTCGCCCTCGAACAGCCGCAGCAGGCCGAGCTGAGAGAGGGCAACGCCGATGCCGGGGCCGTCATTGGCCACGCGACACAGCCCTAGCGCCTCCTCCAGCAACGGCTGAGCGCGAGTGTAATGCTCCTGCCAGGCGAAGGTCGCGCCCAGGACGACCAGGGTATGGGCCAGACCGCGCGCATCGTCGAGTTGGCGGAAGGCGATCAGGGCAGCCTCCAGCCATTCCGTTGCTGCCGCGTAGTCCTCGACGGCCCGCGCCAGCAGCCCAGCGCCGAGCAGCGCCCAGGCCCGCACCGGCGCGGTCTCTGCCGCCGACCGAGCGAGGGCCGTCATCAGCCGGCGGCGCGCCTCGGCAATCAGACCGCGATCGGTGAAGTACGGCGCCAGCGCCCCATCCAGCCAGAGGCACGTCTCGATCTCGCCCGCCCCCTCGGCCCAGTCCCAGGCGGCGCGCAGGTTATCGCGCTCGTGGTCGAGTAGAACAAACCAGCGCTCGCGCTCCGGGTGCGAGTCCCACAGCGCCGGCAGGGCGGCCAGCGCCAGCCCCCGATAATAGTCGACGTACCGGCGCTGGGTGGCTTCGATCTCGCCGCTCATCGCCAGGCGGTACAGGGCGTCCGTCCGCACCGTCTCCAACAGCCGGTAGCGGCCGGCCTCCGGCTCGGCGACCACGAGGGCGAGATCGACCAGCCGCACCAGCCGCGGCAACACCACGGCCCGGTCGATGCCGCCGCCGGCGCAGACCACCTCGGCGTCGGCGAGCGTGAAGCGGCTGGTGAAGACGGCCAGGCGGTGCAGCAGCACCCGCTCCGGCGTGTCCAGCAGCGCGTAGCTCCACTCCAACGTCGCCCGCAAGGTGCGCTGGCGCGCGGCGGCCATGCGGCTGTCGGTTGCGAGCAGGCTCAGGTCGTTAGCCAGGCGCGCGGCGATCTCCGTGACGGGCAGCATGCGGACCCATGGCGCGGCCAGCTCGATCGCCAGCGGGATGCCGTCCAGCCGGCGACAGATCTCGGCGACCGCCGCCGCGTTGGCGTCGGTGACGGCGAACCCCGGCCGCGCTGCCGCTGCGCGCTCCTGGAAGAGATAGACCGCCTCGGCCAGCGGCGCCATACCCTGCACCGGGGCCGGCTCGTCCACAATCGCCGGCGGATCGGTCCCGACCGGAGTGCTGGCGGGGAGTGCCAGCGACGGGATGCGCCAGGTCGTCTCGCCGGGCAGGTCGAGCGCCATCCGGCTGGTGGCCAGGATGCGCAGAGCGGGACAGGCGCCGAGGAGAATGGCCGCCAGGTCGGCGCAGGCGTCGCCCAGATGCTCGCAGTTGTCCAGCACCAGCAGCAGTTGCCGGTCGCGCAGGGCGAGGGTCAGCGTCTCGAGCGGCGGGCGGCCGGGTGCCTCGCGGATGCCAAGCGCGGTGGCGACCGCCTCGGGCGTCAGCCGGGGGTCGGTGAGCGCGGCCAACTCGACCAGCCAGACGCCGTCCGGATACGCGCTAGCGACGGCGCGGGCGACCTCCACCGCGAGGCGGGTCTTGCCACAGCCTCCCGCGCCGGTGATCGTCAGGAGTCGGCCCCCCCCCAGCAGCTGTCCGACCTCGGCCAACTCGCGTCGGCGGCCGACGAAGCTGGTAACCGGCGCCGGCAGGTTACCGGATGGCGTGGCCGCGGGCACGTCCGCGCCGGCGCCGGCAGCCGCCTGCACAGTAGTATACAGACGTTTAGTTGGCGGCTCTGGCTCGACACCGAGCGCAGCGAGGGCGGCCCGGAGTTGCCGATACTCGTCGAGCGCGGCCTCCCGGCGGCCGGCGGCGGCGTAGCGGCGCATCAGGCCGCACCGGGCCGGCTCGTGCGTCGGATCGATCTCGATGGCGCGCTGGAGGGCGGCCACGGCCGCGTCGGCCTCACCACGAGCAGTGAGGCGATCAGCAAGCTCAACAAGAGTGGTGAGGACGCGGGCGCGCAGACTATCGCGCCGGTCGATTGCCCAGTCGGCATAGGGGTCGTCCGCCAGGAACTCGTCGGCATACTCGCTCAGCGCCGACCACGCGGCGGCCGGGTCATCGCCACGCCGGGCGGCGGCCAGCGCCGCCTCGAAGCGGACCACGTCGACTGCCAGCCGATCGGCTGGGCCGAGGACGACGATGGCGCCTTCCAGCCGCAGCCATGGGCCGGGCTGCGCATGGCCCCCGCCGAGCGCCCCACGGGCTGCGTGGAGCGCCTGGCGCAGGTTGTTGGCCGCCGCCGCTGGTGTAAGCTCGGGCCAGAGCGTCTCCAGCACCCGCTCACGATGGAGGCGGCCGCCTGGCGTCAGCGCCAGCAGAGCCACCAGGCTCCGCGCCTTGCGCAGCCGCCAGGCGCTCGGTGGCACGAGACGCCCGCCGACGGTGACCTGCATCGTGCCCAGCAGCCGGATCGACAACGTCTCAGCCCCGGTCGGGTGGAGCGCGACGGGGACACGCGTACCAACCCGCTCGTGGGCGGTGAGGGCAGCAAGCGAGGCGCAACTCGATGGCCGCCCCACGCTCGTCGAATTGTCATTGAGACGATGGCCCATCCTGATGGCCTCTCCCACACTGACAACGCAAATGTATCACATGCTACCCTCAATAAACGCCGGCCAGAGGCTAGTTCGGATGCCGTTCGCAGACGCGCTTGAGGAGTCCAACACGATCGAGCACACCGGCGTCTGCCCAGCATCTGGCCGGATTGACCCGGCGGTCGTGGGGTAGATGGCAGACCACACCACAAGCGCGGCGACGTCCCGACCGCGCTCGGGCACTCCCGTGGGGCCGCCTTGTCTGCTTGCCGCCGCCTCACTGCCCACCGGCCGTGCCGGTCAGGATGCCGCGGGCGTCGCCAGGCACGTGGCGCGGCGAGATGGCGCGGGGACTGCCGGTCGCGGCCTCCGGAGGCCGACGCCTGCTCGCCGATCGGTATGCGAGTGCGCGCGGGGATGGCGCCGCGCCGATCTATCGCTCGACCGCCCCCGCCGTAGGCGGCGAGTGGATACAGCAGCGGCCAGTGACCCCAAGAACCGGCCATGGGCCCAGCAGGATTCGAACCTGCAACCTCGGAATTATGAGGTCCGTGTGGCCGGGTCGGATGCAGCGATTTTCACCCTCCACGCCCAACGCTTCCGTTCGGTAACCATTGGGAGCGGCGGTGCCTTCCAATGGCGTAAGGTGGCCCGTTCGGTGGCGTGCCGTCTCCTCCCGGTGGAAAGGGGAAGGCCGCATAGGCGCGAACTTAAGGAAGAAGAACCGGCACGGGCCACATCTGGTAGGGTTCGGCTGTCATGACCAACCACACCAGAAGGAGGGTTCCGTGCCAGTTCCACCCAAGCCTACCGACCCAGGC
>JADLAZ010000134.1 GCA_020849725.1 Chloroflexota bacterium
CCGACCAGGCCATCGACGGCCAGGCTGACGGCCGCCTCCAACGTCGGGGCGCTGCCGGTAGCGGCGATCAGGCCGT
The DNA here is from genome assembly GCA_020849725.1 of Chloroflexota bacterium. The sequence continues at coordinate 77 of JADLAZ010000134.1, forward strand.
CGACCTCGATCCAGGGTCGTGCCCGACCGGCGCCCGGCGCCAGTTCGACCGTCACCTCGACCTCGGCGTTGATCTCGACACCCGTGCCGCTTACCTCGGCATCGCCCATCGCCGCGTGGACATCGCCCAATGCCAGCAGCGCGCCATCGACGCCGACCGGCAGGTGGACGCGCGCCCCGAGGCGCACGAGGTTGCAGTCGAGGTTGCTGCCCTGCGGGCCAGGCACGGCCGTCAGCACCTCGCCGGCTGATGGCGCCGTGCCGATGACGCCGACCATTGGCCGCGCCGGCCGCCGCAGCCCTCCAGGCAGCAGCAGCGTGTCCCCATCCACGACTGGCACGATCGCCGCCACCGGCCCGTCGATGCCAGGGATGATGGCGCCCGGCATCGCCCGGATGTAGCCCTGGTCGGCCAGGCGGATCGCCTCAATCGTCACAATCAAGTCGTCGCCAGGGCGAGCGCCCTCGACCCAGATCGGGCCGGCGGCCGGGTTGACACGGCGCGGGTCGCGCACGGCCAGGTAGGTGTGGACATCCGCTGGCATCCGGATGCGCCCGGTCGAGGCATCGAACGTCTCGAACAGCACCCGCTGGCCCGGCCGCAGCCGCGCCACCGGCGGCACATCGGCGGCGAAACGATAGGTGTGCTGGTCACGGGTGATGCGCAGCATGAGGCAGTCGCCAGTGGGTCGGTGGACCGGTGGGCGGGGCGCTGGTACGGTCGCACTGGCGGGCGTCGTTGTCAAGTGGGTGGCTCGGGTTGGACGCGCCAGCTTCGCACAAGCAGGCATGACCTGATCATGCGGGGCGCCTCTCGTCCAACAGCGATCCCGGTGCGGGTGTGCCGGTGCGCCCCGACCCCTGACGCCGCCGACCCGCCGATGCTACACTCCCGCCACCACGCCGTTGCCGGGCCGGCGGCGCGCGATGCGCCCGACCGTCGCTCACACCAGCAGCGGCAGGAGCCTGCCATGGACGACCCTCGGCTCTCGACCGAGCCACCGATCCGCCTCGGCCTCATCGGCGCCGGTCTGGCGGCGCGCAAGCTGCACTGGCCGGCGCTGACCCGGCTGCGCGAGCGCTTCACCGTCGTCGGCGTTGCCAGTCGCACCCGCGCCACCGCCGAGGCGTTCGCCGCTTTCGCTGGCCTATCGATGGACGGCTATCATGCCGACTATCAGGACCTGCTTCGCCGCGACGACGTCGAGGCGGTGCTGGTGGCTGTGCCGATCGCTCAGCTCTTGGGAATCACCCGCGATGCGCTGGCGGCCGGCAAGCACGTCTTGTGCGAGAAGCCGCCCGGTGGCGACGCCGACGAGGGCCGCCAGTTCGTCGAATTGGTCGATCGGCACCCACGCCAGGTTGTGCTGATGGGCGAGCAGGTCTTCTACCGCGACGAGGCGCGCCTGGCGCGGGCGCTGGTCGACGCGGGCGCAATCGGCGCACCGCGCCTGCTGGTGCAGCGCTGGCTCAACCAGCTTGTGCCGACGCCGGGCAACTTCTCCAGCACACCCTGGCGCTACCAACAGCCGGCCTACCGAGGCGGTCCGCTGCTCGACGGTGGCGTCCACGGCATCGCCGCCATGCGCCTCCTCGGCGGTGATTTCAGTGGCATCAACGCCCGGACGGACTGGGTCAACTCGACGATGGAGGCGCCCAGCGCGCTGGCCATGACCTTCGCGCTCTCATCCGGCGCCATCGGCGAGAGCGCCTGGGGCTTTTTCGGTGGGCCGGTACCCGAGCCGATCAATGAGACGCGCCTGGTCGGTGACGGCGGCGGGTTGATCCTGCGCCAGAGCCGCGTCACCCACACCGGCGCCGACGGGCGCACGACCGAGCATCACGTCGACGGCAGCGACGGTGGCTTCTACAACCAGTGGCTGAACTTCGCCGACGCCGTCCAGCACGGCGAGCCGATTGTCGGCACGGTGCGCCAGAGCCGGGCCAACATGCTGGTCGTGCTGGCGGCGCTGGACGCCGCCGAGACCGGTCAGCCCAGCGCCGACGCTGCCGTCGATACTCCCGCCACGGGCGTGCCGCTCTGGCGCCCCCGCGGCGCCGCCGGTCTGTTCGATGGCCTGGCAGTGCAGGTGCGGCTGACCCCGGCGTGATGTCAGCGACCGGGACGGCCCGCAGCCGCCCCGGCGCCGCGCGCCGCTGACGCAATCGCCCGCCGGTGCTACACTCGGGCGCGGGCGCCCTGGCCCTCGCCCACCGCGTCAGGCGAGGCGACGGGCTTGATGTGCGCTTCAGCATCACTCATCACTCCCCATCCCTGGAGGCGCCCATGATCGAGATCGCTGAGTTCCTGCCGCCAACACCGTCGCTGGTCTGGAAGCTGGCCAAGCAGTCCGGCGTCGACGAGGTCGTCGGCGGCCTGCCGTTCGATGACCCGATGAACGGCCACGACGCGCCGTGGGACTACCTGCCGCTGCAGCGCATGAAACAGCGCTACCAGGACGGCGGCTTTCACCTGGCCGTCATTGAGGCACGGCCACCGCTCAACAACGCCAAGCGCGGCCTGCCGGGCCGCGACGAGGAGATCGCCACCGTCTGCACGCTGCTGGAGAACATGGGCAAGCTCGGCATCCCTGTTTGGTGCTACGAGTGGATGACCGACTTCAACTGGCTGCGCACCTCCACGACCACTGCCTCGCGCGGCGGCTCGCTGGTGACCAGCTTCGACTACGGGCTGGTCGCGGACGCGCCACCGACCGAGCAGGGGCCCATCTCCGAGGAGAAGCTCTGGGAGACGCTCGAGTATTTCCTGCGCGCCGTCCTGCCGGTGGCCGAGCGCGCCGGCGTCGCGCTGGCGATGCACCCGGACGACCCGCCGCTGTCGCCCATCCGTGGCGTCGGCCGCATCATGCGCAGCGTCGAGAACTACCAGCGCCTGCTCGACCTCGTGCCCAGCCCGGCTAACGCCCTCACCATGTGCCAGGGTAACTTCACGCTCATGACCGACGACCTGCCCAGCGTCATCCGCCACTTCGGCCGACAGGGCAAGATCGCCTTCGTCCACTTCCGCGACGTGCGCGGCGACGTGACGCGCTACGAGGAGACCTGGCACGACGACGGCAAGACCGACATGCTCGCCTGCATGCAGGCCTACAAGGACATCGGCTTCAACGGCGTGCTGCGCCCCGACCACGTGCCGACCGTCGAGGGCGACGCCAACACCGCCAGCTACTCGGCGTATGGCCGCCTGTACGCCATCGGCTACATTCGCGGCCTGCGCGAGGCCGTGTACGCCGGCGCCGGCTGAGTCCGGCCGCGAGCATCCGCCGCCAGCGGCGCGCCGATTGGCCGCGCCGCGCCAGCACCGCCCACGTGGGCGAGGGAGCGAGGACCGACCATGGTTCAGACCCACGACATCGAGCGCCCGGCACGGGAGTACGTCGAGCGCCTGGCCGACATCGGCAGCGCCACCGCCACCGGCGAGCTCAGCCGCCTCGGCATCCGCGATCCGCACCTGCGCGGCATCGTCTCCTGGACGCCCGGCAAGGCCGTCGCCGGCCCCGCGCTGACGCTGCAGTTCATGCCGAAACGTGAGGACCTCTACGGCGTCGATGAGTACGCCGATCCGGAGCGGCAACTGCACCGGCACTGCCTCTATCACACCCAACCGGGTGACATCGTCGTCGTCGACGCACGCGGGCACCTCGGCAGCGGCGTCTTCGGCGAGATGATGCTGACCTACTTCAAGGGTCGCGGCGGCGTCGGCGTCGTCATCGACGGCTGCATCCGCGACTACCCGAACGCCAAGGATCTCGGCCTCGGCCTGTGGTTGAAGGGTGTCACGCCCAACTTCCACACCCAGACCGATCTGATGCCGTTCGCCGTCAACGTGCCGATCGCCTGCGGCGACACGCTGGTCATGCCCGGCGACATCATCGTCGCCGACGACGACGGCGCGGTGGTCGTGCCGAAGGCGCTGGCGCCGGAGCTGGCCAGGAAGGCCGGCGAGCATCACGACTGGGAGGAGTTCGTGCGCCTGCGCCTCTCCGAGGGCGGTGACTTGCGCAAGTACTATCCGCTCACGCCCGAGGCCCGCGTCGAGTACGAGGCCTGGCGCAAGCAGCAGGCAGGCTGAGGTAGCTGGCGCGCGAGTGACTGCGTCGCTGACGTATGGGAGCGGGGCCATGGAATCACCACCGACCACATCCCCCGCTCCCCAACACCCCGTTCCTCTCGATCCCGCCGCAGTCGCCGCCTTCAAGGCGGCGTTCGTGCGCAACCTCAACATCGAGCGCGGCGTCGGGCTGCTGGCCGGCACAGCCAACGACCAGTACCAGGCGCTCGCGATCACTGTTCGGCAGGCGCTGACCGAGCGCAGCCTGGCCACGCTGCGCACACAATTCGCCTCGCGTCAGAAGTGGGTCGCCTATCTATCAGCCGAGTATCTGCTCGGCCGACAGCTCGGCAACAACCTGCTCAACGAGCACCTGACCGAGATCGCCCGTCAGGCGCTGGCCGAGCTGAACCTCAATCTGGACGCGCTGGCGGAGTTGGAGATCGAGCCGGGCCTGGGCAACGGCGGCCTGGGCCGGCTGGCGGCCTGCTTCATGGACTCGCTGGCGACGCTGCAGGTCCCGGCCGTCGGCTACGGCCTCCGCTACGAGTACGGCATTTTTCGCCAGACGTTCGTCGATGGCCGCCAGGTCGAGCGCGCCGACCAGTGGCTGTTGCTGGGCAGTCCGTGGGACTTCACTCATCCCGAGCACGCCGTCACCGTCGGCTTTGGCGGCGCCACCGAGGCCAGCCATGACGACCAGGGCCGCTACCGCGTCCGCTGGCGGCCGGCGCGCACCGTCCTCGGTGTGCCGCACAACTACATGGCCCCCGGCTACGCCTCAGAGGCAGTCAATCTGATCCGCCTGTGGAGCGCCCGCGCCACGCATGAATTCCGTCTGGATATCTTCAATTCTGGGGATTACCTCGACGCCGTCGCCCAGCAGGTCAGCTCAGAGCGGATCACCAAGGTGTTGTATCCCGACGACAGCACGCCGCAGGGTCGGCAGTTGCGCCTGGAACAGCAGTACTTCTTCGTCGCCTGCACACTGGCGGACATCTTCCGATCGATGCGGGCGCGTCTAGGCGCGGAGTTCGACCCACGCCGCCTGCCGGAGTTCGTCGCCATCCAGCTCAACGACACCCATCCATCGATCGCTGTGGCCGAGTTGATGCGGCTCCTTGTGGACGACATGTTGCTGCCCTGGGATCGGGCCTGGGAGATCACCACGCAGGTGATCGCCTACACGAACCACACGCTGCTGCCAGAAGCGCTCGAGACATGGCCGGTCACCCTGTTTGAGAGCCTCCTGCCGCGCCACCTGGAGATCATCTACGAGATCAATGCCCGCTTCCTCGCCCTGGTGCGACAGCGCTTCCCCGGTGACGAGGCGCGTGTGCGGCGCATGTCGATCATTGAGGAGGAGCCGGTTCGCCGGGTTCGGATGGCCTATCTCGCCGTCGTCGGCAGCTACCGCGTCAATGGCGTGGCCACATTGCAGTCTCGGCTGCTGCGCGAGCGTGTGCTGCGCGACTTCGCCGACCTGTGGCCGGAGCGGTTCACCAGCGTCACCAACGGTGTCACACCGCGGCGCTTCATGCGGCTGGCGAATCCCGGCCTGTCGGAGTTGATCAGCGAGGCCATCGGCGACGGCTGGTTGATCGACCTGGAGCAGTTGCGCCGGCTCGAGCCGCTGGTCGATGACGCCGCCTTTCGCGCCCGCTGGCGTCAAGTCAAGGCGCACAACAAGCAGGCGCTGGCGGCACACATCCGGCGCGAGCACGGCCCCACCGCCGACCCGGCAGTGCTGTTCGACGTCATGGTCAAGCGCCTGCACGAGTACAAGCGGCAACTGCTCAAAGCGCTGCACGTCGTCACGATGTACGAGCGTCTGACGGCCAACCACACCGCCGCACCGACCGCGCGCCTGGTCTACTTCGGCGCCAAGGCCGCACCGGGCTACCAGATGGCCAAGCGCATCATCGCCCTCATCAATGGCATCGCCGAGGTCGTCAACAGCGACCCACGCATCGGCGACCGGCTGAAGGTCGCCTTCCTGCCGAACTTCAACGTCACGCTGGCGGAGCGCGTCTATCCAGCCGCCGATCTGTCGGAGCAAATCTCGCTGGCCGGCAAAGAAGCCTCAGGCACCGGCAATATGAAGCTGGCGCTCAACGGCGCGCTGACGATCGGCACGCTCGACGGCGCCAATATCGAGATCCGCGAGCGGGTCGGCGCCGACAATTTCTTCCTCTTCGGACTGACCGAGGAGGCGGTGACCGCCACCCGCGCCGCTGGCTACTCGCCGCGCCACGTCTACGAGCAGAACGATCACCTGCGCCGGGCGATCGACCTGATCGCCGCCGGTCATTTCTCGCGCGGCGACTGCGACAGCGTTCGACCGATCGTCGACTCGCTGCTGCGCGACGATCCGTACCTGGTGCTGGCCGACTATCAGGCCTACGTCGACTGCCAGGATCACGTCGACCGGGTCTTCCACGACGTCGAGACCTGGACGCGCATGTCGATCGTGAATGTCGCGCGCTGCGGCTACTTCTCGTCCGACCGCGCCATTCGCGAGTATGCTGACCGCATCTGGCGGGTCCGGCCGGTGCCGGTGCCACCGCCCTGAGCGCCGCACCTCCCCTGGGAGTCCAGCCGATGCGCCAGACCAAGATCGTGGCCACGCTCGGGCCGGCCAGCAGCGCGCCCGATGTTGTCGAGCAACTGCTGCTCGCCGGCGTCGACGTCGTCCGACTCAACTTCTCCCACGGCACCCACGCCGAGCACGCTGCCGCCATCGCCATGCTGCGCGCCGTCGCCGCCCGCCTCGACCGGCCGCTGGCGCTGCTGCAGGACCTGTCGGGACCGAAGCTGCGCACCGGCCCGCTGGTCGGCGGCCGGCCGGTGGCACTGCGTGCCAGGCAGCGCTTCATGCTGAAGGCTACCGACCAGCCCGGCAATGCCGCCGGCGTCGGCACGACCTACGCCGCGCTGGCGCGCGATGTGCGCCCGGGCGACCGAGTGCTGCTGTCCGATGGGCTGATCGAGCTGCGCGTGGTGGCGACGGGTGGCGGCGGGGTGGAGACTGAGGTGGTCACCGGCGGCGAGTTGCGCGAGCGACAGGGCATGCACCTGCCGGGCGTTGACGTCAGCGCGCCGGCGCTGACCGACAAGGACCTGGCCGACCTGGCCTTCGGGCTGGCCCAGGGTGTCGATTGGGTGGCGCTCTCCTTTGTTCGGCGGGCGACCGACGTCACGGCGCTCAAGACACGCATCGCCGCCGCCGGCAAGGACACACCGGTGATCGCCAAGATCGAAAAGCCGGAGGCGCTGGCCGAGTTGCCGGCCATCATCGCCGCCGTGGATGGCATCATGGTCGCGCGGGGCGACCTGGGCGTCGAGATGCCGATCGCGGACGTGCCGGCGGCGCAGAAGCACATCATCGCCACCAGCAACGCGGCTGGCATCCCGGTCATCACCGCCACTGAGATGCTTCAGTCGATGATCGAGCAGGCCCGACCGACGCGGGCCGAGGTCAGCGACGTCGCCAATGCCATTCTCGACGGCTCGGACGCCGTCATGCTCAGCGGCGAGACAGCCATCGGCGCCTACCCGGTGGCAGCCGTCGCGACGATGGCGGCCGTGGCCAACGCCACGGATGCGCTGCGCCGGCCGCGTCAGTTGGAAGGCTCGCTCGAGGCGCGCCTGGAGGAGCCGAGCACGAGCGAGGCCATCGCCGCGGCGGCCTACGAGATCGCGCGCGTGCTAACGCTGCGGGCGCTGGTCGTCTACACGCTCAGCGGCCACACTGCTCAGCACGCGGCCCGCTTGCGGCCATCGGTGCCGATCGTGGCGCTGACGCCACGCGCGGAGACGTACCGGCGGCTGACGCTGGTGTGGGGCGTGACGCCGCTGCTGTGTCCCGAGCCGAACGATCTGCCGGAGCTGAGCGCGCTGGCCAACGACCTGCTGAAGCGACGCCAGCTTGCTCGGCCCGGCGATCAGGTGGTGCTGACCGGCGGCTACCCCTTCGCGGCCAGCGGCGCAACCAACGTGCTGCGTGTGATGCAGATCACCGCCTGAAGCCGATCGCACAGGAGCCGACGATGCGCGTGCTGGTCTATTCTGCCACCTCCTATCGTTAGCCCGCCCGTGCCGCTGCTGTCTCAGACGCACTATCTGATCACGCAGGCTTGCCCGACGCAGGAGACGACACAACGATGGACAGCCCGCATCCCGGCGCGATCGGCGTCCTCACCAGCGGCGGCGACGCGCCGGGCATGAATGCGGCGGTGCGGGCGGTGGCGCGCACCGCGCTCGGGCGGGGCCTCGAAGTCTACGCAATTCGAGAGGGCTACCAGGGCCTGATCGACGGCGGCGACCACATCCGCCGCCTGGCCTGGAACGATCTGGGCGGCATCCTGCAGCGCGGAGGGACGATCATCGGCACGGCCCGCTCGGCCGCCTTCCAGACCCGCGACGGGCGGCGCCTGGCGGTGCAACACCTGCTGGAGCACGGCATCGACCGGCTGGTCGTCATCGGCGGCGACGGCAGCCTCACCGGCGCCGACGTCTTCCGCCAGGAGTGGGCCGGCCTGCTGGCCGAGCTGGTCGACACCGGCCAGGTCGAGGCTGCGCTCGCCGCGCGCTACCCCCACCTCGGCATCGTCGGGCTGGTCGGCTCGATCGACAACGACATGTGCGGCACTGACATGACTATCGGCGCTGATACGGCGCTGCACCGCATCACCGAGGCGCTCGACGCGCTCGGCAGCACCGCCGCCAGCCACCAACGCACCTTCGTCATCGAGGTGATGGGGCGACGGTGCGGCTACCTGGCGCTGACCGGCGCCATCGCTGGCGGCGCCGACTATGTGCTGTTGCCGGAGCAGCCGCCGGCGGACGGCTGGCAGGACGAGATGGCGGCGCTGTTGCGGGCCGGGCGCGCCGCCGGCCGGCGTGACAGCGTCGTCATCGTCGCCGAGGGCGCGCAGGACCGGCACGGCCGGCCGATCACCAGCCAGGACGTGCGCCAGGCGCTGGAGGAGCGGTTGGGCGAAGAGGTGCGCGTGACGATCCTCGGCCACGTCCAACGCGGTGGCTCACCCAGCGCCTACGATCGCTGGATGAGCACCCTGCTGGGCTACGCCGCGGTGGAGGAGCTGCTGAGCGGCACGCCAGCGGACACACCGCGCCTGATCGGCATCCAGGGCACCCGCGTCGCGCGCGAGCCACGGATGGACAGCGTTGCCGAGACGCGCCGGCTGCCGGCGCTGATCGCCGCCGGCGACTACGCTGCGGCGATTGAGCTGCGCGGCGGCAACTTCGGCGCGCTGCTGACGACGTTCACGGCGCTGGCCACCGCGGTGCCGAGCGTCACCCACCCCGCGCGGCCGACACGGCTGGCGCTGCTGCACGCCGGCGACCCGGCGCCGGGGATGAACCCGGCCGTGCGCGCCGCCGTGCGGCTGGGGCTGGACCGCGGCCACACGATGCTGCTGGTGCACAACGGCTTCGACGGCCTGATCGCGGGTGAGATCGAGCGCGCCACCTGGGGGCGCGTCGACGGCTGGGGCAGCCGTGGTGGCGCCGAGATCGGCACCAGCCGCGCCGCGCCCGACGCGGCGCGCTTCGAGCGCATCGCCGCCACCATCACCGAGCACGCCATCGACGGCCTCCTGATTATCGGCGGCTGGGCCGGCTACGAGACGGCCGAGCGCCTTCTGCGCGCCGGCATCATCTATCCCGCGCTGGGTGTGCCGATGCTGTGCATGCCGGCGACGATCGACAACAGCCTGCCGGCCTGCGACTGGAGCCTCGGCGCCGACACCGCGCTCAACACGATCGTCGGGGTCATTGACAAGCTCAAGCAGTCGGCCGTGGCCACGCGTCGCTGCTTCGTCGTCGAAGTCGGTGGCCAGGAAAGCAGCTACTTGCCGCTGATCAGCGGCATCGCCACCGGCGCCGAGCGCGTCTACCTGCGCGAGGAGGAGATCCATCTGCGCCACCTGCAAGACGACCTGGAAGCGATGATCGCCGACTTCGACCGGGGCAAGCGCCTGAGCGTCGTCGTGCGCAACCAGCAAGCCAGCGACCACTACACGACCGACTTCCTGACCGCGCTGTTCGCCGCCGAGGGCCGCGGCCGATTTGAGGTTGGCCAGGTGCGGCTCGGCTACGTCCAGGAGGGCGGCGACCCATCGCCGAGCGACCGCATCCTGGCGATGATGCTGGCCGCGAACGCGATCGACACGCTCAGTCGCGAGGTCGCCGCCGGCAGCGCCCGCGGCCTGTTCCTGGGAGTTCACAGCGGTCGCGTCAACATCCATGATCTGGATACGCTGCCGGGCCTGATAAGCGGCCAGCGCCGGTGCGCGGGCGAGCCGTGGTGGCTGAGCCTGCGCCCAGTGGCTCAGGCCATGGCCCAGCCGGGCCGGCCATCGTCGTCGCCGCCGGGCTGAGGGTGCGGCGACCGGCTACGCCGCGGTCCAGCCCGCGTCGGCCGGGATGATCGCGCCATTGACATAGCGCGCCTCGTCCGAGGCCAGGAAGAGCGCCAGCGTCGCGATATCCTCCGGATCGAGCATCGCCGGGATGAGCGCGGCATAGGCGCCAGCGCGCGCCGCCCCAGCCGGGTCCAGTCGCGTCGCGACCATCGTCTCGCCGATGTTGGTCTTGGTGCCACCCGGGCAGATGGCGTTGCAGCGGACTCCCTGGGCGGCGTAGATCCAGGCCGTATTCCGCGTCAATCCGACCAGCGCGTGCTTGGAGGCGGTGTAGACGGCGCCGGCGGCCCCGCCACTGATGCCGGCCGTCGAGGCGATATTGATGATTGACCCGCCACCCTGCTCGACCATGCGCGGCACCGCCCGGCGCATCGTGAACATCGGGCCGTCCAGGTTGATGCTCAGCACGCGCCGCCAGATGTCATCCGACAGCTCACCGATGCCCTGCATGTAGTCCATCACGCCGGCGTTGTTGACGAGGATGTCGATCCGGCCGTGCGTGGTGACCGCCAGGTCGACCAGTCCCGCGGCCGTGGTCTCGTCGGCGATATTGCCCTGCGCGCCGATGATGGTCCCGCCGCTGGCCCGGACGCCGGCGACGGCCGCATCGAGGCGCGTGGCGTTCCAGTCGCCGGCAACGATCAGCGCGCCCTCGGCCGCGAAGCGCTGGGCCATCGCCAACCCCATGCCGGAGCCAGCACCGGTGATCACCGCGACTTTGCCCTGCAATCGCATCGTCGTGTCCTCCTTGAGCCGATGACGGTCACATAGCCCTGGCTGGCGCGGCGGTACGCGCCGGCCAGGGCAAGCGACGCGGTCGAGTGACCCACCAGGGCCGAACCGAGCGCTACTGCTGAAGCGACCGGATGTAGGCGATCATGTCGGTCAACTCGGCGTCGGTCAGCGCCGGGTTGCCACCCTTCGCGGGCATCTCGATGCGCGTGGTGTTGGCCGGGTCAGTCGCCGGCCGGCCCTTCTTGATGAAGTCGAGCAACTGGGCGTCGCTCTGCCCCTTGACGAAGGCGCTCGTCGTCATGTCCTTGCCCAGACCCGGCACGCCCTTGGCTTCCGGTCCGTGGCAGGCAGCGCAGCTCAGGGTGAACAACTGCTTGCCGCGCGCCGCATCGCCCGGCTTGAGCGGCGCGGCCGGCGCGGCCGGCGCGGCCGGCTTGGCCGTTGGGGCCGGCGCGGCGCCGCAGGCCGCCACCCCGGTCCCGATCAGGAGGCCAGCGGCCAGGATCACTATCGTTCGTCTCATGCCAACCATGCTCGCTCCTTTCGTCACGGGACTGCGGCCGCGGACAGTTCCGCCGGCCACCCAATCGCCACTGATACTCACGGTGGTGATGGCGCCGGCCGGCTCACCAGCGACGCCGCACCCAATCGCGCCAGCTGAATCTCATGGGGCGCGCCAGCCGCCTCGGGATGGTGTTCCATGCGCGCGCGCTCGAAGTACTGGACGAGATAGGGCTTGCCATCGGTCAGGGAAGTTTCTCCCAATGGCTCGCTGATCGGCAACCCGTAGAGTCGCTCGCCGCCGGTGCTGCTCCAGTAGGCCAGGAAAGCACCGCTCAGGCTGTGGCGCGTCTCGACGAAGACGCGCCGCTCGGGCGTGCCATCCAGCGCGCCACCGATCAAACCACGGAACGAGGCCTCATTGGCGCGGCGAGCCGTGGTCTCGCGACCCAGTGACCCGAGTTGGACCTCGCCCGCATTCGTCGCTGCCGGATCTGCCTCAAAGCGCGCGCGCTCGAAGTGCTGCACCAGGCGCATCTGGCCGCTGACGCTCGACTCGCGCACCGGCGGCGTGATCGGATAGCCGAAGGCACTCACACCGCCGTTGGCGTCCCAGAACTGCTTGAAGCGCCCGCTCAACCGCATACCCGTCGCTGGGAAGACGACCTCGGCGGCGGCCGGCGCGACCGAGAGAGGGTACGGTTGCGCCGCCGGCTGGGTCACCGTGCCGTCGCCGGCCGTGACGGTGACGAGCGTCAGCGCCTCGGCCGGTTGGCCACCGGCGCTGTCAGCGCAGCGCCGGCTCACTGCGTAGACGCCAGGTTGCTGGAAGGTGTGACTGGGACTGGCGGCGGTGCTGGTCTGACCGTCGCCGAAGTCCCAGGCGCAGTCGCGGGCGCCGGCCGGCGTGCTGGTCGCCGTGAAGGCGACCGCCAGCGGCGCGGGGCCGCGGCGCGTCGTGGCGGTGACGGCCACCTGGCCGGCGTAGTGGATGCGCCAGACCTGGCCACCGGGCGCGGTCGCGCCACCATCGCCGCCGTCATGGTACAGGTTGGTGAAGTAGAGGCCGTCCGGCTGGAGCTTCAGGTCGACGATCGTGCCATGACCCTCGCCAACGTAACTGGCGAAGCGCACCGGCGGTCGGGAGAAACTACCGTCCGGATCGAGCGTGAAGGCCTGGATGGCCTTGCCGGCATGCATCGTGCCTCGGTAGTAGACCAGCCCGGAGCTGGCCACCAGCAACTGACCATGACGGTCGGCCGGCAGCGCCGCCGCATTCGGCCCCTCGACGAACGCCAGCCCGACCGGCGACCAGCGGCCTTCCGGCCAGGTGAAGGCAGCGTGGGTGTGCATGCTGGCATCGCTGCCGTCCCAGCCGTAGTTGAAGCCGGACGTCAGCCGGATGATCCGGTCGACGCTGGGGCCATTGTCAGTCAGGTAGAGGCGCCCATCCGACGGCCGCCAATCGAGTCCGTAGGCGTTGCGCAGCCCCTTGGCCAGGATGAAGGAGATCGGCGCTGCCGGCTGGGCCGGGTCGTAGAATGGGTTGTCGGTCGGCGCGCTGCCATCCGGGTTCAACCGCAAGATCTTGCCGCCGAAGCTCTTGTCGCTCTGGGAGTTGGCCGCCTCGGCGCCATCGCCGACCGAGACGTAGAGCTTACCGTCCGGCCCAAAGCTGCACTGCTGCATCTGGTGGGCCGCCCGCGCCAGCCCCTGGCCCGGCTTGACCACCAGCAAATCCTCAGCCGCGTCAGCCGACAGGCCATCGTCGGAGCGGAAGCGCACCAGCTTGTTGCGCAGGCTGTTGGCCTGATCGCGAAAGACCATCGTCGCGTACACGTCGTGACCCTGCGGCGGCAAGCACACGCCGACGACACCCATCTCGCCGCTGCCAGGAAAGACGCCGGTCGGGTTCAGGTTCAGCAATCGGTCGGCGAAGGGCAGCACCCGCCCGTCGTTCGTCACCACCTTGAGGCGGCCATACAACTCGGTGACGTAGAAGCGGGGCGCGTTCGGGTCCGTGCCGGGGTTAGCTACAAAGGCCAGGCTCGTCG
>JADLAZ010000135.1 GCA_020849725.1 Chloroflexota bacterium
ACCTGCAGCAGCATCGCCACCAGCGCCAGCGACAGCGTCGCCTCGATCAGCAGGCCGACTTCAGTGTTCCAGGAGAAGCGCTTGATGTAGAGCAGAAACGGCGCCACGCCGAAGCACAGCCCGATGCCGAGCCACGGCCGGAACACGCCCACCACCACCAGCGGCAGCGCCAGCACGCCGCCGACGATGGCCGTCTGCACGCGCCCGGAGCCGTTGGCCAGCACCGCGCCCAGCGTCAGCCCGACCACCAGCATCAATGCCGCCGAGATGGCGTTCGTCAGCGTGACATTCGTCGTCCACCAGCGGGCGGCTGTGGTCACCGGTTCACTCCAGCGCTGTGATGTGACATAGAGCCTGGTGCGCCTGGGGCCGCGGCCTCAGCCGGTCTCTGGTTGCTCCGGCTGAGGCCGCGACTCCAGCGGCACGAATGCTCAGCACCCAGCACGCATCACTCACTACGTGCTGGCGGCGGCCGGCGGTGGCTCCGGGGGCCGCGCCACCGGCGTCTTCGGCCGCGCCCGGCGGCGGAAGTCGATCGGGCTCATCTTGCCGGAGCCGGTCATTGGCTGGTAGTAGTCGTCGTCGATCTTATTGACGACCACGCCCTGCACCTCGACGCCTACCTTCTGGAAGAGATCGATCGTGCGCGCCTCACGCTCTTGCAGCAGGCGCGTCGAGTCGACCACCAGCAGCACACGGTCGAGGTACGTCGACAGGATCTGGGCATCGACGAAGACTGACACCGGCGGCGAGTCGCAGATGACGATGTCGAAGTGCGTCTTCATCTGCTCGAACAGCGCCTGCGTCGTCTCCTCCCAGAGCAGCTCCGGCGGATTGTCGTGCAGCGTGCCGCTCGGCATGACGTACAGGTTCTTGTAGGCGGTGGTGACGACGACCTCGGACACCGCCGCCCGCCCGGCCAGCACGTCGGTCAGGCCGCGCGCGTCGAGCTTGTAGCCGAAGTGGGCGTGCATCATCGGATGGCGCAGGTCGCCGTCGATGATCAGCACCCGATAGCCGAGGCGGGCCAGTGCCGTGCCGGTGTTGGCCGCGACCGTCGTCTTGCCGTCGCGCGGGCGAGTGCTGGCGACCAGCACCGCCGTCGGCAGGCCGCGCGTCGCCTTGTCGGCGGCGTCGGACAGGATGTTGACCGGCAGCGCGTTGAACGCCTCGAACGCCTTGGGCGGCAACTCGCTCGGCTTCGGCCGGCGCCGTTCCGTTAGCCGCCGCCGCCAGCTCAGGAAGCGGCTGATGAGCGGCAGCTCCATCTCGATCAGGATGTTATCCAGCGCCGACACCCGCCCGCGATAGTGCGGGATGACGCCCAGCACGGCCAGGCCTAACTGCTGCGCGATCGGCTGCGGCGAGCGCACGGACAGGTCGAGGTACTCCAGCGCCAGCGCCACGGCCACGCCCAGCCCCAGGCTGACCAGCGCGGCGACGGCGGCGATCTGCGGCACCTGGCGCGCTTCGCGCTGGTCGGGCGTCACCGCTGGCTCGGCCACCTCGACCGAGGCCGGGCGCAAGCTGGGGAAGCGCGCCAGCAGTTGGGCGCTCTCCAGCCGATCCTGCGCCCGCTGCAGCGCCGTCTGCGTCGTGACGAGGCGATCCAGCGCCGCCTTCGCCGCCGCCGAGTTCGGCGCCGCGCTCTTCGATACTTCTTCATACTCGCGCCGGGCGGAGTCGAAATTCTGCTGCGCCTGGTCCAACTGCTCCTTGAGGAACGCCTCACCACCCTTCGTCTGCTGGTCGAGCAGGTCCTGGTTGTAGGTGATGAAGGCGGTTGAGACGGCATTGGCGATATCGCGCGACAGCACCGCCTCCGGCGCGGCCGCAGTGATGCGCAGCAGGTTGGAGCCGCCGATGCGGCTGACGCCGAGCGACCGGCGGAAGTCCTGCACGGTCGTGTCGAGGTTCTTGTCCTGGATCACCTTCTCCAACACCGACCGCGACAGCACAGTCTCCTGGATCGTCGAAAACAGGATGCCGGCGGTGAAGCCGTCCAGTCGGCCGACATCGCCGACCACGCCTGGCGTCAGCGCCACGCGCAAGCGCGTCTCCGCCCGCCAGATTGGTGGCTGGCGCAGCGTCACGATCGTGGCCGTGCCAGCGGTGATGATCATCAGGAAGATGATCATCCACAGCCGCTTGCGGACGGCTCGATAGAAGCTCCAGAACTCCACAGGCTGCCTCTCTCTCCGTGACAGCGTGCCCCGGCGCCGGCGGTCCCGCGCGGCGTTCGCGCGGCCCGTGGCATCCGTGAGTCCGGGGAGATTTCCTACCCCTTCTCACGCCTTTCCTACGAACTGACGCCGGCTGGTGTCACTGAGCGCCGCGCCGCGCCAGCAAGGCCGGGATCGTCAGGAGCAGGATTTTCGCATCGTTCCAGAACGAGTGCGTGACGGCGTAGTAATTGTCGAGCACGATGCGCTCCTCGGCCGACAGGTCCGACCGGCCGCTGATCTGCCACAGGCCGGTCAGCCCGGCCGGGGCATTGAAGCGCAACTGCTGCCACTCCTCGCTCAGCGCCTCCGCCTCGTAGATCGGCAGGGGCCGGTTGCCGACCAACTGCATGTCGCCTTTGACGACGTTGACCAGTTGCGGCAACTCGTCCAGACTGGTGGCGCGGAGGAAGCGGCCGATGCGGGTGATGCGCGGGTCGTTCTCGATCTTGACGAAGGCGCCGCCGCGGTACTGATTGCGCGCCAGCACCTCCTGCAAGCGGCGGTCGGCGTCAACGTACATCGTCCGGAACTTGAACAGCTCGAAGACGCGGCTCCGACGTGGCTCTGGCCGCTGCGCGCCGACGCGCAACTGGGTGTAGAGGACCGGCCCGGCCGAGTCGAGCCGCACCAGCAGCGCCACGATCGCCAGCACCGGCAGCAGCGCCAGCAGCGCGACCAGGGCGATGGCGCTGTGCAGCGCCTGGCGCAGCAGCGCGCCCCAGTCGCGCGGCTCGATGGCCGCCAGCGTCTCGCCGTCGACGACGTAGCTGGAGGCGCTGCGCTCCGGCTCGACCAGCACGCTGCCGCGCGCGATCGCCCGCTCCAGCCGCATCGCCAGGCCCACGCGCGTGCGCGGCAGGACAATGCTCTGCCGCACGCGCGCGCCGCGCTCGATCACACTGCGCTCCCCGATGACGCCGCTGGCGACGATCACGTCGCGGGCCACGGTCGCCCCGGCGCCGATGGCCACCGGCGCGTGCAGCACTGCCTGCGGACTGACCCGCGCGCCGGCGCCGGTCCAGATGCCTGGATGCATCTCCTGGCCGGCCGGTCGCTGCCCGCCGACCCGGCCGGCCAGCACGTCGTCGTTCGCCTGGAGGTAGAGTTGGTGCGAGGCGATTGGCAGCCAGTAGCCGGTGGCCCGATGGCGGTAGACCGGCACACCGGCCTCGATCAGCAGCGGCAGCAGGTCCGCGCCCAGGTTGCGCACCTCCGGCGTGATGTAGGCCAGCGCCGCCGCTTCCATCAGGTACATCCCGGCGCTGACCAGGCCGCCGGGCTGGGCATCGCGCCCGCCACGCATGCTCCGCACCCGCCCCTGCGCATCGGCGTCGATCCAGCCATAGCGGGCACGACCGGTCGCCAGGTCATCGGCACATGGCTCGACGCCGACGACGGTTACCAGCGCGCCACTCTGCCGGTGCGCCGCCAGGACCGCCGGCAGGTCGATATCGGTCAGGATATCGCCTACGATCACGGCGAAGGTCGTGCGCAGCCGGTCCTGCAGTCGCCGCAGCGTCGTGGCGCTGCCGAAGGGTGGCCGCTCGTAGGCGAAGCTGACCGGCAGTGGCGCCGCGGCGCAAGCCGCCTCGACGGCGTGGGCCAGCCGGTAGGTGTTGACAATCACGTCGCTGACGCCGCTCGCGTGAAGATAGTCGAGCGAGCGGCGCACCAGCGGCACGTTCGCCACCGGCAGCGTCGCCGGCGGCATGGTTGCCGTTACCGGATGCAGGCGATTGTCAAATCCGGCAGCCAGCAGGACAGCCTTGAGCATGGGCGGATTCTCCTGGAGAGGCGCGCTCGTGTCGGCCATTCCTTCGGCATTCCGCTATCGCGCCGCGATGTCCTCACCCGGCGCCGGCTCGACGATATCGATCAGGTGATGCAGGTGAATGCGGGTCATCATCACCCGCAGCGCGGCGGTCGGGTTGACGATGCGCAGCGCACCGCCGGCGTCGGCGACCAGGCTGGCGAGGCGGACCAGCACGGCCAGCCCGACGCCGTCGGCCTGCGCCAGGCCGGCGAGGTCGATATCGATCTGGCGTGCCCGCTCGCCCTGCTCGATCACCTTCTTCAGCAGCGGCGCCGTCGCCGCCGACAGCTTGCCTTCCAGCCGCAGCACCAGCCGCCCGCTCGATCCCGCCACCGCCTCGAGGCGTAGCCCCTTGCGCTGCAGCTCGGTCACCAGCGCCGTCGCCACCGGCGCCGCGGTGGCATCGGTCGCCGACGTGGCGCCCGACGCCAGCTTGCGGTGGGCGTCGGCGAGATCGAAGGTGGCCATGCCGGGGTCCTTTCCTGTGATCGGCGCGTAGTCGGCGATCACCGCTCGGGCATCAAACGCTCGGCCGCCGCGGGTTGACCGGCGCCGGCTGCGGGCCGGGTCGCTGCCTGGTTCGCCGTCGAGCGCGCGACCTTCTTCCATGTCACCTGCTGCTTGCCGCCGAGGTAGCGGTACAGACCGGCCAGGACGGCCAGGTTCATTACCACAAAGTACGTCGGGATCGACACCAGCTTGAGGCGGCCGAGACGATGGTTCGGCAACGCCATGCCCAGCGCCGCCACACCATACAGCAGTACCTGCCCCAACAGCGTCAGCCCGTAGAGCAGCGGCCGGCTCGGCAGCAGCGCCAGGTTGATGATCAGCAGCAGCGGCAGCAGCAGCGGCACGACCGCCCAGCGCAGCACGCGGTGCGAGACGTACTCGAAAGCCAGCACTCCATGGCGCGGATGCAGCAGGCCGCGCAGGCGCACGATCGACTGGAAGCCGCCGGCGGCGATGCGCGCCTTGCGCTCGAACTCGTCGGCATCGGCGGCCGGCGCCTCCTCCAGCGAGATCGCCTCTGGCTCGTAGATCACCCGGTAGCCTTGCTCGGCGATGCGCATCGACAGGATGAAATCTTCGATGAACGAGTCTGGCTCCGGTGGCGTGAACACCGACCGGCGCACGGCCATGATCTCGCCGGCCGCGCCGACAACCGACCAGACCGTGCTGTCCATTCGCTTCAGGTACGACTCGTAGCGCCAGTAGAGGCCGGCCTGGTGGCTGACGCGCTCGCTGGCCGCCTCGACGATCCGCTTCTCGCCGGCCACGCAGCCGACGATCGGGTCGGCGAAGTGGCGCACCAGCCGGGCGATCGACTCGGGCGTGTACATCGAGTTGGCGTCGGAGAAGACCAGCACCTCGCCGCTGGCCAGAGCAGCCGCCCGGTTGGCCGCCGCTGGCTTGCCGCGTCGCTCTGGCTGATGCAGCGACACGATGCGCGGTGCGGCCGCGCGCGCGCCATACGCCTCGACCAGCCGCGCCGTACCGTCGGTCGAGCCGTCGCTGACGACCAGAACCTCCAGCCGGTCGGCCGGGTAGGCCAGCGCCAGGCTGTTGTCGAGCTTCTCGGTGATGACCTTTTCCTCGTTGTAGGCGCAGATGATGAGTGACACCATCGGCCGGTAGGCGTCGTCGCTGCGCACCGGCGCCGACCGCAGTCGCGCCAGCAGCGTGATCACCAGCCCATAGCCGAGATAGGCATAGACGCATACGATCGCGGCGATCCAGAAGAGCAACTCGAGCGTGGCGCTCACAGGCGACCTCCTGAGCGGGCGGGAACCGACCGGCCGGGCAGCAGCAGCCTCAGGTGCCAGCGCAGCGCCGCGCCGTAGGCCGTCAGCGCCGTGCGGGCGCCGGCATCGGCGCGCAGCAAGGCCGGCGGCAGTGCCAGCAGCCACCAAACCAGCAGCCCCACCTGGGCCTTGAGCCAGTAGAGCGCCACCGACGGCGTCGGATAGTGCTTGCGCACGAACAGGTAGCGGCTGCGGTAGTCGTAGAGCGTGGCCGCCACCTTCACCTGCTGGGCCGACTGACCGCCGTAGTGGACGATGGCCGGGCCGGGCAGGAAGACGACCGTCCAGCCGGCGGCGCGCAGCGCGTACTGCAGGTCGATCTCCTCACCGTAGACGAAGAAGCGCTCATCAAAGCCGCCCCCGATCCGCGCCAGCGCCGCCCGCCGCACCAGCAAGAACGCGCCGATGACCCAGTCGACCGGCGTTGGCGCGGCCGGCAGTCCATCGATCAGGCTGCCCTGGTCGCGGCCGAGCAGCCGCGCCGTCAGCTTATTGTCGACCAGTGTGCCCAGGAATGAGTAGAAGCGTCGCCAGGACGGCTGCAGCGTGCCGTCGCCGTTCAGCAGCCGCACCCCGACCGCGCCGACACTCCAGTTGGCCCGCAGATAGGCCAGCGCCGCCTGCACCGCACCCGGCAGCACGCGCGTATCCGGGTTGAGGAACAGCACGTCCTGGCCGGTGCTGATGGCCAGCCCCTGGTTGTTGGCGGCGGCAAAGCCACGGTTGACCTCGTTGGCGATCAGCGTCACCTCCGGGAAGTCGGCCGCGACCATGGCCGCCGTGCCGTCGGCTGAGGCATTGTCGACGACGATGGTCTGCGCTGTCAGCGGCGCCAGCGTCGCTCGCAGACTGGCCAGGCACGCCGCCAGCAACGCCCGCGTGTTGTAGCTAACGATGATGATGGACAGATCTGGTGTGCCAGTGCTCAGCATGGGGCCACTCCTGCCGGCGATGCGCCGGCCAGCCGGGCCAGGCTGCCCTCGGCCAGCAGGCCACGAGCCGCATCGACCACCGTCGGATCGAACTGGCTGCCGGCGCCTGCGTCCAGCGCCGCCGTTACTGCCTCGGGCGCCAGCGCTGGCCGGTAGGGCCGGGGCGACAGCATCGCCACCACCGCGTCGGCGACCGCCAGGATGCGGCCGGCCAGCGGGATCGCGGCGCCAGCACATCGCTCGGGAAAGCCGCCGCCGTCGAACCGCTCGTGATGGGCGGCGATGGCCGGCAGGGCGTCCGCCAGAAGCGCCGTGCCCCGCAGCAGTTGCGTTCCTGCCGTCACGTGCGCCTCGACCAGCAGCCGCTCGGCTGGCGTCAAGTTGCCGGGCCGGTTGAGCAGATCGGCATCCACCATCGCCAGACCGACATCCGCCAGCAGGCCGGCGCGATAGAGCGTCGTCAACTCCGCCTGCGCCAGCCGCAAGCGGCGGCCCAGCGCCACGGCCAGGCTCGCCACCCGTCGGCCGTGACCCAGCCGACTCGGGCAGCGCCGCTCCAACGCCTCGACCAGCGCCTCAACCAGGGTCAGCGTATCGGCAGCGGCCCGCGCTTCCGCCTCGGTCGCCCGCGCGCTGGCGATGGCCGCCTCGTCAGCCAGCAAGGCTAGCTGGTTGGCCGTCACCAACAGCCGCTTCAGGCTGCCCTGCAGTGCGGCCACGTGCGCCCGCAGCCCATCCACGTCTTCCATCGTCGCCGGCCCGGCGCTCAGGTCATCCTCCAGCGCCTGCACCGCGCGACGTGCGTCGGCGGCGGCATCGTCGAGCGCCCCTTCGAGGGTGTTGACGCTGTCGAGTGTGCTGTGCCAATTCGTCGGCAACGTCACTATGAGCGTGGCCGCCTCGGCGGTGACGACGCCCGGCTCGACGGCGCTGCCAAGCACGGCCAGCAGCCCACGGCCGAGCGCCAGCCCGGCCAGTGGCTCGGCAGCCGGCGTGACAGCCGGGGTCCGCAGCCCACCGAGCAGGACTGCCCGGTCACCCGCCGGCCGTGTCGCCGTCAGGTGCAGGACGATTCTCCCTCGCTCGGCGTCAGCCGCGACACGCACCTGCCCACCCGGCTCAGTGAAGTCGATCAGCCCGTGGAGCAGCGCACCCAGCGCGGCGATCAGCTTCTCGCCATCGACGACGAGCAGGACGCTCGGCGTGCTGGCGAGGCGAACGTCGACGTGGCGGCCGACGGCGCTGGCGCGCACCGAGCGCACGACCTCGTCGAGCAGCGCCGCCAGGTCGAGCGGCGCCGGTGCGAAGCCGCGCCAGCCCTGTGCCGCCTGCACCTGCGCCTGGACGACCGCCACCTGCGCCTGCAGTCGCGCCAGCGTGGCAGCCGAGCGGGCCGGCAGCTCCGCCACGTCGGCTAGCTCGGCCAGGCCGGCACGCAGGTTGGCGCCGACCAGCCGGAGCATGCCTGCGTCGACAGCGCGCGCCGCCATCTGCGCCCGCGCCTCGCGCACCTCGCGGGTGCCCGGTAGGGCGGCCAGGCCAGTCCGCGCCCGGCCGCCGCGCTGATCGATGTGAACAGCGCTGCCGGGCAGCGTGCGGGCATAGGTCAGCACGTCAGCCGCCACCTGCCACAGCTCCACTGGATGCGCATCGGGGTAGGCGGCACTGTCGACGACACCGATCGAGACCCGCAACAGCGGATGCTGCTGAACCTGCCCCTGGCGATTCAGGCTGAGGCTGTAGCCGCGCTGGCGGTCCTCCACCGGCGCCAGGTCGGCGGCGATGGCATCGAACAGCGCCGTGATGCGGCGGGCCAGCGGCGCGGCCGGCGCGGTCGTGATGACCGCCAGATCGTCTTCGCCGGCGTGGCCGATCAGATCACCCGGCATGCCAACCAGGCTGACCGTCTCGCGCAAGATGTCCGCCAGCCGCTGAAGCGCCTCGTCGCCGCGCGCCAGGCCGTAGCTGGCGTTGTAGCCGCGCAGGCCGTTCAAATCTAGCAGCAGCAGGTGGAACGGCTGGCGTCGATCGAGCCGGTCCTGCATGGCGGCATCAAGCGTGCCGTGATAGGGCAGACCGGTGAGCCGGTGGCGCGGCTCGCCGCGATGGCTGGCCGCGAAATGGTCGCCAACGCGCGCGACGAGATCGACCGGGTCGAAGGGCTTGGCGACGAGCGCCTCGGCGCCGGCAGCCAGCGCCGCCAGCCGGGCCTCGCGATCGACGACCGTCGCCAGCACGAATGTGGCCGGCGCCGGGTTGAGGCTGGCCAGCGCGCGGCAGATCTCCAGACCCGAGGCGTCGGGCAGGGTCTGACCGACCAACGCCAGGTCTGGCTGCGTATCGCGCGCCAGCGCCAGCGTTGCGGCGCCATCGGCGGCGGCCATCACCTGATAGCCGGCGTGGCGCAGATGCTCGCCGACGACCCAGGCGATACCCGGGTCGTCGTCGACGATGAGGATCCGCTCGGCTCGCTGTCGAACACTCTGCACGCGCCACACCTGCGACTGGCTAGGGCATCCAGGGCCGGCCCGCGTCGTGGGCGGCCTCTCCATGGGTGATACGGCCGACAGCCCTTCTTTTGTCACACCTGTCACCCTACGGAGCCGGTGTTGGACAGCCGGAGGAACTTCGTCGGAACTCTGTTTGAATCGCGCCCCCAGCGCGGGCAGGGGTGGTGCGGGCGCGCGCGTCAGGCCAGTGGCGCAGGCAGACAGAAGGTGAAGCAACTGCCGCGCTCGGGCCGGTTCTCGGCCCAGATCGCGCCGCCGTGCGCCTCGACGATCGCCTGACACAGATACAGCCCGATGCCGGCGCCGCGCACCGCGCGATGCTGGCGGTGGGAGCCACGCTGAAACTTGCCGAACAGCCGCACCGGATCATCCGCCGGCAGGCCGCTGCCCTCATCCAGCACCTGCACCACCTGCCACGCGCCGGCCCGTGGCAGTGCGACGCCCGGCCAGGGGCGGCCCAGATCGGCCCACTGCTCGACCGTTCGCAGGACGATCTCGATCGACCCACCCTCCGGCGCATACTTGATGGCATTGCCGAGCAGGTTG
>JADLAZ010000136.1 GCA_020849725.1 Chloroflexota bacterium
ACACCAGCGCCGAGCGCAAGCACTACGAGCTGATCATTGTCGGCGCTGGGCCGGCCGGGTTGTCGGCGGCCGTCTACGGCACGTCCGAGGGCCATCAGGTGCTGGTGATCGAGAGCCAGGCGCCCGGTGGCCAGGCCGGCAACAGCCCCAAAATCGAGAACTATCTCGGTTTCCCAACGGGCATCTCCGGCATGGATCTGGCGCGACGGGCGCTGACGCAGGCTACCCGCTTCGGCGCTGAGATCCTGTCGGCCACGACTGTGACGAGTATCGGCGTGCAGGACCAGCTGCGCCTGGTGACGCTGGCCGACGGCACGCAACTGACCTGCAAGGCGCTGCTGCTGGCGACCGGTGCGACCTTCCGCATGCTGGACGTGCCTGGCGCGCGCGAGCTGACCGGCGCCGGCGTCTACTACGGGGCCGCCTACACCGAAGCGTTGAATTTCCAGGACCAGCCGGTCGTCGTCGTCGGTGGCGCGAACTCGGCCGGCCAGGGAGCCATGTACCTGAGCCAGTTCGCCAGCAAGGTGACGATGCTCATCCGGCGCGACACGCAATGGTCGTCGAAGTACCTGGTCGATGCCGAGGCGGCCAACCCCAAGATCGAGCGCCTGTTCAACACTGAGGTCATCGCGGTCGAGGGCGAGCCGGGGCGGCTGCGCAACCTGCGGATCAAGAGCAACGTCACCGGCGAGGAGCGCGATCTGCCGGCGGCGGCGATGTTCGTCTTTATCGGCGCTCGGCCCAACAGCGATGCCGTGCGCGGCCTGGTCATGACCGACCGGTACGGCTTCGTACTCGCCGGCGCCGACCTGCTCCAGGACGGCAAGCGGCCCGATGGCTGGCCGCTGGAGCGCGATCCCTACATGCTCGAGACGAGCGTGCCGGGCATCTTCGTTGCCGGCGACGTGCGCCGCGGCAGCAACAACCGGGTCGCCTCGGCCACCGGCGAAGGGGGAGTCGCCATCGCCGCGATTCAGCAGTACCTTAGCAGTGTGTGACGCGTCGATCTCGGTGCGACCAGGAGGCTGCCGATGACCGCCGACCCGCTCCGACCCTTGGCTGGCCAGGTGGCGCTCGTCACCGGCGCAGCCGGCGACATGGGGCGGGCGATTGCGGTGGCGCTGGCCGGCGCTGGCGCGCGGCTGGTGCTGACCGACCGCCGGTCCGAAGCCGACGCCCAGCCAGCGTTGGACGCAGTCGCGGCGGCTGGCAGTCAGCCGACTCACTACGAGCGGGCTGACGTCGCCGACCGGCCAGCCGTCGACGCGCTCGTGGCCGGGATCGACGCGCGCGAGGGCCGGCTCGATCTGGTTGTCAGCAATGCTGGCATCGTCGATAGCGCGCCGTTTCTGGATGTAACGCCCGCCCAGTGGCAGGCCCACCTCAACTCGAACCTGACCGGCTGCTTCCACATCGGTCAGGCGGCCGCTCGACTAATGGTCGCGCGCGGCACGCCCGGCGCGATCCTGTTCACCGGCTCGTGGGTGCAGGACGTGCCCTGGCCCGAGATCAGCGCCTACTGTGCCAGCAAGGGCGGCCTGAAGATGCTGACGCGCTGCATGGCGCGCGAGCTGGCCCGGCACCACATCCGGGTCAACATCGTCGCGCCGGGCATCGTCAACGCAGGGTTGGCCGGCCGGCAGTTACGTGACGAGCCGCAGTACGCGGCGCGCGTGCGCCACGTCATCCCACTCGGCGGGCCGGGCACGCCGGAGCAGGTGGCCCAGGCGATGCTCTACCTGGCCGGCCCGACCGGCGCCTACATCACCGGCACAACGCTGTTGATCGACGGCGGCTGCTCGCTGTTTCAGTTCAGCGAGACGTAGCAGCCAGTGGCGCCTGCCATCCATCGCGTTGACTGCCGGAAGACCATCCCCTATGCTGGCCCGCGCCGGCATGGCAACGAGCGCCGGCCCGGCTGTCGAGCACGAGAACCGGCGACTGTCCCGATCGCGCCAGCCGCCGCCTCGGTGGCGAAGCGGCCTGATGGCTTCAGGAGAATATCAACAGGGAGGTAGACCATGGACGGAAATGCATTGAGCCGGCGGCGGATCCTGCAGACGACGCTCGCCGGTGGGAGCCTGGCGGTGACCGGACTGTTGGCGGCCTGCGGCGCGCCGCCCAGTCCAACGGCCGCGCCGAAGGCGGCCGAGCCGACCAAGCCAGCCGCCGCAGCCCCGACCACCGCGCCGGCCGCCGCCGCGACCGCCCCGGCCAAGGCGGCCGAGCCAACCAAGCCGGCCGCGCCGGCGGCCGGCGCCGGCCTGGCGCCGACCGCCACGCCGCTGCCGGAAGCCGCCATCGGCAAGGGCGCCACCGTCGTCAACTTCTGGAACGGGCTGACCGGCCAGGACGGCGAGGGCATGCAGCGGCTGATGGAGAAGTATGCCCAGGTCAACCCTGAAGTGACTGTCAAGTTCCAGCGCATCGTCTGGCGCACCTTCTACGACAAGCTGAGCGCCAGCCTGGTCGCCGGCAACCCGCCGGAGATGTGGATCTTCCACTCCGAGCAGGTCATCCGCTTCGCCTCGCGTGGCTTGATGAAGGGCGTCGACGACCTGGCCAAGAGCGGTGGCATCCCCATCGAGGATATGGGCTACACGCTGCCGTTCGCCCGCTACGAGGGCAAGCTCTACTCGGTGCCGCTCGACCAGTACACCTGGTGCCTGCTCTACAACAAGGACCTCGTCAAGCAGGCCGGCCTCGACCCGGAGAAGCCGCCGACGACGCTGCAGGAATTCCAGGAGTGGGGCCGCAAGCTGACGATCGACAACGGTGGCAAGAAGGCCGGCGAGCCGGGTTTCGATCCGAAAAATGTCAAGCAGTGGGGCTACTACTACAACCTGCAGGGCGCGATGTGGCAGAGCATGCTCGCCCAGCAGGGCGTGCCGCCGATGATCACCGGCCCGGACGCTAAGGATGTCAACACCGACTCGCCCGAGGCGATCAAGGCGCTGGAAGAGATGATCTCCTGGCGCGAGAAGCACATGTTCGCGCCGGATCCGACCGGCGTGACGCCGATGGACGGCTTCTTCGCTGGTAAGGTGGCGATGACCTACAACGGCGTCTGGGTCACCAACGGCCTCAAGGCGCGCCCGCAGTTGCAGACCGGGGTGGCGGTGACACCCAAGTTCTTCAACAACAACAAGGCGACCTTCTCCGGCCACCAGATGGCGATGCCGTCCAGCCTCGACGGTAAGAAGCTGGAGGAGGCCTGGAAGACGATCAAGTACATCTCCGACAACAGCCTGGAGTGGGCCAAGGAGGGCCAGACGCCGGCGCGCAAGTCGGTCCTGGCCTCCAAGGAGTTCCAGGAACTGTGGCCGCAGTCGGTCTTCGCCAAGCAGTTGCCGGAGGGCATTATCATCCAGCCGCACCTGCGCCTGATCGAGCTGGGCGACCAGATCGACCCGGCGCTCGGCGCGGCCCTCTCCGGTGCCAAGACGCCGACCGAGGCACTCAAGGAGGCTGCGCAGCGCCAACGCCAGATTCTCGCCCGGCGCGACTAGCAGGGCGGTCGGGGGTACGGGCTCGTCGCCCGCGCCCCGGCCGTCCTGCTAGTCGCGCCGGGCGAGGATCTGGCGCTGGCGCTGCGCG
>JADLAZ010000137.1 GCA_020849725.1 Chloroflexota bacterium
CGGCGTCATAGCTGGTCGTCACCACCTCGCCGCTGGGGTAGGTCGTCGTCGTCAGCCGGTCGGCGCTGTCGTCGGTGTGGGCGACGTGGCCGTAGACCGCCCCGCCGCCGGGCAGGTTGACGTGGTGATCGGTGTCGCTGACGCGCCCGCGGGCATCGTGGCTCCCGGTGCGCGCGGCCGCGCTGGTGGCGGCGACGGTGCGGCGTCCCCGGCCGACCGGCGGCAGCGTCACGACCAGGGCGGCGGCTGCGTCGGCAGCTGCGGGTCGGCCGCGGGCGGGACGGTGAGTACCGCCGGCGCGGGCGGCAGTGGGCTGGTGCCGGGCGCACCGGGTGGCGGCGTCTGGGCCGCGGCGGGGAGGTTCTGCATGAGCAGCAGCCCGGCCAGGACGAGAGACGCCGTCCGAGGCCAGGAGCGCGTCATGATCGTCCTCCTCAGTACGGGAGCAGCCGGCGGTGGCGCATCAGCCACAGGGCTGCCCGGCCGACAGGCGAACCGTTGAGTGTGTCTGACGCAGGCTACCTCCGATACTTCAGAGAGTCAATAATGGTCCGCATCTCGGGTGCGCGTCAGAATCTTGCGTCGCGTGTTCGGCCGGCGACTGACGTCGCGCCTGCGGGGCGCTGCGGCGCCACGACGTCCGCCGGCGCGGACTGGGTCTGGACCGGGGAAACCCGCGCCGGCGGGTTTCGTGGCCGAAGGCCCTCCAGGCGCGACGTCAGTCGCCGGCCACGGACCCGCCGCGCAAGACTTTGACGCACACCCCCGCATCTCGACGGGGTGCCCGCGTACGGTGTCGGCGGCACTGGCGCAGCCCTGGTACAATCGACCGGCGACGGCCAGGCAACGCGCGCTCCCGCTGACCCCCACGATCACCAGACCACTCCTGCCACGGAGGCGCCCATGACGATCACCGCCAGCACGGCTCGCCAGTTCACCATCGACGATCTCGCCAACCTGCCCGACGACGGCAACCGCTACGAGGTGATCGAGGGAGAACTCTACATGTCCGCCGCGCCCGGAGACAATCATCAGGGAACCGTTCTGGCGCTATCAATCGAGATCCTCTCACCAGGCGCGACGAACATCGAGCGCGATCGCGAGACGAAGCTGACGCTCTACTCCCGCCGCGCCGTGCGTGAGTACTGGATCGTCGACCCGGTGCGGCGCGACGTCGAGGTCTACCGGCGGACCGCGGGGCAGCTGCAGTTGGTCGGGACGGTGTTGGCCGACGAGACGCTGACCTCGCCGCACCTGGCCGACTTCGCACTGCCGGTGGCCGACCTGTTCGCCGAAATCGACGAGCCGTCCGCGTAAGTCCGGCCGGTCGCGCGGATCATCAGCGAGGAGCGAGCCATGCGCATCACCGATGTCGAGGTCATCGAGTACCAGACGACGACGCGCCACCGCGGCACGCGCTGGGGCTACGGCGTCAAGGTCAACGAGGAGATACCGGCGGTCGTCACGCTGACCCGCATCGCCACCGACGAGGGCGTTGAGGGCTACATGCCGGGCGGCACGAAGGCGATCGAGCGGGTCGTCAAGCCGATGCTGGTCGGCGAAGACCCGCTCGATCGCGAGCGGCTCTGGCACTGGATGGACCAGTTGGTCACCTTCAGCGGGCAGTTGTCCGAGCGCGACATGGGCATCGTCGACTGCGCGCTGTGGGACCTGGCCGGCCGCACGGCCGGCCTGCCGGTCAGCAAGCTGCTCGGCGGCGCCCGCGACCGGGTGCGCGCCTACGCCAGCACTGCGCCCAACCTCGGTGATCCCGACATCTATGCCGCCCATGCGCTGGCGTGCAAGGCGCAGGGCTACACCGCCTACAAAGTCCACGCCAACATCTGCTGGAACCCGCACACCCGCCAGCCGGCGCCGCAACTGCCCGGCTTCCCGAAGGAAGATGTCGAGATCTGCCGCGCCGTGCGCGAAGCCGTCGGCGATGACATGGTGCTGATGCTCGACCCCTTCGGCGTCTACACGCTCGAGGAGAGCCTGTGGGTCGGGCGCGAGCTGGAGAAGCTCAACTTCTACTGGCTGGAGCACCCGATGATCGAGACCAGGGTCGAGGCGTACCGCCGGCTGACGCGTGGTCTGGACATCGCCATCTGCTCGCCAGAGCACGTGCCGGGTGGCGTCTTCAGTCGCGCCGAGTGGGCGCTGCAGGGCGCGGCCGACATGCTGCGCATCGACATCTACTATGGTGGCATCACCGGCTGCTGGAAGCTGATCAACCTGTGCCAGGCGCTGGGCTTGCAGTGCGAGATGCACACCGGCGGCTGGGCCAACGCCCAACTGCTGGCCGCCACCACCGCCGCGACGTGCGAGTACTACGAGTGGGGCCTGCTGGAGCCGGGCGTCGACTACCCGTGGCTGCTGGACACCCCCTGCCTGATGACCAACCCCGAACCGCCGGACGCCAACGGCGACGTGCCGATGCCGACCGGTCCGGGCCTCGGCTTTGAGGTCAACTGGGACTTCCTGGCCGAGCATCGCCTGCCACGCTGATGCCGAGTGGGTACGGAAACCGCGAATGAGCGCGAATGAGCGCGAAGAGAGACGGGGCGCGGTAGGTAGCGCTTCAACCCCCCTGTTCCCCCTGACAAGGGGGGATAAGGGGTTAACGCCCGTCAGCACAGCGACACCGTCGTGACACAGGGAGATGGGCCGGCCGTCACCGGCCGGGGGTGGTGCGGGGACCGGTGGGAGCGGTGGCTGGGTCGGCGGGGGTGAAGGGCAGGTTGACGGTGCGGCCGGTGCGGGCTGACTCGTAGAGCGCCAGGATCAGCTCCACGGACTGTCGCGCCGCAGTGCCCGTCACCAGCGCTGGCGATGGGGTTCCGCCGCCGACCCAGCGGGCCAGGTCGGCGAAGGCGCTCCGGGCCGGTGGCGGGTCAGTCGGAAAGGGTGTGCCGTCGGCGGTGTGCCACATCACGACTCTGGCGTCGCTCATGATCAGGCTGCCACGCTCGCCACCGATCTCGACGCGGATGATCGTGCCGCCGCCGTAGTTACCCGGCGGCCGGTCGTTGTAAAACGTCGTCGTGCCGACCAGCGTCGCCATCGCGCCGCTGGCGAAGGTCACCAGCGCCACGGCCGTGTCCTCGGCCTCGAGCGTGTGCGTCAGCGCGCCCCAGTGCGCCGTCACCGTCCGGGCCGGCCCCAGCCACCAGAGCATCAGGTCGATGACATGGATCGCCTGCATCATCATCGCGCCGCCACCGTCGGCGGCCCAGGTGCCGCGCGTGCCGGTGTAGTAGCTGGCCGGCCGGAAGCACTTGTAGGAGAACTCGCCCAGCAGCGGCCGGCCCAGCGCGCCGCCAGCGATCGCCTGGTGCGCCCGGTAGTAGTCCGGCTGGTAGCGGGCGACGTACTCCGTCGCCAGCATCACGCCTGCCTGGTGGCAGACATCGATCACGCCGTCGATGCGCGCCAGCGTCGTCTCCAGCGGCTTGGTCGTCAGCACGTGCTTGCCGGCGCGGGCGGCGGCAGCGGCGATCTCGGCATGGGTGTTGCTCGGCGTATAGACAGCCACCAGGTCGAGGTCGTCGCGCCGAAACATCGCCTGGTAATCGGTGTACCAGGCCACGCCCAGTTCCTCACCCGCCCGCCGCGCGGTCGACTCGGTGCGCGAAGCGACCGCCACCAGCCGCGCGTCGTCGGACTCAGTGATAGCCCGGCCGCGGCCCAGCCCCCAGTTGACGCCCACCACGCCGACACCCAACGGCCGCGTCGTCCCTTCCCCCACCGCCGCCTCCTCTCCGCTGGCTCATTGATGCTGCGCTATGCCGGCGCGACGTCAGCGTCACAGTAGCCAACGCGACCAGCGCACGTCAACCGGCGACCCAACCGATCCGGGCCACGGCGCCGTACCACCTGGCGCTGCCCCACGTCCACAGCCTGACGTCAGGCTGTCTCGTGAAGGCGATGCGCACCCGACCGCGGCAACCGCTGGCGATGTGCAGACGCCCCAGCCACGAGTACACTCCATCATGAGTAGATGGCGCCGCGAAGCCCGCGCCCGATATCGTCTGTCGCCGTCGGAGGTGGACGGCCATGCCCCATCGCGTTGTCCCCTCGGCCGACTCGACGGTCCCGACGCCCGCCCTGCTGCAGACGAAGCTGTTTGCGCCGCGACCGCGCCCCGACCTGGTCGACCGCCCGCACCTGCTGGCCCGTCTCGATGTCGGTCTGGCGGTCAGCGCCCTCACGCTCCTCGCGGCCCCAGCCGGCAGTGGCAAGACGACCCTGCTGGCCGCGTGGCTCGCCCGCCTGGGCTGCCCGGTCGCCTGGCTCTCCCTCGACGACGGCGACCAGGACCTCGGCCTTTTTGTGCGCTACCTCGTCGCCGCCGCACAGCGCATTGCTCCGACCTGTGGACAGGCGACGCTAGCGCTGCTTCAGGCGCCTCAGCCGCCGTCGGCGACGGCGCTGTTGACCCCGCTCCTGAACGAGTTGGCCGCGCTGCCGGACGCGTGGCTGCTGGTGCTGGACGACTATCACATGGTGCGCGCGCCGGCCGTCCATGAGGCGATCGTCTTCCTGCTTGGCCGCCGGCCACCGACACTGCACCTGGTCGTCGCCACGCGTGAGGACCCGCCGCTGCCACTCGCCCGCTTGCGCGCTCGCCGTCAACTCACCGAGCTGCGCGCTGTCGACCTGCGGTTCGCTCCGGAGGAGATGGCGGACTTCCTGGCGCGGGCGATGGGCCTGACGGTGACACCGGCTCAGATGGCGGCACTGGAGGCGCGCACTGAGGGCTGGATCGCCGGCGTGCAATTGATGGCGCTGGCGATGCGCGACCATGGTGATGTCGACGCCTTCCTGGCCGCGTACACTGGTAGCCACCGCTACCTGCTCGACTACGTCGCCGAGGACATCCTCGGCCAGCAGCCCGCCCATGTCCACGATTTCCTCGTGCGAACCGCCATCCTCGATCGGCTGACCGCGCCACTCTGCGACTCGCTGCTAGAGGTCACGGCCGAGGCGGGTCAGGGATGGGACGACGCCGACGCGCCGCCGGCAGCACGCGTCTCGGCCGCACCGAACAGTCGGACGTTGCTGGCTCAACTTGAACAAGCGAACCTCTTCCTCATCCCGCTGGATGGTGAGCGGCGGTGGTATCGCTACCATCACCTGTTCGGCGCGCTGCTGCGGACACGACTGCGTCAGGAGCGCCCCGCCCTGGTCCCGCTCCTTTTCCGTCGCGCGGCTGCCTGGTGCGAGCGACAGGGCCTCATCAGCGAAGCGATAGGGTATGCCCTGGGAGCCGGCGACGCACCGTACGCCGCCGCGCTCGTCGAGGCGCATGCCCCGGCAGCGCTCCGACACGGTGACCTTCTGAACGCGCGAGCGTGGCTTGCCCGACTGCCGCAGCCGCTTGTGCGGGAACGGCCTCGACTCGGCTTGGCAGCGGCCACCGTGTCGCTGCTGGCTGGCGATTTGGAGGTGACCGACACGCACCTGCGCGCCGTCGAACTGGCGCTCACCGCCACCCCCACTCCGCCGACGGACCTGGCAGCCGAGCTGGCGGCCCTGCGCGCCTATCAGGCGATGGCGCTCGGCAACCTGACGCATGGTCCGGCCCTGGTCGAGCGGGCGCTCGCTGCGCTGCCGGAAACTTCGCCTCTGCGCGCGACCGCGCTCATCGCCGCCGGCGAATTTGCCTACGATCGCGGTGAGCTTGAGGTGGCCAGCCGGGCCTTCGCCGAGGTCGTCCGGTTGGGTGAGGAACACGGAGAACGCCTGAGTGTCCTGCTGGCACTGGCCGGACTCACGGCTTGCCGCTACCAGCAGGGCCGGCTGCAAGAGGCCGTGGCTTCCTGCCGAGAAGGATTGGCGGTGGCCGAGGAACACGGCCTAGGACGAACCCCCTTCGCCGTTCACTTGCGCGCGAACCTCTGTCTGGCGCTGTACGAGCGCAATGAGTTGGACGAGGCGCATCAGCACCTCCTGGTGGCTCGGGCGATCAACCAGGAGGCCGGATACCAGACGATGTGGAGTTGGCTGGCGGTGACGTTGGCGCGCGTGCAGCAGGCCCAGGGCGACCCCGCGGGTGCACGCGCGACGCTCGACACTGCATCTCGGCAGGCTCGGACCGTTGACGACCCGTGGCGGCGAGCCATGATTGAGTCGCAGCGGGTTCGACTCCGGCTCGCTGCGGAGCCGGATGGGCAGGGGCAAGCGCTGGCCGAGGCGGTGCGCTGGGAGCGCACCTGTGGGCTGTCGCCGGATGACGACCTCAGCTTCCGCCATGAATTGGGACACCTGACACTGGCGCGTGTGCTGATGGCGGACCCGGCCCGGCGGGCCGCTGGCCTGCGGCTGCTGGGGCGGCTGACGGCGGCGGCCGAGTCCGGGGGGCGGCAGGGCCGGCTGATCACCATGCTGGCGCTGCACGCGGTCGGTTTGGCGGCTGCCGGCGACCACCACACCGCGCTGACCGCGCTGGAGCGCGTGCTCGTGCTGGCCGAGCCGGAAGGCATGGTCCGCCCGTTCGTTGATGAGGGCGCGCCGATGGCGGTGCTGCTGCGATCGATGGCGCAGAGCGGCTCGGCCGCGTTCGTCGCCACCCTCCTGGCGGCTATGCCGGAGGCCAGGGCGCGGGAACCGTCGGCTCCGGCGGTGGCCGGGTCGCCTGTGATGCCGGCGCTCGCTGAGCCGTTAAGTGCGCGCGAGCGCGATGTGCTGCGGCTGCTTGCCGCCGGCCTGCCCGGTCCCGACATCGCCCGCGAACTCGCCATCGGTCACAGCACGGTGCGCACACACCTCAAGAGCCTCTACGGCAAGCTCGCCGTGCACAGCCGTGACCAGGCCATTGCCCGTGCCCGCGCGCTGCGGCTGGTGTAGCGCACCGGGGAAGTCCAGCGCGATGGCCCTTGTTGCGCGCCCCTGGCCGTCGCCCCACGAAAATCCCCCGCGCCGCTCCCCCATTGGGGGAGGACAGGTCCCCCACTCGCCGCCTACGGTAGGTCCAGCAGCCACGGACGTGGCGCGCGAACCGGCCAGGCGATGCCGTGTGCCGCACCCGCGCGTCGCCGTCGTCGCACCATTTCGGCCGGGCCACGATCTCGTGGATGCCATTCGCTGTCAGTGGCGCCGCCGGCCAACCACGAACCACAACGGGGGGAGGTGAGTGATGGATGCAGCAGCGAACGAGCCCAGCGCATCCACGTACACGGTCCGCGTGCGCGGTCACCTCGACCCGCGCTGGGCAACCTGGTTCGACGGCCTGACGATCACCAACGAGCCGGATGGTGATACCACTCTGGCTGGCCCGATCGCCGACCAGGCAGCGCTCTATGGCCTGCTCAGCCGAGCGCGTGACCTGGGCCTCACGCTTGTCTCGGTACGGCGCCACCGGCTGGAGGCCCCCTGCCGACCACCAGCAACGGGTTCCTGACGCCACTCTCCGGCCGACGACCCACGAGCCGGCACTGGCTGGTTCGACACCGCTCATGCTGCTATAGGAGGCGAGCATGCCACCGCTGGTTGCGGCGATCAAACGCTATCCGCTGGTCACGTTCTTTGCCATCGCCTACGCCACGTCGTTCGCCGGCGGCGCCCTGGTCGTTGCCTATCCTTCTGATTGGTGGGCGCTCCTGGTCTACGGCCCCTGCATCGGCGCGCTGATCGTCACCGCCATCATCGCCGGTCGTGCCGGCGTGCGGGACTGGCTCAGTCGCATCGGGCGCTGGCGGGTCGGCCCGCAATGGTACCTGGTGGCGCTGGGCCTACCGGTTCTCCTCCGACTGATCGCCATGGGCGTGACCGTCCTGCTCGGCGCGCCGGCCCCCACGCTGGCCCAACTGAGCGCCTGGCCCGGCGTCGTCGCCCCTGAGTTCCTCCTCGGCTTCCTCTTCCTCGGGCTGGCCGAGGAGCCAGGCTTCCGCGGCTTCGCGCTCCCGCGCCTGCTGGTCGGGCGCACGGCCGTGGCGGCCAGCCTGATGCTGGGGGTGCTGCACGCCGTGTGGCATCTACCGCTCTTCATCTCGGGCGACTCACCGCTCGCGATCATCCCCATCATCATCAGCGGGGCGATCCTGTTCACCTGGCTCTATAACCACACCAGGGGAAGCGTGCTGCTGGCCATGCTCATGCACGCCTCGGTCCACAGCCAGGTGGCCTACTTCGACAGTCTGTTCACCGGCGAGCAGGCCGCGCGCCAGACGCTGGTGCTGGCGGCTGTGTACGTCGCCGCGGCGCTCATCCTGTTCCTGATCACCGGGCCGGAACTCATCCGCCGACAGCGGGTACGGACGGCCGCCGCGGGAGCGAGTTCCTGATGTCGGTGACATAGGCTACGCTGAGCCGGGTGCCTGGACGACGCCGGTCACCCGGCTGGTAGTTGCCCGGCGGGCGTGACCGCCCGTGTGACGCCTCGTCCCGCAAATGGGGCGTCGCCGCAGGGACTGCGGGCACCCACCCTGGCAATCTGACCGGAGGAACTGTCATGCAGGCCACCACGCCGCCAACCAACGATCGGCCAGCGCCGGCCCCGCCCATGGCGCCGGCCACGCCACCCCGCCACCTGGCCTGGCCGCGTACTCTCCCCGGTCGACTGCTGCGTTTGGAGGGCGGCGCGCTCCTGATCGCGGCGACCGTCGGCTACTTCGCGGCCGGCGGGCACTGGCTCGCCTTCCTGGCGCTGCTGCTCGCACCCGACCTGGCGATGATCGGCTACCTGGCCGGGCCGCGCGCCGGCAGCATCGCCTACAACCTGGCTCACACGACCACGCTGCCGCTGCTCCTGGGTGTCATTTCATGGCTGGTGGGGCGGCCGCTGGGCCTGCTGGTGGCTGCTATCTGGCTGGCGCACATCGGCCTCGACCGCCTCATCGGCTACGGCCTGAAGTATCCCAGCGGCTTTCGCGACACCCATCTGGATCGGGTGTAGGAGCGAAGGAGGGCCAGGAAGACGGGGAGGCGAGATGGCACGAGGGTAGCGCGATCTCGCGTTTCCGCCATGCCGGCGGAAGCCGGCATCCAGGCCGCCGCGACCACGAATGGCACCTGGACCCCGGCGTGCGCCGGGGTGACATGGCCACCCGTGCCCCTGTGGCGCGCTTGGCGTCCTTGGCGTCCTGGCCCTCCCGGTCCTCCTAATAGTGGATGTGCACCACCGCGCCATTGCTCGTCAGTTGCCAGACCCAGGCGGCGTCGTTGTTGCGCAGGCCGACGCAGCCGTTGCTCAGGAACTGACCGAAGCGGCTGGGGTGAACCCAGTAGTTGCCGTGGATGGCGTGGCCGGCGCCAGTGAAGTACTGGGTGTAGGCCACGTCTTTGATCAAGTAATACTCCGGGTGGCCGGGTGGGAAGCCGACCGTCGACGAGTCCATTACCTCCGAGCGGACGCGCTTGAAGATCGTGAAGACGCCCGTCGGCGTACGGTCCTTGCGGCCGGCGATGATCAGCGCCGAGCGCAGTGGTTGCTCGCCTTCGTAGACGGTCAGGATGAACGTCGACAGATTGATGTCGACCCAGCGACCGGCCCAGGTGCGCGGCGGCGGCAGCGGTGTGAACGGCATGACATGCGCCGCCGGCACGAAGCTGCCGTCGATCGCCAGCCGATACCAGCGATCATCGCCGCCGACCGTCTCACCGGTGACCTGACCGTCGATCAGGAAGATGTGGCCACGATAGATCGGCCCGGCATCGCCGGCCGTGGTTGCCGGCGCCCAGAACGTTGTGGCGATCGGAACCGCAACCTGCACCTGGAATGGGTCTATCGCCCGCACCGCCGCCAGCGCCGCCGCGCGCTGGGCGTCCTGCTGGCGTGCCACCAGCAGCGCCTCAATCGCCGGCGACCAGTCGGTCGCTCCGACCGGCCGTGGGCTGGGAGCCAGCGACAGCGCGCGCGCCAGCGCGACCTCGCCGCCGACGTCGCCCAGGACCACCTCACCCGGCTGACCGGCGCGCTCGCGCACATACTCGAAGCGCGCACGCTCGAAGTACTGCACCGTTTGCCCGCCCTGATCATACTCCTCGGTCAGCGGCGCGCCAAACACCGGCAGCCCACCATTCACCTCCCAGAATCGCTTGAAGGCGAATGCCAGGCTGTGACCCGTCGCCGCGAAGTAGCGGCGCTCCGGCCCCTCGCCGGTCGACGCGGCCGGCCCGCGCGCCGGCAGCCAGCGATCGCCCAGCGCCTCCCAACCGACCCGGCCGAGCGTGACCTGCCCGACACCGACGCCGCGGTCGTCGGAGTTGCGCTCCAGTCGCGCGCGCTCGAAGTACTGCACCACCTGACCGCCGGTCACGACCTCACCGGTGATGGGCAGGCCCAGCAGGCGGCTGTGGCCGGTGTCGGCCCAGGCGCGCAGGAAGGCTCCGCGCACCGTCTGGCCGGTCGCCTCGACATACAGCGCCTCTGGCAGTGCGGGCGGCGCGGCGCGCACGACCACTGGGAGAGGTGACAGCGTCAGTGCCAGCAACAGCACCAGTCCGGCACACCGCATCCATCCACGGGCCGTCATGCTACCCCTCCCTGAACGATGCTGGGTTGTGGAGACTGCCGCGCAGCCCGTCGATCTCTCTACGCATATATCGTCCCAGTGGGGAGGAAGGATAAGGGCCAGGCGGCGAAGGAGGCAGGACGAACGGGAGGTGAGGACCTCCTGGCCGCCTAATCGAGGAAGTCCAGCCGCACGTGCGGCCCGACGTCACGGGCGACGGCCTCCATCAAACGCAGCGTGTGCCAGGCGTCGTTGAGGTCGGCTGTCTCGACTGGCGAGTGGGCGTAGCGGCGCGGGATGTTGATCGCCCCGGCCGGGATGCCGCCGCGCGCCAGGTGGACGGCCGCCAGGTCCGACATTGATTGGGTGAACAGCGCCGGCTGAATGGGGATAGACTCGCGCGCGGCCGTCTCCAGCAGTAGCCGCTTGATGGCCGGGTGGAGGATGTTGCCCTGGCCAAAGGTGGACGTGCCACTGACCATCGGGATGACCGGCCCGCCGCCGAGCCGGATCGCCAGCTCCTTGTGGAAGTCCATATCCGGGGTGTCGCCGGTCGGTAGCGTGTCGACGACGATGGCGTAGTCCGGGCCGAGCGCCTCGGTCACGACCGTCGCACCGCGCATGCCGACCTCCTCCTGGACGGTGATGACGGCGTGGAGCGTGCCAGCCAGTGTGGCGGTTTGCAGCCGCTCCAGCAGCAGCACCAGCAGTGCGCAGCCGAGGCGGTTGTCGAGCGCCTTGCCGGCCAGGCGGTCGGGGTTGGCCAGCGGCACGATCTCGGCTTCGAAGGCAATTGGATCGCCGACACGCACGCCGAGCGCCGCCACCGCCGATGCCGAGTCGAGGCCGAGGTCGATGTAGAGGTCGCGCACCGGTGGCACCCGCAGGCGCTCTTCTGGCGTCTGCACGTGGCCGGCGCGGATGCCGGTGACGCCACGGTGGCCGCGCACGCGCACGCGCCGGCCGAGCAGTACGCTCTCCGGCACGATGCCGAGCCGCTCGAAGCGCAGCAGCCCACTCGGCTCGACCGAGCGCACGACGCCGCCAATCTCGTCGGAGTGGGCCGAGATCATCAGCGCCGGCCGCACCTGGGCGCCACGGCGCGTGGCGATGATGTTACCGAACGCATCAACTGTGATTTCGTCGGCGAGTGGGCGCAGCAGGTCCAGTAACCGCCGGACCACCGGCTGCTCGAAGCCGGTGACGCCGTCGATGGCGGCCAGCTCCGCGGTCAGGTCGCGGATGCGATTCTTGTCTGCGGCCACGGGTAGCGGGTGATCGGGCACAGCTCCTCCTCAGCGCGGTGGCCGGCTGGTCGCGGGAGTAGCCGGCAGAATAGCTGCTCACCCGGCCTCAGCCAGGCGGAGTATGCCGCGCCGTCCCAGGTCAGGTGCGGCGCCGGCCGGCGCACACCAATTGCCATCGCTCGCTCCTGGTGGTCACGGTTGGGCCTGCCGGCAAGCATAACTCATGCTAGGCTAGGCATGGCCTTCGGCACGGCTCGCTCACGAACAGGAGGAAGATCAGCGATGGCAGCCCCCCGCATCACCCGCATCGCCGTTCATCAGTTCCGCTACGAGGTCGTCGATCGCGGCACCGACTACAACGGTTTCAACGCCGTCTACGAGCCGGGCGCGCGGCGGCAAACGACTGCCTATCTGCTCCAGATCGAGACTGACCAGGGTATCACCGGCGAGTACGTCGGTGGTGACCCCGGCACCTACGGCCAGTTGCCGATGATCGCCCACTACCTGATCGGCAAGAGCGCACTGCAGCGCGAACTCATCTACAACGACGTCAAGCGTGCCCTGCGCAAGCACGACCGCATGATCCAAGGGCCACTCGACATCGTGCTGTGGGACATCGCCGGCAAGTACTACAATGCCCCGATCTGGGAGCTGCTCGGTGGCTGGAAGACGAGCCTGCCCTGCTACGCCAGCACCTATCACGCCGACCACGTGCCGGGCGGCCTGAACAGCCCACAGGCCTTCGCCGAGTTCGCCGTCCAGTGCAAGGAGATGGGCTACCCTGCCTTCAAGATCCACGGCTGGGGCGATCCTGACATCTCCCGCGAGGTAGCGACGGTGCTGGCGGTGCGCGAGGCGGTCGGCGACGACATGGACCTGATGATCGACCCGGCCTGCGAGTACAACACCTTCGGCGACACGCTCAAGGTCGGCCGCGCCTGCGACGACGCCAACTTCTTCTGGTACGAGGATCCAATGAAGGATGGCGGCATCAGC
>JADLAZ010000138.1 GCA_020849725.1 Chloroflexota bacterium
GCGGTGAAATCGGTCGAGGTGCCATCGCGGCTGCTCTTGCTGAGCAGGTAGGAGCCGACGCCATAGATGTCGGCCGGCACGCCCTCTCGCTCGAAGGCGGCGATGCGGGCCGGCGTGAAGCCGCCCGTCGCCACGATCTTGATCGCTCGGCACCAGGCCCGCGCCGGCGCCTGCCACGCTGGCGGCAGCGCCCAGCGCTCAGCGGCGCTGTCGATGGCCGCCCGCAATGTGTGGATCAGCCGCGCGTTGACGCCGCGGTCGGCGGCGGGATCGTCGCTCGGCTCCAGGCTGATGTCGCGCAGACTGGCGCTGGTGTCCGGCCGCACCGCGTAGAGGCGGTAGCGCTCGGCCTCGTCGATCTGGTCGGCATCGACCAGATCGCGGTAGCGGCCAAACAATCGCTCCATCACCCGCAGCGTGTCGCCGACGCAATCGTTGTGGAAGTCGACCAGCGCGATGCGTGGCAGGCCAGGTGGGCGTAGCCGGGCGAACTGAAGCATCGTCTCGGCCGTGTCGCCCAGGAAGCAGGCGATGGCGGCGTGCGCCACCGTGCCAGCCGCCCGCCCGCCCCACCAGGCAGCCTGCTCCTCGGTCGAGACGAGCATCCGGCTGTGGTTGCCGCTCTGCCGGTTGTAGGCGGCCACCGCCAGCGAGTAGGCGTAGCCGTGCAGCGCCTGCAGTTTGTAGTGGGTGAACCGCGCCGGAAAGAACAGGATGTCCTTGCCCCGCGCCGCCGTCAGCACCTGATGGACATTCGTCGCTACCCGGCTGGCCTCGGCCAGCGCGCCCAGGATCGGCGTCTCCAGCAGCGCGAAGTCCCGGTAGCGACCGCGCACGCGCAGCACCGGCGTCACCACCAGTGGGTCACCGCCGTGCGGCACCAGGGCGCCGTCGTGGACAGCCTCGACCGTCAGACGATCGAAGGTGCTGACGAACGCACCCGCCGCGTCCACATAGCCGGCGCAGGCGCGCAAGATGGCGATCGCCTCATCGACACCGGCCACGACCGCGAATGGCTGGCGTCGGTGGAAGATCTGCATCTCCACCTCGATGTCGCCGACCGCGACCGCCTGCGCCAGGGCTGGGTCGGCCAGCGCCGGCGCATCGCCGCTGAAATGGTAATCTTCAGCCGCCAGCGCCGTCAGCATCTCGGCGATGTTGATGAAATACTGATCGGTGTACCAGCCACGCCGCATCCGCTCGACATCGAGCTGGAAGATCTCAAGTGGCAGCCGTTGCTCGTTGAAGATGCTCATAGTTCTCGTTGCTAGTTGCTAGTGGGTCAGGAGAACAATCGCCGGTGAGTAGGGGCCGTCCTTGTGGCTGCCCGGTGGTCAGTAGGGGCGCTTCGCGAAGCGCCCCTACACCAGCCGCTATCAACGAGGCGCTCGCCAGCGCCCGGCGCTCCTTACGTGTCCAGCACCGCGCCGGCCGCCGCCATCTCGGCCAGGGCCCGCGCCGAATCGCCCGGTTGGACCTCGACACCGCGAATCGCGTCCCGAATGACCGTGACGGTCAGGCCGGCGGCGCGAGCATCCAGCACCGAGGCGCGCACGCAGTAGTCGGTCGCCAGCCCGCCAACGTAGAGGCGCCGCACGCCGTCGCGGCGCAGTCGGTCCATGAGCGTGTTGCCCTGGTCGTCGATCGCCTCGAAGGCCGAGTAGCCGCCCGACTCGGCCGGATCCATTCCCTTCGACAGCACGGCTACGCCGGCCGGCACATCCAGCGCCGGGTGAAAAGTCGCACCGGGCGTGCCTTGCACGCAGTGCGGCGGCCACGTCCCGCCGCCAGCAACGAAGTGCGCCGAGGCGGCCGGGTGCCAGTCGCGCGAGGCGTAGACTGGCCGGCCAGCGGCCAGAAAGGCCCGCGTCCAGGCGTTCAGCACCGGCACGACCCGATCGCCCTCGGCGACAGCCAGCGCGCCGCCGGGGCAGAAGTCCACCTGCACGTCGACCAGCAGCAGGCCACTGCCCGGCGGGGTCTGCGGGATGCTCATCATCCACCTTCCTTCCTTACCACGGCTGTGGCGGCGTCAGTTGGCGTTTCGCTCGCTCCCGGCGCTCGTTGGCCGAAGCCCGCCACCCCATCCGGCGAGTGGCGGACGAAGCTGTACAGCATCGCCGGCCGGTGGGCCTGTCCGGCCTGCTGCCGGCCGGTCTCGACCAGGAGCCCGCTGCCCAGCACCTTGCGATTGAAGTTGCGCTTGTCGATCGGCTCGTCCAGCACTGCCTCGTAGACCTGGCGCAAGTGCGTCAGAGTGAAGCGGTCCGGCAGGAACTGGAAGGCCATGTCGGTGTACTCGATCTTGTTGCGCAGCCGGGCGCGGGCGTAGGCGAGGATGTGGCCGTGATCGAAGGCCAGCGGCGGCGGCGCATCGGCCGGGAACCAGGCAACACTGGCCCGGTCACTCGCCGCCGGCACATGGACCTGATCGGCGCGCACGAGCGCGTAGTAGGCGACGGTGATAACCCGTCCGCGCGGGTCGCGCCCCGGCTCACCGAAGGTGTAGAGTTGCTCCAGGTAGATCCCCTCGGCGGCAGCCCGGTCGTGGATGACCTGCTGGGCGGCCGCCTCCAGGCTCTCGCCGGCCTCGATCAAACGGCCGGGCAGCGACCAGCAACCGGCGAACGGCGGCCGGTCGCGCCGCACGAGCAGCGCCTGCAACCCCGGCTGCCCGGCCCGCGCCCGCCCAGCCAGCGTGAATAGCACGACATCGACCGACACGCGCGGCCGCTCGTCCTGTGCCTGGTCAGTTGGCTCGTCGCGCATGACCGGCGCCCCTACCCGCCTGACCCACCCCAGCCGGTTCGTGTCATGATGACGTGAAGGGTACGCGGGCCGGGCACAGCTGTCAAGCTGAGTGGTGGGCTATCGATGGGTCGCGCCGGTCATCCCCGCCTACTGCGTCCACTCCGTCCACTCGTCCCCCCGACGCAAGCGAGGTCCAGGCGCCGGTGAGCGCCGCCCCCTGCTGGCCAGGCAGCCGTTGTCAACTGCCCTGCTTCATATGATGATGCTCTGACTGGGCGTGGTCATCCGCCCGGAACCCAGGACTCACCCCCCAGCACCCAGCACCCAGCACCCAGGAGGCACCATGACCCAACCCCTCGACGGCGTGCGCGTCCTCGACCTGACGCGGGCGATGACCGGCCCGTTCTGCACGCTGATGCTCGGCGACATGGGCGCCGACATCGTCAAGGTCGAGCTGCCCGGCAAGGGCGATGAGGCCCGCGGCTGGGGGCCGCCGTTCGTCGCCGGCGAGAGCAGCTACTTCATGAGCGTCAACCGCAACAAGCGCAGCCTGACCCTCAATCTGCGCGGCGACGAGGGCCGCGCCGTCGCCTGGCGCCTCATCGAGTGGGCCGATGTGCTGGTCGAGAACTTCAGCCCCGGCGCGATGGACCGGCTCGGCCTCGGCCCCGAGGCGGTGCGCGCCCGCAACCCACGCCTCATCTATTGCTCGATCACTGGCTTCGGCCAGACCGGCCCCGGCCGCGACAAGACCGCCTACGACCTGATCGTCCAGGGCATGAGCGGCCTGATGAGCATCACCGGCGATGAGGCCGGTCCGCCGACGAAGATGGGCGTGCCGATCGCCGATATCACCGCCGGCATGTTCGCCGCCTACGCCGTCGTCAGCGCCCTCTACCAGCGCGAGCGCACCGGCCAGGGCCAGCGCATCGACACCTCGATGCTCGGCGCGGAGGTGGCGCTGTTGACCTACTTCGCCGGCACCTACTTCGCCACCGGCCAGCCACCGCACCGCGAGGGCAACAAGCACGCGATCATCACCCCCTACGCGACCTACCCCACCCGCGACGGCTACGTCAACGTCGCCGTCGGCAACGATGGCCTCTGGCAGCGCTTCTGCGCCGCGCTCGACCTGACCGCGCTGGCCGACGACGAGCGCTTTCGCACCAACCGCGACCGCCGCGCCAACCGCCCGGCGCTGGAAGCGATCATCGAAGCGCGCTTCGCGACGATGGACACGGCCACGATCGTGACGGCGCTGGAGGCGGTCGGCGTGCCGTGCGGTCCCATCTACGACCTGGCCCAGGTCTTCGCCGACCCGCAGACGCAGCACCTGGCGCTGGAGCAGCGCGTGCAACACCCGACCGCCGGCGAGATCGGTCAGACCGGCTTCCCCTACCGCCTCCATAGCGGCGCCTGCACGATCCGGCGGCCCCCACCGACG
Organism: Chloroflexota bacterium; assembly: GCA_020849725.1. Next base: position 4,196 of record JADLAZ010000138.1, read on the forward strand.
CTCGGCCAGCACACCGACGAGGTGCTGGCCGAGCTCGGCTACGACGCCGCCGCCATCGCCGGCTTGCGCGCCGCCGGCGCGCTGTAGCCCCGGCCACCCCCGGCCACCGGAACACGCTCAGTGTCGCGCCGCGACACCACCATGGCGGGACTGATGGAGATTGCCCTGCTGCTCTGGCCGCTGGTTCTGATGCTGCTTCTTGGTCTATGCACGGTCATCACCGAGCGCGTCGCGGGCTGGCTGGTCGGCCGCCGCTGGTGGCGCGGAAACTGACCCGGCCAGGCCGATCAGCAGATAATCGGCCAGGCGACTCGCTGGTAACGTCCAGATGATCGGTGACGGGCAGCATCCTGCTATAATCGCGCCCGGACGCGTGGCGTCCCGCGGGTCACCATGGATCGTCCACGGCAAGGGAGCATTGCTTGGTCAGCACCGCGCTCGGCGACCGGCTCCGCGCTAGCCGCGCCGGCTTCATCATCGCCCACCTGCCCACTGGCCTCTGGCTGCTCAGCAGCCTGGCCGATCTGCTGGCCGTCGCCACCGGCCGCCGCGCGCTCGTCCGGCTGGCCTGGCTCGCGCAGCTTGCCGGCGTCGCCGGCGCCGTTGGGCTGCATCTCGTCCGGCCCGCGCGTCCCACCGACCCGACCCTGCCGCTCGGGCAGCAGGATCTGGTTCACCTGCACGATTGGCTGAACGATGCCCTGCCAGTCGTCTTCGCCCTCAGCGTCGGGCGGCGCAGCGGGCCGGCCCTGGGTCAGCGCCGGCCGCCGGCCATCGCCGTGCTGCTGACGCTGCTCGGCGTCGCCGGCCTGTTCCTATCGCGCGAGTTCGCCAGGCGCCGCGCCGACGCCGAGCCAGCCGCCGGCAGCGCCGGCGCGAGCGACGACTTCGTGCCCGTCGCAATGCTGGCCGCCATCGCGCCAGGTACGATGACGATGGTCGAGGTCGACAATCACACCATCGCCCTGGCCAACGTCGACGGTGAGATCTGCGCCTTCAGCAACGTCTGCTCCCACCGCAACGGTCCCCTGGCCGAGGGCACGCTCGACGGCGGTCGGGTGACCTGCCCCTGGCATCACGGCGTGTTCGACGTGCGCACCGGTGCGGTCATCGCCGGCCCCCCGCGCACGGGCGTGCCCACCTACGCGGTTCGCGTCGACGGCGACCAGATCCTGGTTCAGCGCCCCTGAGACCCAGGCCCGGTTCTCTCTGGCGGTTCCCTGGCAGAAGGAAGGCGTCCGATGATCGCTCCACGCACGGTGGCAATGATCCTGGCCGGCGGTCAGGGCGAGCGGCTGAGCGTCCTCTCGCGCCAGCGAGCCAAGCCGGCCGTTCCCTTCGGCGGCAAGTACCGCATCATCGACTTCGCACTCAGCAACTGCGTCAACTCCGGCGTCTACAACATCGCCGTTCTGACTCAGTACCGGCCACACTCGCTCAACCAGCACATCGGCACCGGCCGGCCGTGGGATCTGGACCGCGACGCTGGCGGCGGCGGCGTGCGGCTGCTGCAACCCTACCTGGGTCATGCCCGCTCCGACTGGTACCGCGGCACCGCCGACGCCTTCTATCACAACCTCTGGTATGTCGAAGAGCAAAAAGCCGACCTGATCCTGATCCTGTCCGGCGACCACATCTACCGGCAGGACTACCGCGAGATGATCGCGTTTCACCAGGCCAAGGGCGCCGACGTCACCGTCGCCGTCCAGGAGGTGCCATTCGGCGACGCCAGCCGCTTCGGCATCATGGAGATCGATGACGACGATCGCATCCTGCGCTTCTGGGAGAAGCCGAAAGAGCCGCCCAGCACGCTCGCCTCCATGGGCATCTACATCTTCAACAAGCGCGTGCTGATCGACAGTCTGAGTGAGGAATCCGACAAGCGCGAGCGGCTCGACTTTGGCCAGTCGGTCATTCCGTGGCTGATCAGCAGCGATGCCCGGCTCTACGCCTACCGCTTCCACGGCTACTGGCAGGATGTCGGCACGCTCCAGTCGTACTGGGAATCAAACATGGAGCTGCTGGCCGACCTGCCCAACCTCAACCTGTACGACCCGGATTGGGTCATCCACACGCGCTCCGAGGAGCGGCCGCCGGTCAAGGTCATGGAAGGCTCGCACGTCGAGCGCAGCCTGCTGTCGAACGGCTGCATCATCATCCGCGGCAGCGTCGTCCACTCGGTCCTGTCGCCGGGCGTCATCGTGCGCGAGGGCGCCGTCGTGCGCGACTCAATCATCATGAACGACACGATCATCGGTGAGGGCAGCGTCATCGACCGCTGCATCATCGACAAGGAAGTCGTCATCGGCCCCGGCAGCCATCTCGGCGTCGGCGACGACAACGCGCCCAACTGGCTAGAGCCGAACCGACTCAACACCGGCCTGACCATCGTCGGCAAGCGCGCCCGCCTGCCGGCCGGCGTCCAGATCGGCCGCAATTGCCGCATCGGCGTCGCCACCCAGCTCGACGACTTCCCCAGTCTCGACATCCCCAGCGGCGACTCCGTCGACAGCACGATCACCGCGCTGGTGTAGCCGCGGCGGCGGAGCCATCGGAGTACGCTGCGTCCTGGTTCTACTCGTTCTACTCCGCCTACTGGCCCTCCTGGAGAACACGTGCGCATCCTGTTCATGGCCGCTGAGGCGGCGCCATTTGCCAAGGTGGGTGGGCTGGGCGATGTCGCCGGCGCACTGCCGCACGCGCTGGCGGCGCTCGGTCATGACGTCTGGCTGCTGATACCGCGCCACCCCGCCGTCGCCCGCGCCACGGGTGCCGCCGCGCCGGCCATACCGTCGTTCCGGGTCGATTTCGACTGGCAGCCGCGCCATGTCGAACTGCTGACCATGCCGCTGGCCGAGCGGCTGACGCTGGCGCTGCTGGTGTCGCCCGACTACTTCGACCGGCCGGCGCTCTACACCGAGCCAGACGACATCGCCCGCTACGTCTTCTTCAGCCGCATCGGCCTGGCGGCGGTCGAGCGCGCCGGCTGGCGCCCAGATGTGCTGCACGCCCACGACTGGCACACCGCCGGCGCGGTCAACTGGCTGGCCGTCGTTGGCCGCTTCACGCCGCACTGGACTGCCACCGGCAGTGTTCTCACCATCCACAACCTGGCCTACCAAGGCTGGACGACCCCGGCCACGATCGGGCTGCTCGGCGTCGAATGGGGCGGCCTGCTCGGCATCGAGCAGCACCGGTTCAACGGTCAGGTCAATCTGCTGGCCCGCGGCTTGAGCTATGCCGACATGATCACGGCGGTCAGCCCGACCTACGCGCGGGAGATCCTGACGCCGGAGTACGGCGAAGGGCTGGACGACGTGCTGCGGTCGCGGGCGCACCGGCTGCGCGGCATTCTCAACGGCATCGATCGCGTGGCCTATGACCCGGTCACCGATCAGCGGCTGGCCGCCCCATTCGACGCCGCCCACCTGCCGGCGCGCGCGTCGAATACCCGCCAGTTGCGGGCCTTCTTCGATCTGCCGGCGCGCGATGTACCGCTCATCGGCATCGTCTCCCGCCTGACCGATCAGAAAGGCTTCGACCTCATCGCCGCAGCGCTGGACCAACTGGTCGCACTCGACGTGCAAATCGCCGTGCTGGGCGCCGGCGAGGCGAGATACCACCAGCTGTGGCAGGCGGCCGCGCGGCGCTATCCGGCCCAGGTCGGCGTTCGCTTCGGCTTCGATGCGCCGGTGGCGCAGCTTGTCTATGGCGGCTCCGACCTGTTCCTGATGCCGTCACGCTTCGAGCCGGGCGGCCTGGGGCAACTGCTGGCGATGCGCTACGGCAGCATCCCGATCGTGCGCGCCACCGGCGGACTGGCCGACACCGTCGTCGACGCCGACGCCGATCCGGCCGCGGGTACCGGCTTCGTCTTCGGTCCCTCCACCGTCGATGCCTTGCTCGATGCGGTCGATCGAGCGGTGGCGATTTTTCGTCAGCCCAAGCGTTGGCAGGCGATCGTGCGGCGCGCCATGCGCCAGGAGTTCACCTGGGAACGCTCGGCCCAGCGCTACGAGGAGGTCTACGAGATCAGCCGTCAGGCCCATCGGGCGGCCGCGCCGGCGGCGTCAGGGAGTTGATTTTCGCGCGGCGGCGTATACAGTGTCGAGACGCCGACCCGGCTCCTGCCTGTGACAGGACCAACCGGCCCAGGCGTGCGTTAGGAGAGCGGTGGCGCCGCGTGTGACGCGGCTCATCCCCGGCTGCTGGCGGCAGCCGCCGGCCCGCGGCCGGTGTCGCGACAAGGCGCATCCGGCTTCGTGGTCGGATGACGATTGCATCGACCAGGAGCAAGCGATGAACGAGCAGGCC
>JADLAZ010000139.1 GCA_020849725.1 Chloroflexota bacterium
CTGACCTGGATGAAGTTGAGCGGATCGATGTAGGGGTTGCGACGGCGGACGGAGCGTTGCAGCACCGGGTCGTTGTCGAGTAACTCGCGGCCGCCGGTGGTCAGCAGGATCGCTTCGCGTGTCCGGTTGAAGCCCGCCTCCACCTGGTCGAAGATGAGGTCGCGCACGCGCGCATCCTCGACCAGCCCGGCATATAGTCCGGCGATGCCCATGTCGGCCTGGGACATTGACACCTGCGAATTGTCGAGCAGGTTGCGGAAGAACGACCAGTCGCGATACATCTCCTGTAACAGGGCCAGCCTCTCCGGTGTGCGGCTATATTCAGCCAGCGCCTCGCCCACGCCGTACCAGCCGGGCAGCACGTGGCGGCACTGCATCCAGCTAAAGCCCCAGGGGATGGCCCGCAGGCTGTCGAAGGTAACCGCACCCGTCCGGCGCGACGGCCGCGAGCCGATGCGCATCTGGCTGATCTCATCCATCGGCGTGGCCTGACTCCAGTAGGTGAGCAGTTCGGGCGTCTCGTAGATGAGGGCGCGATAGGCGCGGTAGGACGTGGCCGCCAGTTCGTCCATGGCCGCCGACCAATCCGGCTTCGGTCGGGGCAGCAGGCGATATTGCTCCGGTGCGCCGGACATGAGCACGGCGTGGACGACCTGCTGCAGGTGGCGGTTGGCGATGGCCGGGTGGCTATAGCGGTCGGTGATGACCTCGCCCTGCTCGGTGATACGGATGCGGCCGCCGACGGAGCCAGGCGGCTGGGCCAGGATGGAGCGGTTGGCCGGGCCGCCGCCGCGAGCGATGGAGCCGCCGCGGCCGTGGAACAGGGTCATCACCACATCGTGGCCGGCACACGCCCGGGCCAGCGCGTCCTGCCCCTGATACAGCTCCCAGTTGGCGGCCAGATAGCCCGCGTCCTTGTTGCTGTCGGAGTAGCCGATCATGATCGTCTGGCGGCGACCGGCGCGGGCCAGGTGGGGCGCGTAGCCGGGATGGGCGAAGAGCGCGGCCATCACATCGGGCGCGGCGCGCAGGTCGTCCCGCGTCTCGAACAGCGGCGCGAAGGTTAGCCCCTCCGGCCGGCCGTCGTCGCGCAGGCAGAGGCCATGCCAGCGAGCCAGCAGCAGGGGAGCCAGGATATCCTCCGGCCCATGGGTCATACTGACGACATAGGGGCCGAATAGCTCCGGCCCGTAGTAATCGACGGCGCGCTTGACGACGCGGAACAGGGCCAGCGTCTCGGCCGCCTCGGCCGACAGGCCGTCGAAGCCGCTCAGGTCGGGGATGGGGCGGGCCAGCGCGTCGGTCAGCATGGCGGCGCGGGCAGGGCCATCCATCGCGCCGAAGCCGCTGAACCAGCCCAGGCGGCCGAATAGTTCGTCGAGGACGGCCGTGTTGTAGTCGCTGTATTGCCGCAGATCGAGACGGGCGGCGTGAAGACCAAAGATGCGCGCCTGGAGCAGGCTTTGTTCCAGGTCGGCGTCGGCGATCTCGGCCATGTGCGTCGCCCGCAGCGAGCGGTCCATCAGCGCCAGCGGCTCCAGCAGGTTGTCCATGGTGCGCATGCGCAGCGGCGGCAACTCCTCGCCGCGCAGGCGGGCGAGCATATCACCGGCCGAAGCCTCGGCCAGGTCCGCGCCCAATTGGGCCGACAGGTGGCGGTAGGTCTCGTGAGGATAGCGGTTGTGGAGAAAAGCCAGGTGGCCTTCCGGCTCGCCCCAGGCGGCCACGGCGTCGGTGACGGCTTCGGGCACGTCGGTCAGGTGGTTGGAAATGCTCAGGGCGCGGTCGAGACGGCGGGCGGCGGCGCGGTGTTTCTCCAGCGCCAGCCCGCGATGGAGCCGCAGCGTCTCGGCCGTCACCCCGGCGGTGACATTGGGGTTGCCGTCCCGGTCGCCGCCGATCCACGAACCATAAGTCAGGAAGCGATCGGGCGGGCGCAGGCCGGGGTAGTGACGGGCCAGCGCGGCGGCCATGTCGCGGTAAATATCGGGCACCACGTCCCAGAGGGTCGTGTCGAAGTAGAACAGGCCGGTGCGCACCTCGTCGGTAACGGTCGGCCGGGTGGTGCGGCTGCGGTCGGTCACCCAGAGCAGGGTTACCTCGGCCGTGATCCGATCGACCAGCGCCCGGCGCTCCGAGGGCAGCAGGTCGCGCACGTCAAGCTCGGTCAGCGCGGCGGCGACATGGCGCAGCTTGGAGAGGACGGTGCGGCGCTTGGCCTGGGTGGGGTGGGCGGTGAAGACCAGCTCGATGTCCAGCCGGTTGAGCAGGCGGCGCATCTCGAACTCATCGACCCCGGCCTTCCATAGCGCGGCGACGGCCCCGGCCACCGATTCCGACAGGGGCTGCGGGTGGGCGTCGCGCTCGCGCTCGCGCAGAACACGGACGCGATGTTGCTCCTCGGCCAGATTGACCAGCTCGAAGTAGGTGGTGAAGCTGCGGGCGACGAGTTCGGCCTCGGCGGGATCGAGACGGCCGACGACATAGGCCAGCCGGGTGTCGATGGCCGGGTCGCTCTCGATGCGGCGGGTCTTGGCCAGGGCGCGGATACGCTCCTCCAGCTCGAATATCTCGATCCCGGCCTGTCGCCGGATGACATGGCCGAGTATGTCGCCCAGCAGGTGGATGTCTTCGCTCAGTCGTTCCTGTTTTTCGCGGGTCATGGGCATGGTTGGGCCTCAAGAAGAATCCGCAGATTTCGCGGATTTCGCGGATTAGAAACCGGGTTTTTCCGAAAAAACTCGGTTTCTAGAGGTTACTGGATAGCAGCTACAAAGTAATCACCTGATCCGGCATATTCCCCGCCAGCGCCGCATAGAGGTCGGGGAAGCAGCCGACGGCCACACCGGCGACGGTATCGACCACGTGGCACTCGCCCGGCTCGGTGCGGCCCATGCCCTGGGCGTCGCACCAGCGCGGCTCCCCGGCGGCCAGCCCGCGCTCCAGCGCGCACATGTCGCACATCATCAACA
>JADLAZ010000140.1 GCA_020849725.1 Chloroflexota bacterium
CCGTCGTGGCCCATCTGGTGCAGGTCGTAGACGATGTGCGGCCACCAGGCGTTGTGGACCTGCTCCACGACCAGGCGCGTCTCGGCCTGGGTCAGCATGAACCAGTCCCGATTCAGGTCGTGGCCGGCGTAGGGGTGGTAGATGCCGGGCTGCGCCGACCCCTCCCAGGGCGTGCCCAGCGTCCGGCTGTACCAGGCAGCGACCAGATCATGGCCATCGGGGTTGAGTGACGGCATCAGCAGCAGGATGACGTTGTCGAGAATCCGCCGCGTCTCGGTGTCGTCGCGCGTCGCCAGGTCGTGCGCCAGCTCCAGCGACATGAGCGTCGCGCCGACCTCGGAGGCATGAATGCCGCAGGTGAGCAGCACGACGGTCTTGCCTTCGGCGATGAGCGCCTCGGCGGCGCCGGCCGGGTACCGGCGCGGGTCGGCCAGCTGCTGCTGCAGGGCGCGATAGTGCTCCAGCCGGGCGAGCGTCTCGGGCGCGGCGATCGTCGCCAGCAGCAGCGGCGCGCCCTGGGTGCCGCGCCCCAATTCGTCGACGCGCACGCGGTCGCTGGCCGCCTCCAGCCGGGTGAAGTAGTCGCAGATCGCCCGCCAGCGCGGCAGACGCCGATCGGCGCCGATCGGGAAGCCGAGGACGGAGGCTGGATCGACTCGCTGCTGACGCGTCGCCGGCATTGCCGCCCCATCGTGCGCCACGCGGCCGGACGCCGCCGCCCCCAGCCAGCCTGTAGTGTACGCGACGGCGGCGCGGGCTGCCGCCGGCCTGCGCGGTGGGCACGCACGGCCCCGGCCCCGGCGCTACAATAGCGGGTGACACGCGATTGCCCGTTCCTGCACGGGCGTGGGCGCGGTGTGTCCGATGGCGCGGCCCGATGGAGGAGGCGAGGGGATGCGGCTGGCAGTGTTGCTGGAGCGGATGCGGGCCGAGGAGAAGCTGTTGTTCGATGAGTTCGAGCGGCGCGGCATCGCCTACGACCGGATCGACCTGCGCGAGCTGTCGGTCGACCTTCAGACGAAGTCGCTCGATTACGATGCCGTCCTGGAGCGCTGCATCAGCCACTACCGCTCGCTCAACGCCATCCGCGTCTTCGAGGTATGGGGCATCCCGGTTGTCAACCGCTACGCCGTCGCCGAGACCTGCGGCAGCAAGGTCCTGACGACCGCTGCGCTGGAGGCTGCCGGCGTGCCGCAGCCGCAGACAATGCTCGCCTTCAGCCCGGAGGCGGCGCTCGACGCCATCGAGCGGATGGGCTACCCGGTCGTACTCAAGCCACCGGTCGGCTCCTGGGGCCGACTGCTGGCGCGCGTCAACGATCGCCACGCCGCCGAGGCGATCGTCGAGCACAAGGACGTGCTCGGCTCGTTCAACCACGCGACGTACTACATTCAGGAGTTCATCGAGAAACCGGGTGGGCGCGACATCCGCTCGTTCGTCGTCGGCGACGAGACGATCTGCGCCATTTATCGGACGTCGGCGCACTGGATCACCAACACCGCCCGCGGCGGCGCGGCCAGCAACTGCCCGGTCACGCCGGAGATCGACCGGCTGTCGCGCGCGGCGGCACGCGCGGTTGGCGGCGGGGTCGTGGCCATCGACATTCTGGAGAGCGCGCGCGGGCTGCTGGTCAACGAGGTCAACTATGGCATGGAGTTCCGCAACAGCATCCACACCACCGGCGTGAATATCCCCGGTCGGGTGGTCGATTACCTGGTCGCCGTCGCCCGTGGCGAGGTGGCGCAGTGACAGCGAATCGACCGCGCCGTGCTCGTTGCTCCGGTCGCCCACTATCGATCCCGATGCGGGGCGGCTGACCCCGATGAGCGGGATGGACGACACCCAGGCAGTGGCGTTGCTGACGGGCGCGCTGGAGCGGTTCAGCCCCAGCGGCGCGGAGGCCGAGGTCGCCGCGTTCCTTGGCGCGGCGCTGGCCGCCGGCGGCATGGCCGTGACGCGGGACACCATCGGCAACGTCATCGGCACGGTCGGCGCTGGGCCACGCCAGGTCATGCTCGTCGGTCACATCGACACCGTCGCGGGTGAGATCGCCGTGCGGCGCGACGGCGACCGGCTGTACGGGCGCGGCGCCGTCGACGCCAAGGGGCCGATGTGCGCCTTCATTGTCGCCGCGCTGCGGGCCATCGCGCCGGGCTTGCGCCTGATCATCGTCGGTGCGGTGGGCGAGGAGGCGCAGTCGCCCGGCGCGCGGCACCTGGCCGCGACCTGGCCGGCGCCGCCGGATGCGCTGATCATTGGCGAGCCGAGCGGCTGGTCGGCGATCACCCTTGGCTACAAAGGCAGCCTGCGCGCCGAGATCGTCGTCCGCCAGACGACGGGCCACTCGGCCGGCCCGGCTGGCTCAGTCGCTGAGGTGGGCGTCGGTGTGTGGACCGCCATCGCCACCGCCTGCGCCGCCCGCAACGATGGCAAGCGCCTGTTCGACCAGCTCACGCCGGTGCTGCGCGCGTTCACGACCGACAGCGATGGCTTCGTCGATGAGGCGCGACTGGCAATCGGCTTTCGCATTCCGGTGGGCGTGACTCCGGACGAGGTCGGCGCGCTCACCGAGGCGCTGGCCGCGCCACACGCCGTCTACCTGAGCGGGTCGGAGCCACCCTACCGCGGCGATAAGAGCAATGCGCTGGTGCGCGCCTTCCTGCCGGCGATCCGCGCCCATGGCGGGGAGCCGAGCTTCAAGCTGAAGACGGGCACGGCCGACATGAACATCCTCGCCCCCATCTGGGGCTGCCCGTGCGTCGCCTACGGTCCGGGTGACTCGTCGCTCGACCACACGCCCGACGAGCATGTCCTGGTGTCGGAGTATCTCCGGTCGATCGCCGTGCTGACCGACGTGCTCCGGCGCCTGGCCGGCTGAGGCGACGTCACCGCGCTACACTATCGACGCGAGTTGGAGGCCCGCGCCGCCGACCACAGCACGAGGGCAGCGACATGGCCGACGAGATGGACGATCTGGCTGAGCGGCTCACGCCGGGCATGGACCTGCGCGAGCGCCGGCTCCTGGCCGACCTGGAGGCGAGCGGCCGACTCGGCACGCCGATCGAGCCGCTCGCCATGCCGTTCACGGTCGCGCCTGAGGAGATCTCGCGGGCCATCGTCAGTGGTCCGCCGCGCTACGCCACCCGCCGCCGCCGCATCGAGGCGACCCTCGACCGCCTGCTGCTCTCCGCCCGCCATATCTGGCGTGGACTGGCCGACCAGCACCGGGGGCGGCCCGACCGCTTCGCGAGCGCCTGGCAGGCGTGGCTCACCGACCTCGACCTGACGGACCTGAACCGCCTGATCGACGCCAACAATCGCTACTATCCAATTGAGGCGCGGCTGCGCGCCGACATCCGCACCGGCGCCTACATCACCTTCGACGGCCGGGACTACCGCTATCCGGCGGTCACTACCGCGTGGCTCCAGGCGCGCTTCCCGACCGACCTGGCGGCGGCGCTGTCGTCGCTCGATTCCGCTAACTGACCGGCCTGCCACGCGACAAGGTGCGATGCGCCGTGCCCTGTGGCGCTCCTTTGCGTCGAATACCGGGCCTGAAACCGAGCTTTGGCCGGCTCGTCAGCCCTCGATGACGGGGTAGAGACACGTGAGTGCGATGAGGGCTTCGGCGGTGGTGACGCGCTGGGTGACGGTGCGGGCGATGACGTTGCGCCCTGTTTCCCAGATGGGCAGCTCCGGGGCCGATCCCGTCCGTGTGACGCCGTTCATTCGGGCCGTCCTCGTGGCTCATTACCTTGTCGCGCTGTCATGTTACCGAGCCAGGGCAGCGTGATCTTGAGTCAGGCGGGGTAGCCGCGCGGATGGGCCTGGTGCCAGCGCCAGGCGGTGGCGACGACCTCATCCAGGTCGGTGAAGCGGGGTTGCCAGCCCAGGTCGGCGCGGATGCGCGCCGAGTCGGCTACCAGCCGGGGTGGGTCACCGGCCCGGCGCGGACCTTCGACCGCCGGGATCGGGTGGCCGGTGACGCGGCGGCAGGCGTCGATGATCTCGCGCACCGAGTAGCCGTGGCTGCTGCCGAGATTGTAGGTAACGCTGCGCTCGGCCAGGGCGTCGAGCGCCTGGATGTGTGCCTGGGCCAGATCAATCACGTGGACATAATCGCGAATGCAGGTGCTGTCCGGCGTGGGGTAGTCGGTCCCGTAGATGGCGACGTGCTCGCGCTGGCCGAGCGCGACTTGCAACACGAGCGGGATGAGGTGACTCTCCGGCCGGTGATCCTCACCGAAGCGGTCAGAGGCGCCGCAGGCGTTGAAGTAGCGCAGGCAGGCCGAGCGCAGGCCGTGGAGCTGGTCGAACCAGCGCAGCATCGTTTCGACCATCAGCTTCGACTCGCCGTAGGGGTTGATCGGGCGGAGCGGGGCGCTCTCCGGGATGGGATCGTGGTCGGGGATGCCGTAGACGGCGGCGGTGGAAGAAAAGACGAAGCGGCGCACACCGGCCGCGAGCATGGCGCGCAGTAGGGAGAGGGTGCCGCCGACGTTGTTGTGGAAATACTGCTCCGGCTGCTGCATCGACTGACCGACCAGGCTGTCGGCGGCAAAGTCCATGACCGCCTCGACACCGTGGTCGCGCAGCGTGTCGGTCAGCCGCACCGTGTCGTGCAAGTCGGCCTGGACGAACGTGGCGGCCGGGTGAACCGCGCCGCGCCGGCCCAGGCGCAGGCTGTCGACGACGACGACGTGATGGCCGGCGAGGATGAGTTGCTCGACGGTGATGCTGCCGATGTAGCCGGCACCGCCGGCGACGAGAACGCGCACACTTCCTCCTCGGCGCTGGTGGCATGCCGCTGGCGGTCATGATAGCATCGGGCGTCGCCTCGCACCGGACGCCGCCGTGTCGCACCGCGATCCGGGCCGGCTCGCGGCGCGGTCGTTGGCGACGGTGGGGAACCGGGCAGCCACAAGGGCTGCCCCTACGGGCCGGCCCACTGGCCCAGTGATGGCTGACCAGGAGGACGACAGCATGGCACGCGACCGGTACCCGCAGCATCGTGGCGTCGTCATGGCGCGTGGGGGCATGATCGCCAGCGCGCACCCACTGGTCACAGCGGCCGGTGTGCGCGTGCTGCGCGCGGGCGGCACGGCCGCCGACGCCGCCATCGCCGCCGCGGCGGTCTGCGGCGTGACGCTGTGTGGCAGCAACAGCATCGGCGGCGACATGTTCTGCCTCTACTATGAGGCTGGAACGCGGCGCATCACCGGCTTCAACGGCAACGGCGCCGCCGGCAGCCAGGCGAGCGTGGCGGAGATGCGGCGGCGCGGGTTCCAGGTGATGCCCCAGCGCGGGCCGGAGACGGTGACGGTGCCCGGCGCGGTGCATGGCTACTGGGAGTTGCACAGCCGCTTCGGCGCGCTGCCCTGGGCGGGGCTGTTCGAGGACGCGATTCGCTATGCCGAGCAGGGGCATCCGGTCCACGAGCGCGTCGCTGACGGCATCGCCAGCGGCGTCCGGGATGTCGGCCACGAGGCGCCGTGGGCGGCCATCTACGCGCCCGGCGGCCGCGCGCCAGGCGCGGGCGAGCTCCTGGTGCAGCTGGACTACGCGCGCAGCCTGCGCCAGATCGCCGAGGGCGGGCGCGACGCCTACTACCAGGGTGAGCTTGGCCGGCGCATCGTCGCCTACGTCCAGGAGCGCGGCGGCTTCCTGACCGAGGCCGATCTGGCGGCGCACGCGACCGAGGTCTACGAGCCGATCAGCACGACCTATCGTGGGCTGACGATCCATGAGACGAAGCCGCCCAGCCAGGGCTACCTGTTGCTGGCGATGCTCAACATGCTGGAGCAGGAGGATCTGCGTGGCCTTGGCTTCAACAGTGCCGCGACGATCCACCGCATGGTCGAGGCCAAGAAGCTGGTCTTTGCCGACCGACTTGCCTACATGGGCGACCCGCGCTTCGTGGACGCGCCGACAGCCGAGTTGATCGGTAAGGACTACGCCCGCGAGCGCTGGCGAGCATTCAATCCGGAGCAGGCCGCCAGCCAGGTGCCGGCCGGCATGCCGCGCGCCGTGCCGGCCGACACGACCTCGTTCGTCGTCGTCGACGGCCAGGGCAACGCCGCGTCGTTCATCCACACGCTCTACTCCGGCTTCGGCAGTGGCGTGACTGTGCCGGGCACCGGCATCGTGCTGACGAACCGCGGCTACGGCTTCGCGATCGACGACGCTCATCCGAACCGCATCGAGCCGGGCAAGCGCACGATGCACACGCTAAACACATACATCGTGACTGATGGCGACGAACTGGTGCTGGTTGGCAACACGCCCGGCGGCGACAACCAGGTCCAGTGGAACACCCAGGTGCTGACGAACCTGCTCGACTTCGACATGAACGTGCAGCAGGCGATCGAGGCGCCGCACTGGGTCAGCACGCCGGGCACGCCGCAGGACGGATGGGGGCGGGCCTACGAGTTGCAATTGGAGGAGGGTGTCGATCGGCAGGTAGCGGCAGACCTGGAGCGACTCGGCCATCGTGTCAGCTACGGTCGCGGGTTTGGCGCGCATCAGCTGATCCGGCGTGACCCGGCGACCGGCGTCCTCCACGGCGGCAGCGACCCACGCCCGGACGGCATGGCCGCCGGCTTCTAGACGAAGTGATGAGTGATGAGTGATGAGTGATGAGTAGGATATCAAACTCACTCATTACTCATTACTCATCACTGCGTAGAGATGAGGCGGGCGTAGTCGGGCAGCGGCGCGCCGAGCAGGGGCAGCGCGTAGGCCGCGAAGGCGGGCGTGAGCGAGCGGCCGTCGGCGCCGATGAAGGCGTCGGGCAGGTGGCGCTCGGTGTTGGCGATGGCCGCCAGCTCCACCGAACCGACACCGCACTGATACGGATCGTTGCTCTCGCGCACGAGCGTGACCATGCGGTCGCTGACGCCGGCGAGTACCAGCCGCACCGCCTCACGGCCGACGGCTTCGGCCTCGGCCAGATCGACGGGTGAGGCCAGCGCCATGCTCATGCGCTGGATCGTGCCGGGCCGGTCGTAGCGGGCGCGCAGGCCGAGCGTGCCGGTGATGCGGCGGGCGAGCGCCTCAGCCGGGCTGGCGAAGTAGCGGTGGCCGAAGCTGTCGACGAACACCGGCTCGTCGCCGCCGATCGGCCGGCCCTGGGTGTCCTTCATCGTCTCCGGCAGCACGACGACGGCGCGGCCGTACCGGGCGTGCACCGCCGCGATCTCCTCCAGCACCTGGCCGACCGAGGCGACCGGGCGCTCGGGCAGGTAGATGAGATGGGGCGCATCTTCCACCCGGCGCTTGCCGAGCCAGGCGGCCGCGGCCACCCAGCCGGCGTTGCGACCCATGACCTCGATCAGCTTGACCGGATAGAGTGTTGCCTGGGCCTCGGTGTCCAGGCCGCTTTCCTGGGTGGCGATGGCGACGAAGCGGGCGATGCTGCCGTAGCCGGGACAGTGGTCGGTGATGGGCAGGTCGTTGTCGATCGTCTTGGGCACGCTGATGACCCGCAGTGGCACGCCCCGCGTCTGGGCGAGCTGGTGCAGCGCGTGGGCGGTGTCGGCCGAGTCGTTGCCGCCGATATAAATGAAGGTCTGAATGTCGTGGCGCTGCAGGATCGTCAGCGCTCGCTCGGCGTCTTCCGGGCGGAGGCGGTAGCGGCAGGCGCCGAGTGCGGCGGCCGGCGTGCGCGGCAGCCGCGCCAGCACCTCGGCCGGCTGGCGGCGCAGATCGATCAGGTCCTCGCGCAGCAGCCCCTCGATGCCGAAGCGCATGCCGATGATCTCGCTCACCGCTGGATGGGCCATCGCCTCGGCGATGACGCCCCACAGGCTGGCGTTGATCACCGCCGTCGCCCCGCCCGATTGCCCGACGATCAGGTTGCCGGCCACCGCCCCCTCCTCCGATCGGCCCGCGCGGCCGGGTCACAGGCTACCAGACCCCTTGCGTGGGGGCTAGAACACCGGCGCGGCGCGAACGCACGTGTGCGCGTAGAATAGGCGTCAAGTGAACTGAACGGCCGGTTTCGGCCCCGCCGAGGAGGAGCGCGATGCACCGCCGCAACATAACGATCAAGCACACGCCATCCCGGCCGGTGCACACCGATACCGTCCGGTCGTCCAAGCGCGGCGGCGGACGCATCAGCCAGCGCGATGCCGCCCACGACGTCCGCCCGCCGTCGCCGGT
Organism: Chloroflexota bacterium; assembly: GCA_020849725.1. The sequence continues at coordinate 8,161 of JADLAZ010000140.1, forward strand.
CAAGGGCAGTGACCTCGGCGCGCTGCGGGCGGACCTGCAGCCGGCGACCGACAAGCCGAACGCTCGCACCGAGCCGGCCACACCCGCCAGTGGCGAGGTCGGCGGCTGAGCCAGGGTGTGCGTCACATTCGTGCGTGGCGGGTCCGAGACCGGCGACCAAAGTCGCGCCTGGAGGGCCTGCGGCCACCAAACTCACCTCCGTGGGTTTCCCTGGTCCGAACCCAGTCCGCGACAGCGGACTTCGTGGCGTCGCCGCACCCCAAAGGCGCGACTTCAGTCGCCGGCCGAACCGACGACGCAAACTCTGACGCGGACCCGCTGAGCCAGGGCGCCGAGGCTCAGCGGAGCCACCGCCACTCTGCGGATTGGTAGCGCCGGGCGCCGGTAGACTTTCCGTGTCTGCTCGGCGTCAAGCCGCGTCGGGTCAGCCGCACCTCGACGGCGGTCAATGTCCTCGCCTGCCACATGACGAACGTCGCCGTGGATGCGCCGCACCGCGGGGGCGGTCGCGGCGTCAACGGCGGAGACGACTGGCCGCCAGCCGGCCGATGTGCTGGAGGTCATCGACGCCCAGGCGTGGCAGCAGCCAGATGTAGAGCGCGCCGGCGGCGGCGGCGGGCACGACCACCCTTGCCAACTCGCCGGCCAGGCCGGGCGCCGGCGCCAGCAGGCCGGCGACGGCCGCCGCCAGCGCCGCCATCGGCACGGCCGCCGCCAGCGCCGCCAGGAGCGCGCGCGGCAGTCGGCCGGGCAGCGGTCCGAGGCTGCGGCGCACCAGCCAGAGCATGATCAATGCGTGGCTGATGAACTGGGCCGAGTTCGCCAGCACGAGGCCGACCATGCCGAAGACCGGCAGCAGGGCCAGGGCCACGAGCAGGTAGATGCCGACGGCGACTACCCCAACCAGCACCGGCGTGAGCGTGTTCTGGCGCGCGTAGTAGGCGACGATCAGCACCTGATCGACGGCCGCGAACGGCAGGCCCGGCAGGTAGCACAGCAGGGCCAGCGCGATCAGATCCGCGCCAGCGCGATCGGTCGCGCCATGCTGGAAGAGCAGCGTCACGACCGGGCCAGCGAGCACCCACAGCCCGAGCGTGGCCGGCACGATCAGGGCCAGAACCAGACGCAGGCCGGCGCTGAGCGTCGCGCGGAAGCCATCGAGATCGCCGGCGGCCGCGTCGGCCGACAGTGTCGGCAGCGTGGCCAGCGCGATCGCCGCCGCGGCCAGCCCCAGCGCCATCTGCTGCACCTGGGTGGCGTAGAGCATGGCCGGGATGACCGCCTCGCCTAATCCGGCGGCAAAGTTGCGGTCGAGGATGAGCGCTACCGTGCTGACCAGTAGCCCCAGGAAGATCGGCACGTAGAGCCGCGCGATCTGACGCACGGCCGGATGGGTGGGCCGGACCAGGCCGAGCGGCAGCAGATCGCGCAGGCCGATCAGCCCGGCGCCGACCAGCAGCGCTGCGCCCAGCACTGTCCCCCAGACCATGCTGGTGATGCCCAGTTCGAACCGGCCATGCAGCACCAACACCGTGACAATGAGCGCCGCGTTGGGGATGAGCAGCGCCAGCGCGTAGGCAGCGAAGCGGTGCAGCGCCTGCAGCCCGGCCAGTAGAATGGCCGACAGGCTCAGCAGCAGCACCGACGGCAGGATGGCGGCAACGAG
>JADLAZ010000141.1 GCA_020849725.1 Chloroflexota bacterium
CCCCCCCCCCCCGACCGCCGGCCGCTCTTCGGAGGAGATCGCCGTGAGCGCTGTAGCCACGCCGGCCGATCAGAGCCGGTGGCAGGTCTTCCGGCGGCAGGCGCCGAACTACCTGTTCATCCTGCCTCACCTGCTCTTCTTTACCCTGTTCCTGGCCTGGCCGGTGGCCTTTGGCTTCTGGATCAGCTTCCACTCGTGGGAGATCATCTCGCCGCGCAAGCCATTCATCGGCCTGGACAACTACCAGGAGCTCATCACCGACGACATCTTCTGGAAGAGCGTCTGGAACACCGTTCGCTTCGCCTTCTTCACTGTCGTCGGCGAAACGGTCCTCGGCTTGCTAGCGGCGCTGCTGGTCAACCAGAAGTTTCCCGGCCGCACGCCCGTGCGCATCATCCTGTTCGCCCCGCGCGTCCTCTCCGTCGCGACGATGGGCATCATCTGGCAGTGGATGATGAACCGCGACTGGGGCTTTCTGAACTACATGCTGACGCTGGTCGGGCTGCCGGCGATCAACTGGCTCGATCGCTACTGGGTCGTGCCGTCGATGGCCGGCGCCACCGTCTGGTGGGTGATCGGCTTCGCCATGATCATTTACCTGGCCGGCCTGCAGAATATCCCGGAGCATCTCTACGAGGCGGCCCGGATCGACGGCGCCACCGAGGTGCAGCAGTTCCGCAGCATCACCCTGCCGCTGCTGGCGCCGACGACGCTGTTCGTCGTCGTGACGAGCTTCATCGCCCATATGCAGTTCTTCGGCCAGGTGCTGACGATGACGACCGGCGCCGGACTTCAGCCCGGCGGGCCGGACTATGCCAGCATCAGCGTCGTGATGTACCTGGTCGACAATGCGTTCCGCTACTACCGGATGGGCTATGCCTCGGCGATGGCGTTCGCGCTGGCGGCGATGATCACGATCATCACCGTCGTCCAGTTCCGGCTGCTAAACCGGCCGGTCGACTACTAGCAGCCGCGCGGGAGGACGATGATGGCTATGCAGAGTCAGACGACTGTCACGCCGGCGGGAACGGCCGTGCGCCAGCGCGCCGGCCTGCGGATCAGCCAGATCGTGGTGCCGGCGCTGGCCTACCTCGTCGCCGCGCTGATGCTCTTCCCGCTCTTCTGGATGATCACTCAGTCGCTGACGCCGGAGAAGGACATCTACGTCTGGCCGCTGCGACTGTGGCCAGAGAGCCCGACGTTCGACAACTACCGGACGCTCTTCTTCGGCCGGCCTGACCTGCCAATGGCGCGCTGGTACTTCAACAGCTTCTTCGTTGCCTCAATCACGACTGCGTTGGTGCTGGCGGTCGCCTCGCTAGCAGCGTACGGCTATGCCCGCCTCCAGTTCCCGTTCCGCGACCAGATCTTCTACGCGCTGCTGGCGACGTTGATGATCCCCGGCGCGGTCACCTTTATTCCGGTGTTCATCCTGCTCCGCGACCTGCGCTGGCTGGACACGTACATGGCGCTGACGGTGCCGCACGCGTCGAGCGTCTTCGCCGTCTTCCTGCTGCGCCAGTTCTTTCAATCGATCCCGCGCGAGTTGGAGGAAGCAGCGGTGTTGGACGGTTGCTCGCGCTTTGGCGTCTACTGGCGCATCGTCCTGCCGCTGTCGACATCGGCGCTGGCGGCGCTGGCGATCTTCACCTTCCTGGGTAATTGGAACGACTTTCTCGGGCCGTTCGTCTTCACCAACGAGTTGACGATGCGGACGCTGCCGGTTGGGCTGACGATCTTCAACGGCCAGTACTGGAGCGAGCGCGGGCTGATCATGGCCGGCGCCACCATCAGCAGCATCCCGGTGCTCATCGTCTACGCCATCTTCCAGCAGCAGATCATCCGTGGCATCGCGCTCACCGGCCTCAAGGGATGACCACGCGCCCGTGGTCCCGGGCCATCCGTCCCGGCCGGGCGCGATGCGCCTGGCGGCTGACGCCGCCGGCTGCGCCTTCCACGCCTAACAGCCGTTGGGCGGCGCGGGGGGTACATTCAGACGCGGCGCGCCGCGGCGCTGCCGCTTGACGTCGCCACTGGCGACCGGAGGGAAGGGATTTCGTGATTTCCGCGCGCATTTCAGTTGACGCAACTCGGCCGATCGGCGACATCCACCCACACATCTACGGCCACTTCATCGAGCACCTGCGCGAGTGCATCTATCACGGCCTGTGGGCTGAGATGCTCTCCAATCGCAAGTTCGGCAGCCACGACGCCGTCTACTACGGCATCCTGCTGCCCTGGCTGCCGGTCGGTCCGGGCGAGCACGTCGAGTACCGCCACGACAACCGCGACTACTACGTGCCGGGCATGGCCGACCGCGGCCAGTCGCAGCGCATCCGCCTGCGGCAGGCCGACGGGACGGCCCACGGCATCGCCCAGGACGGTCTCGGGCTGATCGGCGGGCGGGTCTACCAGGTTCGGCTCGTCCTCAAGGCCGACAGCCTGACCGGCCCGGTCGAGGTCACGCTCGGCGGTGCCGACGGCGAGCCGGCGCGGGCGACAGTCGCGTCGGTCGGGCCGGAGTGGCAGACCCACCACCTGACGCTCACAGCCCCGCGCGACGCGACCGGCGGCCGGTTCGCCATCACGATCCGCGACGCCGGCACGCTCTGGATCGGCGCGGCATCGCTGATGCCGGCCGGCCACGTGGATGGCTGGCGGCGCGACGTGCTGGCGCTCGTCCGGGGGCTGAAGCCACCGATCGTGCGCTACCCCGGCGGCAACTTCGTCTCCGGCTATCGATGGCAGGACGGCATCGGCGACCGTGACCGGCGGCCGGTGCGCTACGACGCCGCCTGGGATGTGTTCGAGCCGAACGACGTCGGCACCGACGAGTTCATCGCCTGGTGCCGCGCGGTGCCGACTGAGCCGTACCTATGCGTCAACACCGGCGACGGCACCCCCGAAGAGGCGGCCGCCTGGGTCGAGTACTGCAACGGTCCGACCACCTCGCACCATGGCGCGCTGCGCGCCGCCAACGGCCATCCCGAGCCGTACAACGTCATCTATTGGGGCATCGGCAACGAGACCTACGGCAATTGGCAGATCGGTCACGTCGACGCCGAGACGTTCGCCCACGAGTGCGTGGCGTTCGCCCAGGCCATGCGCGCCGTCGATCCGCGCATCAAGCTGCTGGCCGTCGGCGCTATGCCCGACCGCTGGCCCGGCTGGAACGAAGTGGTCGCCCGCATCGCCGGCGCCGAGATCGACTACATCACGCTCCACCACTACGCGACCTCGCGCCGCCGCACGCCGGCCGGCGCCGCCTACGCGATGACGGTCGCCGCGCCAGAGCGGATCGAGGAGTTGATCGTGCGCTCGCGACGCGCCATCGACGAGAACGCGCCGGCCGGCAAGCGCATTCAGATCTCGTTCGATGAGTGGAACGTCGCCCACCAGCGCACCATCCGCCCCGAGGACGTACGCTCGGACGAGGTCGACGCCGGCGACCCGTCAGCCATGCTGCCACCGATCGACACGCTGCCGGTGCGCCAGATCGCCCGCGTCGCGCGCGAGGCGTTCGCGTTCGACGGCGTGCCGATGGCCGAAAGCTTGCCACTCGGCCCCGATGAGGTCCACGACGACGCCTCCGCCAGCTACGCACCCCGCCGGTGGGAACACTTCCGCGCAGCGCTGATCAAGAGCCAGGCCGAGGGTGGGCTGGCTCGGCAGAACTACGCACTCGCCGACGGCCTGTACGCCGCCAGCTTCTTCAATGTCATGCTGCGCCACGCCGACCACATCACGATGGCCAACCAGGCCCAGATGGTCAATCTACTCGGCTTGATCGAGACCAGTCAGACCGACGCCTTCGGCACCGCCGAGTACCTGGCCTACCAGTTGTACGTCGACCATGCCGGCCGGCAGTCGCTGCCGATCCAGGCTGACGGTCCGACCTTCGACGCGCCCGCCGTCGGCACGATGCCGGCGCGCGCAGCGGTGCCATACGTCGATGTCGCCGCCAGCTACGACCCGGACGGGCACCGTCTCTTCGTCCACGTCGTCAATCGTCACCCGACCGACGAGCTGGAGGCCGAGATCGCCATCACCGGCCTTGAGCCGGTCGGCGCGGCCACGGTCCATCGCCTGACCGGTCCCGGACCGTGGGCGCGCAACACCTTCGATCAGCACCGGCGGGTCCACCTGGAGCATATGCCAGCCGGCGCGGCCGCCGCGCGCCTGACGCTGCGCTGCCCGGCCCACACGGCGACGTCGCTCGAACTCCCCTGCCCATAGCGGTCACGACGTGCGAGGAGGGACGATGCACATTCTGGTAACGGGCGCGACCGGTCGCATCGGCGCCAACCTGGTCAAGCGGCTGCGGGAAGCGGGCCACCGGGTCCGTGCCCAGGTGGTGCCGGGCGATGCCCGCGTCAGCAAGCTGGCTGGGCTGGACGTCGAGATCGTCTACGGCAACGTCGCCTATACGGAAGACGTCGCCACGGCGATGGCCGGCGTCGAGGCGGTCTACCACCTGGGCGCGGTCATGACCGCGCCGTGGACGGTGCCGCAACTGTTCGACGGCAACATCCGGGGCATGTTCAACATGCTCGAGGCCGCCCGCCACCACGGCCGGCTGCGCCGCTTCGTCTGGTCCAGCACCGACGCCGTCTATGAGAAGTACATCCCCGGCGGCATGACGGCGGCCATCGACCAGGATGAGACACCGCGCCGACCGGGCGAACACTACAGCCTGAGCAAGGTGATCGGTGAGGAGATGGCCGCCGTCTACGGTCGCACCTGGGGTGTGCCGATCGTGACACTGCGCTTTCCGGTCGTGCTGGCCGGCGACGAGATCTTCTCCTTCTGGGAGTTCTGGATCGGGCCAGTGCTGGCGCGGGCGCGGGCAGCCGCCGCTCGCGGCGACGACGACGCCACACGGGCTATGCGACTGCTGGCGGCGCTCGACGGTGACCCGCCACGCCTGCTGCTGGCGCGTGACGCGGACGGCCGACCGTACCGGCGGCAGCCGGGCGACGTGCGCGATATCATCCAGGGCCTGCTGCTGGCACTGGAGTCCGATCGCGCCGTCGGCGAGACAATCCAGCTCGCCGGACCGGAGCCGTGGGACTACGACCGCGTCGTGCCGCTGCTGGCCGATGAGATGTCGTCACTGTACGCCGAAGCACGCCTGCCAGGCGTGCCGACATACTACTGGTTCGACCTGGCCAAGGCCCGGCGGCTGCTCGGCTACCAGCCCACCTACGATGTGCCGGCGATGATCGCCTCGGCGGCGGCGTTCCGACGCGGCGACCACCAGGGCGTTATCGGCCTGTGATGAGTGATGAGTGATGAGTGATGGGTGAGAAAGAGACCGCACTCATCACTCGGCACTCAGTAGAGGAACATCGGCTTGTCCAGGACGTGCTGCACACGTGGCCGGTAGTGCTCGGCGTCGTACAACTCGGCCACGTCGACGCGCTTCGCCCCCTGGATCGGCGTTTCGACCGGCACGGTCGTGTACGTGCCCTGGCGCAGCGCGACCATGCGGCCGAAATGCCGCTTGGCGATCAACTGAATGGCGAGGTTGCCGTAGGAGACCGCCACCATGCGATCGAGCGAATCTGGCGCACCGGCGCGCATGAGATAGGCCAGTTGCTGGTTGACGATGTCGATGCCGGTCAGCCGCTTCAGCGCCTCGCCGGTGATCTGGCCGATGCCGCCGAGCTTGCGGTGGCCGTAGGCGTCCTCCTGGCCGTACTCCTCGATCTGACCACCGATCATACTGGCGCCCTCGGAGATGACGACCATCGCGTAGTGGCTGGGGTTCGCGCGGCGATCCTCGACGACCAGCGTGGCCAGCCGCTCGACGTCGAAAGGCACCTCGCTGATCAGCACGCGGTCGACATCGGCCAGGTAGCCGGTGATCAATGCCGTCTCGCCGCTGTTGCGGCCGAACAGCTCGATGACGCCGATGCGCTCGTGGCTGCCGGTGGGTGTGCGTAACTGATGGACCGCCTCGACGCTGCGGGTGACAGCGGTACTGAAGCCGATGCAGTAGTCGGTGCCGAAGACATCGTTGTCCATCGTCTTGGGGATGGTGACGATCGGCACCCCCTCCTGGTGCAAGCGCACAGCGTACGAGAGCGTGTCGTCACCGCCGATTGGCACGATCGTGTCTAACCCCAGGCGCTCAAGCACGCGCAGGATGTGCGGCGTGCAGTCAACCGTCTTCTGACCCTCGGCGAACACGAACTCACCGCGCAGGAAGGTGGGGAGATCGGCCGGGCGCACCTTCTGTGGATTGGTGCGCGAGGTGTGCAGGTGGGTGCCGCCGGCGCGGTCGATGGTGCGCACGACGCGGCGGTCCAGCGGCAGCGTGTTCTGCCGGCGCGAGGCGTCGTCGTCGTCCAGGTCATAGTGGAGCAGGCCAGCCCAGCCGAGGCGCAGGCCCAGCACCTCCCAGCCGTACCGCTCGGCGCCAGTGACGACCGCCTTGATACAGGGATTCAGGCCGGGAACATCGCCACCACCCGTCAGAATGCCGATCCGCATCGCCTGGACTCCTTCTAACGTTCCCTGGCTTCCCTGGGCGGACTTACTGCTCCAGGTCCTCCCGGATGCGCACGCCGTAGCGCCGCCGCGCCGCCAGCATCGCCTTTCGGATAGTCTCCTGCACCTGCTCCGGGTTGTGGACGTTCTCCAGCACCACCACCGGGTCGCTCTTGTTCGCGCCGTACAGCGTGATGTCACCGATGTTGGCCATGCGCTCACCGGCGTGCTGGGCGACATCTACATCTTGCAGTCGGCTCAACTCGACATTGTCGGTCGCCCGGCCGAGGAAGCCACGCCGCACGCGCACCCGCTCGGTCGTTACCGTGTAGTGCTGCGTGAGCGACAGGAACGAGCGCCCCTCCCAGAGAACCTCCTCGTCGCCGCCGGTGGCGATCGGCTCGCGCTCGGTCGCAATCGCGCGCTCGACGTCGCTCATCTGGGCGTCAATCGCCACCAGCACGCCCTCGGCGATGGTCGTCACCAGCCGGTCCTGCTGCTCGCGCGGCAGCGCGTCCAGACTGACACCGCTGCGCGCCACCGCGCCCCACACAACCGCGACCATGCGCGCGCGGCTCTCTCCAATTGACATGCTGTTTCCTCCACCGTAGGCGTCAGCCCCCAGACCCGCCCGGCCGCGTGGCGTCGTCGCGGCCATTATGCCGCACCCGCGCGGAGATGTGGATCGCGTCGCCGAACCAGTGCAGAATGGAGCGGCGTTCCCGGCGGCGCCTGCGCCGCGCTCAGCGAGGAGGCACCGATGACTGATGGCCTGCGACTGGTGGACCGGCACGAGGCGACCGGCACGCGCGGCATGGTGGCAGCCAAGCATGAGGTCGCATCACGCGCCGGGGCGAGCATGTTCGCTCTCGGCGGCAACGCCGTCGATGCCGCCATCGCGGCCGCTTTCGCCAGCGGCGTGGTCGAGCCGATGATGAGCGGGCTAGGGGGCGGCGGCGTGATGATTATCGCCGACCCGCGCGATGGCCGGCAGTGGTGCGTCGACTTCGGTATGCGCTCGCCGGCGCGGGCGACACCGGACTGCTACACACTGGCCGAGGGCCGCAGCCCGGATGTGTTCCAGTGGCGCAAGGTCGAGGGCGACGCCAACCTCATCGGCCACCGGGCGGCAGCCGTGCCAGGCGCGGTCGCTGGCTACGCTGCGGCGCTGGACCGCTGGGGCCGGCTGCCGCTGTCGACCGTGATCCAGCCGGCGATCGCGGCCGCCGCTGAAGGCGTGCCGGTCGGCGCGTACCACAGCGTGCTGGTGCTCAATGAGTTGGCCAAGCTGCGGCGCTTCCCGGCCTCGGCGGCGATCTATCTGACCGGCGGCGACCCACCGCGGCCAGTCGATATCACCGGCAAGGGCGACCGGCTGGTGCAGCCGGACCTGGCGCGCACGCTGGCGGAGATCGCCGCCGGCGGCCCGGCGGCATTCTATCAGGGCCGCTTTGCCGATGCGGTCGAGCGCGAGATGGTCGCCCACGACGGCCTGCTGCGCGCCACTGACCTGGCGCAGGTGACGCCGCGCATCCTGCCGGCGCTGGTCGTTGACTACCGCGGCCGGCGCGTGGCCACCGCGCCCGAGTCGTTCGGCGGCGTGACAATGGCGCAGATGCTGCTGATCCTGGCCGGCGTCGACCTGGCCGGGCTGGGCCGGCTGACGCCAGCCGCGCTGCACCACATCGCTGAGGCGTCACGCCTGGCCTTTGCCGACCGTTTCGCCTACCTGGCCGACCCGGCGGTCGTGCCGGTGCCGCTCGCCGGCCTGCTCGACCCCGGCTACATCGCCGCGCAGCGGGCGCGCATCGATCCAACGCGGGCGCTGGCCACGGTCGCGCCGGGCGATCCGTGGCGCTGGGAGCCGGGCGGTCGGCCGGCTGCGGCGCTAGCCGCCGGCGTCGCGCCACCGCAGCTGAGCAATACAACCCACCTCTGCGCCGCCGACAGCGGCGGGCTGGCCGTCAGCCTGACCTCGACACTGATGTCGAGCTTCGGCAGCGGCGTCGTCGTGCCGGGCACGGGCGTGCTGCTCAACAACGGCATGTGCTGGTTCGATCCTGAGCCGGGCCGGCCCAACTCGATCGCGCCGAACCGCCGCCCCCTCACCAACCAGACCCCTACGGTCGTCGTTGGCGACGGCGGC
>JADLAZ010000142.1 GCA_020849725.1 Chloroflexota bacterium
ACGCGCTTCATCACCTGGCGATTGACCAGCATGTACGAGACGCCGCTCGGCACCCGCAGGTTGTCCTCCAGCACGGCGAATCGGCCATCCGGCAGCCGGACCAGATCGGTTCCGACGACGGTGATGTAGGCGTCGCGTGGCACCCGCAGGCCGCGCACCTCGCGCCGGTAGTGGTGGCAACTGTAGACCAGCGCCCGCGGCACGATGCCGTCGTGCAGGATCGCCTGCTCGTGGTAGATGTCGCGCAGGAAAAGGTTGAGTGCGGTGATGCGCTGCGTCAGCCCACGCTCGATGACCGACCACTCGGCGCTGGTGATGATGCGCGGCAGCAGATCGTAGGGGATGATCCGCTCGGTGCCTTCTTCGTTGCCGTAGACGGTGAAGGTAATACCCTGGTTGAGAAAGGCCAGGTCAGCTGCCTGCTGGCGCTGGCGCAGTTGGGCCGCCGGCACATCGCGCAGCCGCTGATAGAGCGTGGCGTAGTGCGGACGCGGTGTGCCGGCGCCCGCGAACATCTCATCGTAGGCAGCATCGAGCGAATAGGAATCGAACGGCGGCTCAAAGGCCCGGTCGGTCGGACGACTGGCGAGCGACATGAACGGCTCTTTCATGGGCGCGAACGGCCGTGGCTGGCCGATGGGGCATCGTCGGCGTCGTGCAGGTGGCCTGTCAAGTAGCCCACGCCCAACCAGATCGGATGAGTCTGTGCGCGGCCACAGATCAGAGTGTGGTCGATTATCCCGGAGGGGCGCCTCGCTTGCGCTATTGGGGGATGCGCAGCACCTGGCCAGGGAAGATCAGGTTGGGGTTGGTGGTCTGATTGCGATTGGCATCGGAGAGGCGCGGCCATGCATGCCGGCTGGCCCGCACGTCCCATCGTGACGTATGCTCCTTCACGGCGACGCAACGGCATCGTCCCTCTAGAGAACGCCCACACCCTCAGAATTCAACCGCTGTGACCACCCATCGACAGGTAGCCCGCATGAGCCGAGCAGACGACATGCGAAGCGGTGGGACTCCGCATAGACGGCGCGACCGTGCCCGCCTGATGCGGCGTGTGTCGCGCTTCACACGTGCGAAGCGCTCAAACCCGGCCCACTCATCACTGGACACGACGTGAAGATTATCGACGTCACGGTGCGGAACTTCAGCTACCCGATGTCGGCGCTGCACCGGGCGCGCTTCGGCGGCGAGCAGGCGGTCACGCTCGTCGCCATCGTCACCGACGCGGGCGTGACCGGCCACGGTATGGCTCGCGCCCAGGGCGGCACGAGTGGCCGGCCGCTAGCCGAGGCGGTGCTGCGCACGGCGCGGCCGCTCGTCCTGGGCGAGCACCCGCTTGATCGGGAGCGCCTGTGGCAGCGGCTGTTCGCGCTGGAGCGCGCCCAGTACGCGCCCATGTTCGTCACGAGCGCCATCGACGTCGCGCTGTGGGATATCGCCGGCCAGGTGATGGGTCAGCCGATCTACCGGGTACTCGGGGGCTATCGCGATCGCATCCTGGCCTATGCCAGCTCCGGCTACTACCCGACGATCGATGCCTACCTCGATGACGCCCGGCAGGCGGTCGCGCGCGGCTACCGGGCTTACAAGGTCCACCCGTTCGGCCAGCCGGACCGTGACATCGAGTTGTGTTCGGCGCTGCGCGTCGCGCTCGGGCCGGCCGTGCGGCTGATGCTGGACGTCACCGGGGGCTACAATCGTGCCGACGCACTGCGGGTCGGGCGGGCCATCGAGCGGCTCGACTTTCACTGGTACGAGGAGCCGCTGTCGCACTACGACGACGAAGGCAACCGGGAACTGCGGCTGGCGCTCGATATCCCGGTCGTCGGTGCCGAGACGATGGCCGGCAGCGCCTACAGCGGTGGGGCCTATCTCGCTCGTGGCTCGTTCGACGCGATTCTGTGTGATGTCTACTGGAAGATGGGCATCACCGGCATGATGAAGCTGGCGCGCGCCTGTGAGGTCGCGCACGTGCCGATCGCTAGCCATCATGCTGGCAGCGCGCTGATGAACGTCGCCAACCTGCACTGCCTGTGCGCCACGCCGAACGTCGACATGATCGAGATACTGGCGCCGGAGACAGACCACCAGTATGGGCTGCGCGCCTACCCGACACTCGATGGCGACGGCATGGTGGCCGTGCCGGAGCGCCCCGGCCTCGGCGTTGAGCTTGACATGGCGTTCATCACGGCCCACGCCACACCAGGCGAGTGACGACGATGCATTGGCGGAGCCGTCATCGCCGGTCGGCAATGGCGGCCGACCGCTGCCTGCCGTACCATGTCGGTGGACGGAGGCGGGGCGATGCGGCTGCTATTCCTGGGCACCGGAACGTCACATGGGGTGCCGATGATCGGCTGCGAGTGCGCGGTCTGCCAGTCGCCGGACCCGCACGATCGGCGCTGCCGCACCTCGGCGCTGCTGCGGTTGGGCGAGCGGCAGGTGCTGATCGACGCCACCGCCGAATTGCGCGTCCAGTCGCTCGCCTTCGGCCTGCGCCGCGTCGACGCGGTGCTGCTGACGCACGCCCACGCCGACCATATCGCCGGGATGGACGACTTGCGCTCCTTCAACCTCTGGCAGCGCGCGCCGATCCCGATCTACTGCTCGCCCGACACGGCGGCCTCGGTTCGGCGCGCGTACGCCTACATCTTCAACGGCGATAGCTACCCCGGCAAGCCGGATCTGCGCCTGCACGAAGTCGAGGCGCCATTTGAGTTGTTCGACCGCGCCGTCACACCTCTGACGGTCCCGCATGGCGAGCGCACGCGCGTCACCGCCTTCCGACTCGGTGCGTTGGGCTACGTCACCGACGCCAGCGCCGTGCCGGCCGCGGCGCGCGCCGGCCTGTCCGGCCTGGATGTGCTGGTGCTGAACGCCCTGCGCTATCGGCCACACCCGACCCACCTGTGCCTGGACGAGGCGCTGGCGGTGATCGAGGACCTGCGCCCGCGCCGGGCCTTCCTGACGCACATCGCCCACGATCTGCGCCATGCCGAGGTCAACGCCGCGCTGCCGTCCCACGTCCGGCTGGCGCACGACGGGCTGGAGATTGAGGTGGAGGACTAGCGATGATCGGGGTTGATGCCGCGCTGGAGCGCATCCTGGCCGGAGTCGCGCCGCTGCTGCCGGTCGCCCTGCCCCTGACCGAGGCGCTCGGCCTGACGCTGGCCGAGGATGTGACCGCGCCGCACGATGTGCCGCCATATCGCAACGCGGCCATGGACGGCTACGCCGTGCGCGGCGCCGACATCGCCAGCGCGCGCCGTGACGCGCCGGTGCGACTGGCGGTGATCGCCACCATCGCCGCCGGGCATCCCAGCGATGTCGCCATCGGGCCGGGGCAGGCGGCGCGGATCATGACCGGCGCGCCGGTGCCGGCCGGCGCCGACACGGTCGTGCGCTTCGAGGAGACCGACGAAGGGCGTGGCGGCCGGCTGGACGCGCCGGCCGTCGCCGTGCAGCGCGCTGGCCGGGTCGGCGACAACGTGCGCCACCCCGGCGAGGATGTGCGCGCCGGCGCGGTCGTGCTGGCAGCCGGCACACCGCTGCGCGCCGCCGAGATCGGGCTGCTGGCCTCGCTGGGCTGGCCGCTGGCGCGCGTGCATCGCCGGCCGCGTGTCGCCATCGTGTCCACCGGCGATGAGGTCGTCGCCATCGATGCGCCGCTGGCGCCGGGTCAGTTGCGCGACAGCAACAGCTACACGCTGGCGGCGCTGGTGCGGCGCTACGGCGGCGAGCCGGTGTTGCTCGGCATCGCTCGCGACCGGCTGGAGGAACTGCGACGAGTCCTCGCCGCCGGTCGCGCCTACGACCTCGTCATCAGCAGCGCCGGTGTGTCGGCCGGCGACTACGATGTTGTCAAGCAGGCGCTCCAGGCCGAAGGGCGCATCGACCTGTGGCAGGTCAACATGAAGCCGGGCCGACCGCTCGCCTTCGGCTGGCTCGGCCCGACTCCGTACCTGGGCCTGCCGGGCAACCCGGTGGCGGCGATGGTCAGCTTCGAGATCTTCGGCCGGCCGCTGCTGCTGCGTCTGCTGGGACGGCGCGTGCTGGACAAGCCCCGGCTGCGCGCGATCGCGGTGGAGCGGCTGGAGAACGGCAGCGCGCGCCGCCATTTCGTGCGCGTGCGCGTCGAGCCGGGCGCGGACGGTAGCTTCACCTGCCGGCTGGCCGGAGACCAGGGCGCCGGCATCCTGACCTCGATGGCGCTGGCCAACGGCCTGGCCATCGTCGCCGAGGGCGTCACGGCCATCGAGCCTGGCCAGCCGGTCGACGTGCTGATGCTGGACTGGGGCTGAGCAGCGGAACCGCCTGACCCCGTTTGGGTCAGCCGCGGCCGGTGCGCCAAGCGACGCCCGCGAGCGCGGCCGCCAGGACCAGCAGCAGATGTGCGGTCGGGCCGCCAACTGCGCCCAGCCAACCCAGCGCCCACAGCGTCAGGACGATGAGCGCCAGCGTCCAGATGATCGATGCGGCGTGATCGCGGCCGGTGGTCACGGCTGCACGTCGCGCAGATTGAGTACGTCCATCTCCGCACCGTGGACCGTGCGCGCATCGTTGATGACGTAGAGGGTCGCGCCGTGCGCTCGCCCCACGGCGATCGTCAGCGCGTCAGGGGTCGACAGCCGTGGCGCCCGCGCGCGCAGGGCCGCCGCCTGCTCGACAACAGCCTGGTCGATCGGCAGCAGCCGCAGGTTCAGGAATGTCGTCAGCACCGAGTGATGGCGCTCGTACTGCTCCTGGTTCTTGAGCCGGAGCGGCATGACCAGCGCGTCCATCAGCGTCAGGGTCGTCGTCACCGCCGGCAGGCCGTCGGCCACCTCGCGCATGACGACGCGGGACAGCGGGCCGTAGTCGGGGTGCGCTTCGAAATAGTAGACCAGCACGCTCGAGTGAAGGGCGATGCACGGATGGGCGCGCAGCGCCGCGATCAGGCTCTCCATGACGCGTCCATCTCCCGCACGAACGCGGCCGAGCCACCGACCGAGGACCACATCGGCCGTGCCATCCCGTAGGTCGCCTCGATCAGGTCGTGCGGCTCGGGCGTCAGCACCAGGGCGCCGTCACCGAGGCTCACCTGCAGGGCGTCGCCGGCCTCCAGCCCCACGGCCGTCAGCAGGGCTGCCGGCAGCACGATCTCTCCGCCAGGACCAATCATCACCCGCGCCATGCCGTTCCCTCCGCCGCCGACTGTACCCGCCGCTGCTCGGTGGTGCAAGCGCCTGGAGCAGCCGCGTGCGCGCTGGGTAGCCGGCTGCGCGGGCCGGATGGTAGCATGTCCACGGATTGGGCGCGGGCGCGGATGGCCGCGAGCCTGACAGCCGCGATCGGGACCGCACCGGTGGGACACCCGTGGGCCAGGACGGCCGGGTGACCCGCGTCCCGCGCGGAGGCAAGGCGGATGGACGACCAAAGCGCGCGCCGTTGGCGGCCACTGGCCTGGCCCGGCCCGCGACGCTGGCGCCTCGCCACCCGGCTGACGGTCGCGATGCTGGCGCTGCTGCTGCTCCTGCAGGGCCTCGGCCTGATCGCCGCCTCCTGGCAGGCTCAGGAGCGGCGCGCGGCCGAGCAGGCGCAGGGCGTCGCCCTGGCCGAGACGCTGGCGTCCTTTGTCGGGGGCTACGCGGCGGACCTGGAGCACTTGACACTGGCGGCCGCGCTGGCGCTGGGCGCCGCCGACCAGCCGCTGGATCAGGCCACGGTGGGTCCATACCTGCAGGCGCTGGCGACGGCATCGCCGGTGCTGCGCGGCCTCTTCATCGCCGACCTGGGCGGTCGTGTCATCGCGACGACGACGACTAATGATGGCGTCGACCTGAACGAGCGGCCGTACATGCGGAGCCTGCGGGGCGGCGCGCCCACCGCCTGGTCGCGCGGACAGCTCGACCCACAGACTGGCGCCGTCACCGCTGCCTTCGGGCGGGTGATCTACGACGCCCGCGGCGCACCCCGGGCTTACCTCATCGCCTCCTTCTATCCTGCGCGCCTGCTGGACCGCCTGCCGGCCGGCCTGCCGGCCGACGGCGCGGTCACGCTCATCGACGCGGACGGCGTCGTCCTGCACGCGACCGACCGGCCCGATTTGCCGGCCGCCGAGCAGGACGTGGCCGGCGCGCCGGGCGTGGCGGCGGCGCTGGCGGGAGCGGTCGTGCCGGTGACGGCCGCGGCGACGCCCTTCGCCGGTGAGGCCCGCTTCGGCGCGCTGGCGCCGGTGCCAGAGCCGGGCTGGGTGGTCGCCTTCACCCGGCCACAGGCGGCGCTGGAGGCGTTGCTGCGCCGCCAACTGCTGGTGCAGGCCGGGGCACTGGCGCTGGCACTGCTGGGCACGGCCGCCGTGGTGGCGGTGCTGACGAGCCGCCTGACGTGGCCGCTGGCGCAGTTGGCCCGGACGGCGGCGGCTATCGCCCGCGGCGAGCGGCCGGCCGTTCCGGCGGCGGCGACCGCCGATCCGGACGTGGCCGAGCTGGCCGACGCCATGGCCAGCATGAGCGCGGCCGTGGCGGCACGCGAGGATCGTTTGCGGCTGCTGTCCGGCGCCGGCGCGGCGATGATCGCGCCCCTGGACGCCGACGCCCGCGTGCAGGTGGCCGCGCAGGCAGTCGTGCCGGTGCTGGCCGACTGGTGCATCGCCTACCTGGCCGAGGCCGATGGCGCCGTCAAACGCGTGGCCATCGCCCACGCCGACCCGGCGGTGGCCGAGCAGGCCCGCGCGGCCCTGGCAGCGACGCCGGCGGTGCTGGCGCCGGGTGATCCGGTGGCCGAGGTGCTGCGCACCGGGCAGACCATCGTCATCGACGACCTGGCGCCGGCCGTCGTCGAGCGCGCGCTGCGTGACGAGGCGCATCGAGCGCTGCTGCACTCGCTCGGCGTGCGCGCGCAACTGGTGGCGCCGCTCGTGGCGCGCGGTCAGGTGCTGGGCGCCCTGTCACTGCTGACGGCCGGCTCGGACCAACGCTTCGGGCCAGCCGAGACGGCGCTGGCCGAGGAGATGGCGCGTCGCATCGCGCTCGCCGTCGACAATGCCCGCCTCTATAGCGAGGCGCTGGCGGCGCTGCACCGGCGCGATGAGTTCCTGTCCGTCGCGGCGCACGAGCTGAAGACACCGGTCGCCGGGCTGAAAGGGTCGGCCCAGTTGCTCCAGCGGGCCGAAGCCAGCGGCCGGCTGGAGAGCGAGCGCCTGCAGCGGGGGCTGGCTCGCATCGTCGAGGCCTCGGACCGGCTAACCGCCCTGACCGACGACCTGCTGGACTCCACCCGCATCCGGCTGGGCCAGTTGGCGCTGCGCGCGGAGCCACTCGACCTGGCGGCGTTGACCCGGACGATTGTCGAGCGCACCCAGGCTGGGCTGGACAGCCGTCACCGGCTCGAGCTGACGCTCCCGGACGAGCCGGTCCAGATCGTCGGCGATGCGAGCCGGCTGGAGCAGGTGCTGGACAATCTGCTCGATAACGCCATCAAGTACTCGCCCGGTGGCGGCCTGGTGCGCGTCGGGCTGTGCCCGGTCGCGGACGGCGTGCTGCTGACGGTGGCCGACGAGGGCATCGGGTTGCCGGACGGGCTGGCGCAGGACATCTTCGAGCCGTTTGGCCGCGCCGACAACGCCAGGCGCGATCATGTGCAGGGGCTGGGTCTGGGGCTGCACATCTGCCGCAGCATCGTCGAGCGGCACGGCGGGCGCATCACAGCCGAGAGCGAGGGCGAGGGCCGCGGCACGACCTTCCGCGTCTGGCTGCCGATGACGCCCCCGGACGGCAGCGCCTGACGCCGCGCCGTGGTTCGTTCCTTGGGGCGCGTCAGGCGGACGCCAGCCGATCGAGCAGACCCGGGTCGTGGGCGGCCAGCGGTTGGCGCGGCACGACGCCCTGGTTGACGATGGTGTGCGCCGGCGGCCAGTAGCCGGCCAGCACGGTCGCCACGCTGTCGACGCCGGTCTGGGACACCTCCTCCATCGATTGCACCGACAGCGCCGCAACGTGCGGGCTGAAGATGACCCCGTCGAGGTTCGCCAGCGGGTGATGCGACCGCGCCGGCTGCTCGGCGAAGACGTCGACGTGCTCGAAGGTATCCAGCGCCGCCCCGGCCAGCCGGCCGCCCAGCAGCGCCTCGGCCAGCGCCATCTCGTCGACGATGGCGCCGCGGGCGGCATTGATCAGGTACGCGCCCGGCTTCATCCGGCGCAGCCGGGCCGCGTCGAGCAGGTGATGCGTGGCCGGCGTCAGCGGCAGGTGCAGCGACACAAAGTCTGACTGCCCCAGCAGGGTGTCCAGGTCGACCAGCTCGACGCCGAGCGCGACGGCCTCGGGCGATGGCGCATCCAGGCGCTGGCGTGTTGCCAGCACGCGCAGGCCGAAGGCGCGCGCCCGCTGCGCCGTCAGCCGGGCGCTGGCGCCGAAGCCGACCAGACCGAGCGTGCAGTGGGTGAGCCGGCGGTTGCGCAGCGCCGACGCGCGCGCTCGGCCATAGGCGCCGGCGCGGAAGTCGGCGTCCATGCGTGGCAACTGCCGCGCCAGCGACAGCAGCATCGCCATCACGTGCTCGGCCATCTCCTCGTCGCAGAACGAGGGCACGTTCGTGACCAGGATGCCGCGCTCGGCGGCGCGGGCGACGTCGATCTTGTCGGTGCCGATGCCGAGCCGGGAGATCACCCGGCAGCGGTCGAGCCGGTCGATGACCGCCCGCGGCAACGCTGCCGACACGACGACGACGGCATCGCACTCGGCCACCAGCGGGATGATGGCCTCGGGCGTGTTGGCTTCGACCAGCCGCGGCGCCAGCCCGTAGCGCCGGTAGAGCGCGGCCTCGCGCGGCGGCGGCGGCATCAGCGTCGCGTTGAGGCGCACGA
>JADLAZ010000143.1 GCA_020849725.1 Chloroflexota bacterium
ACGGGTGCTGGCGATCGACGTGCCGTCGGGTATGATGGCCGACACCGGCGCGGCGCCGGGGGTGGCCATCAGGGCCACGGTCACGCTCGCGCTTGGCTATCCCAAACGCGGCCTGTACCTGACCGCCGGCCCCGGTCTGGCCGGCCGGATTGACGTGGCCGGCATCGGTCTACCAGAGGGAGTCAGGGTGACGGACGGACCACGGGTTATCACGACCGATGAGGTGCGGCCGCTGCTGCCGCACCGGCCGGCGACAGCCGACAAGTACACGGCCGGCGCGGTGGTGGTCGTCGGCGGCGCGCTGAGCTACCCTGGCGCTCCCCGGTTAGCTGCCCTGGGGGCGATGCGCGCCGGCGCCGGCTACGTGACGCTGGCGGTACCACGGTCGATCTACGGCATCGTGGCCAGCACGCTGCTGGAGGCAACCCATTTGCCGCTTCCGGAGACCGACGGTGAGCTGGGCGCGGCCGCGGCCGAGGCGCTTGGCGCAGAGCTGGGTCGCTTCCAAGCGGCGGTCATCGGCCCTGGCCTGGGGCGCGAGAAGGGTGTTGGCGCCTTCATGCAGCGGCTCCTGGCGACCGAGGGTCGCCGGCGCGGCGCCATCGGCTTCGGCGCGAGCAATACCGCGCCGGCCGGTGACCCGGCCGCGCTGCTGCCGCCCGATTTGGCGCTGGTTCTGGATGCTGACGCTTTGAGCCTGTTGAGCCAGATCGACGGCTGGCACACGCGGCTGACCCAACCAGCGGTGCTGACGCCCAACCGTCGTGAGATGGCTCGCCTGACGGGCAAAGAGATCGAGACGATCGCGGCCGCGCCGTGGGAGGCTGCGGCGGAGGGCGCCGCCACGTGGCGGCAGGTCGTCGTCCTGAAAGGGGCGCCCAGTGTCGTCGCCGCGCCCGATGGCCGGCTCTGGACGGCGGCGCGACCGCTGCCGGCGCTGGCGACGGCCGGCACCGGCGATGTGTTGAGCGGCGTTATCGGGGCACTGTTGGCGCAGGGGTTGGCGCCGGCCGACGCGGCCATCGTGGCGCTGCACCTGGGCGAATTGGCCACCGACCGTATCACGGCCGATGTTGGCGACAGCGGTCTCCTGGCGGGCGACCTGCCGCGCGGTGTGGCTCAGGTGCGGCGCGAGCTGACGACATGAGGCCCGTGGCGCGGATGGCCGTCGGGCGCGGACGGCGCCGGTCAGGCACGCGGATGGAGGGTGGCATGAAGGTCACTGACATCATGACGACCGAGGTGGTCGTGGCAGCGCCGGAGATGCCGGTGGCCGAGGTCGCGCGCCTGATGGTCGCCCACGACATCAGCGGACTGCCGGTTGTCAACGGTGACCGACTGGTCGGCCTGATCACCGAGTTAGACGTCATCGCGCGGCACGCCGAGCCGGACATGCCCAGCGTGTTCCCATTCTTCGGCGCCTGGTTCCGGTTCGGCACGCACGAGTATGAAGAAGAGATGCGACGCGTCCTGGCGACAACGGCGACCGAGTTGATGAGCACCACGGTCTACAGCATCCGCGAGGACGCAACCATCGAAGAGTTGGCCGAGTTAATGTACGAGCGGGAAGTCAACCCGGTGCCGGTGCTGAGCCAGCAGGGACGCTTGATCGGTATTGTCAGCCGCTCCGACCTGATCCGGTTGATGGTGCGCGAAGGAGGCTGAGCCGGATGAGGATCGCCGCGACCGACTCGGGGACCGACCAGTGGTTGGCGCAATTCCCGCGCTGCGTCGCCGTGGTCAATCTCGACGCGGTGGCGGCGAACGTGCGGGCGCTGCTGCGCGAGCTTGGACCGGCGTGTCGCCTGATGGCCGTCGTCAAGGCCAACGCTTACGGTCATGGCGCACTGCCGGTGGCGATCGCCGCGCTGCGGGCCGGCGCCAGCGCGCTCGCCGTCGCTTGCGTCGATGAGGGCATCCAGGTGCGCCAAGCGGGCATCACCGCACCAGTGCTCCTGCTCGGTGCGACGCCGCCGGAGGAGATGCGCCGGGTCGTTGCCCATCAGCTCACCCCGACGATTTGCGATGTCGACGCGGCGCGGGCGCTGCAATCGGCAACGCCGAGCCACGTCCGCGCGCCGGTGCATGTCAAGGTCGACTGCGGCCTTCACCGCTACGGAGTCGATTCCGCCGAGGCCGTGGCGTTCGTCAGTTGGCTGGTCGAGCAGCCACGGCTGGCGCTGGAGGGGCTGTACACGCACTTCTCTTCGGCCGAGGAGGCAGACGGCGTCGCCACCGACCGAGAGTATGCCCGCTTCGCTGCGGTGGCGGCGGCACTCCGTGAGCAGGGAATCAAGCCGCGCCTCCATGCCGCCAACAGCGCCGCCACGATGGGCTTTCCAGCACTGCGCCTCGACGGCGTCCGGGCGGGCTTAGCCCTGTACGGACTCGCCGGTGGATATCCTGGCGCGACTCGCCTGACGCAGTGGCCGGCACTTGAACTCCACAGCCGGGTCGGCCGTCTGCATCGACTGGCGGCGGCGGAGGCGGTTGGCTACGGCCGCACCTATGTCGCGCCATCGGAGCGACGGGTGGCCCTGGTCAGCATTGGCTATGCCGATGGTTTCACCCGGCTGCTGGGGGGACGCGGCGCTGTGCTGATCGGTGGCCAGCGCACGCCCGTGGTCGGGCGCGTCTCGATGGATCAGATTGTCGTCGACGTGACCCATGTCGCCGACCTGGCCACTGGGATGCCGGTGACCATCATCGGGCGGCAGTGGGACGCGGCGATCACGGCCAGTGATGTCGCGGACTGGGCCGCGACCATCCCTTACGAGATCGTGACTGGGCTCGCGCCGCGCGTGCCGCGGGCCTACGTGCAGCGCGGCCGGCTCGTCGGCGTCACCGATCTGCTCGGCAGTCGGCAACTGGCGCCGGCTGCCGACGACGCCATCTTCCACTGGTCGGCGGTGACGACCGAGGCGGCGCGAGCTAGCGGATCCTGAGCAGTGACTCGCCGGCCGTCGCCGTTCCCGCCTCGGACGGGCGCTGCTTCGCCTCTTCCAGGCGATCGCGGATATCCAGCACGCTCTGGCGGATGAGGAAGATGCGTCCGGACAGGTCGTCCCGGACGTAATCGAGGGTGCTGTCATCCATCCAGCGGTAGATCGTCGGACGCGAGACGCCGAGCAAGCTGGCCGCTTCGCCAATGCCGACCAAATCGGCCGTGCTATAGCAGCGCAGCTTGGCTAGTGACAGCATCGCGCCCAACTGAGTGTCCCAGAATGTGCGCGGCACCTGGAAATCGTCAGGCGCCGGCGGCCAGAACAGCGCCTGCAGCACCGAGTCGATCGCGGCGAAGACAGCATCAGGGTCAGCCGCGGTGCGTTGCGAAGCAACGTCGGCCAGATACTGCAATTCCTGGCCAAGCAGACCCTGGCGCAACCCTTCGATGCGCAAAACCTGTGGCGGGCGCGTGGAGAGCTTCTGTCCGAGCCGGTAATACTGGCTATACACGATTCGCAAGGCCGCGTCGATGATCTCGTTGTAGCCGAGCTCCATCGTGGTCTGCCCTTTCACGAACGGCCAGAACCAACCCGTACGTACATCTCGGAGTGTACCGGTCCCGATGCGACCTGTCAAGAGTGTGTCATTCAGGCAAGCTTTGATGCCCAATCCCAGCCAGTTGCCACACAGCGCGACTCGTGCCGGCCGCTCGTCGAGTGGATCCTGGCGGTTCGTCGTGTACGGACGCGAGGCACTCGCATGCAGCACGGCATTGCCGTGGCGTAATCGGCGCTGTTGAGTGCTCGCTACGCGGGCGGTTGGTCCGGCCGGTCAGGCAGATAAGGCGCCAGCAGGACCGGCAAGCCATCGGTGAAGCGCTGATTGGACAGCACTCGGTCGGCGCCAGCCGCGCGGGCCAGCGCCTGGGCTCCGACATCCACGTGCGGCCCAAAGGCGATGACCGGCACAGCCGCCGTCGCCGGTGCGGCCCGCAACCGACGCACGGCGTCAGCCCACTCCTGACCAGGCGCGTTCAGGTCGATCAGCACCAGCGCCGGCGGCGCGGCAGCGGCCCGGTCTGGCAGATCGGCAGCTCGGCGAACGGTCGCGACCGTAGCGCGCGTGCCGACCGCCGATCGGATGCGCGACAAAAACCACAGGTCCGAGGTTAATGCCAGGACCAGCGCCGTATCCGCCATCACCCGCCCTCCGTTCGCTGGCTGACCACCTGCCGTACAATGTCCCACATCGCGCCATTGTAGCGATGGCGTGGGCGAGCGGCCAATCGGCCGCGTGGCGAAGGCAGCAACGCGGCGCGGGGGAGGTTAGGGGCGATGGACTTGGGACTGACAGGCAAGGTCGCACTGGTGACCGGCGCGACGCGCGGCATCGGCCGCGCCATCGTCGATGAACTAGCGAACGAAGGCTGCCGGCTCATGCTCGCGGCCCGTGGCGCGGATGGGCTGGCCGCCGTCGCGGCAGACCTGGAGCGCCGTGGCGTCGAGGTCGCGACGTGCGTGGCCGACGTCACCAGCCTGGCTGACCTCGAGCGGTTGGTCGCCGCTGCCACCGACCGGTTTGGCGGTTTCGACATCGTCATCAGCAATGCCGGCGCCGCGCACGGCATGGGCATCGAGGCCACGTCTGAGGATGACTGGGGCGCCGCCGTCGACCTGAACCTGCTGGCAGGGGCGCGGCTGGCGCGGCTGGCAATGCCGGTGCTGCGGGCGCGAGGCGGCGGCAACATCATCTTTGTCGCGTCGATCTTTGGGCGCGAGATGGGCGGCCCACGCATCAGCTATACTGCGACCAAGTCTGCGCTGATCGCCCTGAGCAAGATGCTGGCACGCGAAGGGGCCGTGGCCAACATTCGCGCCAACGCGATCGCGCCGGGGTCGATCCTGTTTCCCGGAGGCAACTGGGAGCGCCGCCAGCAGGCCGATCCCGAGGGTATGGCGGCGTTCATCAAAGCTGAGATGCCTTATGGGCGCTTCGGCCGGCCAGAAGAGGTCGCCGCTGTCGTCGCCTTTGTGGCATCGCCGCGCGCCAGCCTGGTCAGCGGCACGTGCATCAACGTCGACGGCGTGCAGAGCCGCTCCAACATCTAGCAGACACCTAGCAGAGCCGTCCAGCAAGGCGCGCACGGGCGTGCCGGCACCATTACAGGGTGGCTACCGGACAGGAGCTGTCATGGGACACGATCACCGCGTCCGCGATGAATTCGCCTACCAGGCCGAGCGGTTCAACAGCGCGCCGATCTTCACTGCCGCCGAGACGTTGCAGGCGCTGATCGACCTTTTGCCGCTTGAGCGGACGGCCACCTGGCTCGAGGCTGCTTGCGGGCCGGGCATCGTTAGTCGGGCGCTGGCGCCGCTGGTTGGCAGCGTGCTTGGCATCGATTTGACGCCGACCATGGTCGACGTGGCGAACCGCGAGGCCGCCCGCGCCGGGGTGACGAATGCGCACTTCACGGTTGGCGATGCGACGGCGCTGGACCTGCCCGATGCGAACGTCGACGGCGCGGTCACGCGCTTCAGTCTGCATCACGTGCCACTGCCGGGTCGCGTCGTTGGCGAGCTGCGGAGGGTGGTGCGCCAGGGTGGTTGGGTGTGCCTCGCGGACCACATCACCAGTGACAACGCCGGCGAGATGGCCTGGCACCAGGAAATCGAGCGTCTGCGCGACCCGTCGCACTGGGCCTGCCTGACGCCGGCAAGGCTGCGCGACCTGGGCCACGCTGCCGGCCTGACGCTGCGAGACGAGCGGCTCATCCCCGTGTCGCTCGACTTCGATGAGTGGCTGACGCGCGGCTCCGGCGGCCCCGGCGCGGCCGCGCTGATCGCCGCCGCGCTGGCGGCCCGGCCGGCCGGCATCGATGGCTATCGGGTGCGCGCGGCGGGCGACGGCGGTCGCCGCATAGAAACACTGTACCACGTGACGCTCTGGCAGCGAACGACCTGATCGGCGCCGGTGATCGGCACTACTTCCCGATGCAGAACTGGCTGAAGATCTCGTTCAGCAGCGTGTCGGTCACGGACTCGCCAGTGATCTCGCCCAGTCGCTCCAGGGCCGCGCGGGCGTCGACCGCGACGATGTCGGCTGGCAGGCCACTCGCCAGCGCGCCGGCGGCGGCACGCACGTGGTCGCGCGCCAGCGCGAGCGTTGCCTGCTGGCGGGCCGAGAGCAGCGCCGGATCGGCCTGGGCCTGCGTGTGGCCGCCGGCAATCGCGCTGGCGATGGCTGCCTCGAGCGCGGGCACGCCATCGCCGGTCAGGGCCGCGGTGCGGACGATGGCGACCGGACCGAGGACAGCGCGGACCTCGGCCTCGCTCACCGCTGAGGGCCGATCGGCCTTATTGAGCGCGACGATCATCGAGCGGGGCAGCGCGGGCCAGGCCGGTGACGGTGCGTCCTGCGAGGGCGGCGCCTCGGCCATGACGGCGCGATCGGCGGCGGTGAGTGGGGTCGAGCCATCCAGCACCAACACCGTCAGGCCCGCTTGCGTCAGCGCCTGCCGGCTTCGAGCCACACCCAGCCGCTCGACGACATCATCGGTATCGGTCAGGCCGGCGGTATCGGTCAGGGTGATCGGGATGCCATTGATCGTCAGGCTCTCGGCTAGCGTGTCGCGCGTCGTGCCGGCCACTGGCGTGACGATGGCTCGCTCGTAGCGGAGCAGTGCGTTCATCAGGCTACTCTTGCCGACGTTCGGACGACCGGCCAGCACGACCGTCAGCCCATCTCGGAACAGCGCGCCCGCGCCGGCTCGCGCCACCAGCGTCGCCAGCGCCACCTCAGCGGCGGCAAGATCACCCGTTGGGGTAACCGGGGGGAGATCGTCCTCCGGGAAGTCGATGCTGGCTTCCAGCCCGGCCAGCACTCGCACCAGCGCAGCGTGCGCCGGCGCCAGGTCGCGACGAAGCTGGCCACCGGCGGTGTCGAGCGCCAGGGCCAGCGCCGCCGGCGCCCGCGCGCTGACGACCTGTGCCACGGCCTCGGCTTGGCTCAGGTCCAGCCGGCCGTTGAGAAAAGCCCGCAGCGTGAATTCGCCTGGCTCGGCCAACCGCGCCCCGTGGCGCAGCAGCAAGCTGAGTGCGGCTCGCGTGGCGACGCTGCCGCCGTGGGTGTGGAGCTCAACGACCTCCTCGCGGGTGTACGAGCGAGGCGCAGCCATGCGCACGACCATGATCTCGTCAACCAGACACTCGTTCAGGGGGTCGACGAGGTAGGCGTGGCGCAGCCGGTGCGACGGCAGCCCGCGCCGCCCGAGGGGGTCTCCGGTGCGAGTCTGACGGATCAACTGGCCGACCACGTCGGCGGCGCCGGGACCGCTCAGGCGCACGATGCCGATGCCGGCGTCGCCGGTGGCCGTGGCGATGGCCGCGATCAGATCGTCGGCAATCACAGGCTTCTCCGGCCGGGAGACGACTCCGCCGACCCGGCGCACGCAGTTGCGGCTGAGTTACGGACCGACGACCATGCCATGGGCCATCAAAGCATCGACGGCGGCCACGTCCGGCACGGCGGCCAGGCCATGGCCAGTGACGGTCAGCGCGCCGGCGGCGGAGGCATAGGCCGCGGCGGCGGCGGGCGTGTCGCCGGCCGCCAGCCGCACCATCAGCACAGCCGCGAACACGTCACCGGCCCCGGTCGGGTCGACTTCTTCGACCCGGTAGGCGCCGACCGGCACGACGCCGTTACCCTGATGCAGGAGCGAGCCCGCGGCGCCCCGCGTGACGACGACCAGGCCACCGCGCGCCAGCACCGGCGCGAACAGAGGCTCGGCGCTGGTCGCCTCCGCACCCTCCGACATGACCAGCACCCTCAGCGGCGCCCGGGCGAACGCATCCGGGTCGGCCGGTGGCCCCAGCGCCACCAGGCCGGTGGCATCCCAGCGCCGAAGCCAGCCTTGCGGCGTCGCGCCCAGCCAGAGCGGTGCGTGCCCGGCCAGTGCCGCCGGGTCGATCTCTCCAGCCAACGGACCCAAGTGGACGACGGGTGCGCTCCACCAAGCGGCCGGCATGGCGGCTAGGTCAATCGTCGGCGCCCGCTCGAGGAGGAACTGAGTGCGGTGACCGTCGCGGTAGCGATTGGCAAACACGGTCGCCTGCTCGGCCGGGAGACAATGCAGGAGCGCATCAGGCACCAGTGCGGCCACGTCCATCGCCACCGGCCCGGCGGTGACGATGCCGACGCGGCACCCGAGCCGCGTCGCTGCCAGCGCGCCGTACAGCGCGGTGCCGCCTGGCAACACTGAGCCATCGGCTTGCTGGTCATGCGTCACGTGGCCGATGACCACGTAGTCCGGGATCAGCGTCACCGCCTTTGTTCCCTCTCGCGACCCGCACGACCAGTCGCGCGGGCAACGTCGCGGCCGCGCAGGGCGCCGCGCGCCTCACGCGGCGCGCGGCAATGGCCTATCGGCCGCGCAGCCGGGGCGATATCGTGACCTTGCGCTGCTCACCCTCGCCTGACGACTCGGTGATGACCTGGCCATGGTCTTTAAGCGCCATGTGAATGACGCGCCGCTCGTTCGCCGGCATCGGCTCCAGCGTCACTGGCCGGTTGCTCTGCACCACGCGGTAGGCCACTCGCTGCGCCAGCCCCTCCAGACTCTCTTCGCGCCGGCGTCGGTAGCCACCCACGTCAACCAGCACCCGCGTCCACTGGTCGGTGCGCCGGTTCACGATCAGGTTGGCCACGTACTGCAGGGCGACCAGCGTCTCACCCTTGCGCCCAATCAGGACGCCGAGGTTGTTGCCCTGGACATCGAGCGCGGATGTCGGCGGGTCATCAGGCGAAAGATAGAGGTGCCGGCGGTCGCGCAGCGTGACACGGGCCGCAATGCCCATGTGAGTCAGCATCTCCTGCACTGTCTCCTGGGCCACGGCGTCGATCTGCCGCTGCGCCGGGTCATCGGCCACGGCTACCGCGCTGCCAACGTCCTCCTCGTCTTCCTCGTCATATTCGTCCTCATCCTCCTCCTCGTCTGTGACTTCCTCGACTACTGCGTCCTCCTCGTCCATCTCGTCGTCGTACTCGTCGTCCTCGTCGTCGTACTCGTCCTCATCATCATCGGCCGCCTGGTCTTCGGCGCGGGCCGCGGCGCTGACGCGCACCAGGGCCTCCTCGGCGCCGAAGCCGAAGATGCCGCCGGTCGGCTCACGCAGCACCTCGACCTCGACTTCGTCGCGCCGGCGGTTCAATTGCGCCAGCGCCAGTCGGATCGCCTCATCGACCGTCTTGGCCCGGACCTCGATACGGATACTCGCGCTCATTGTCGCTTCCTCTTTCCCCCACCGCGCGGTCTCACCGACCGCGTCAACCTCTGCCGGGGCTGCCGCCGACGCAACGGCTCTCCGGCCGGCAGCCAGTGCTACGAGCGCCGCTGGCGCGAGCGGCGGGCCGACCGTCGGGTCGGCGTTACGTCATCGCTGCTGGGCGCCGGGTCGCTGGCAGCCGCTGGCGGCGCTGGTTCGCCCGCTCGACTGCGCTCGACATCCTCGACGCGACGGTTGATTTGCTGGTAGAGCCGGCCCATCAGGCCCGACGGCTCAGAAGAGGTCGTCGTGCCGGCGGCGCTGGTGTGGGTCACAACGACCTTGCTGCCCGCAGCCACGACTGTCGCTGGCACTGCCCAGCGCGGCACGGGCAGAAACTGCAGGCCCGGGAGATCGCGCAAGGAGCCGAAGCCGGTGATGAAATACTGCTGGACCGCACTGAAGATATTCTGAGTGATCCAGTAGATCACCGGTCCCGCGGCGAAGTTCCAGGCGAAGAAGCCAACCATCAGCGGCATGATTTGCAGCATCTGATTCATCATCTGCTGCTGTTGATCGAGTTGCTGCCCCGCCACCCGCTGTGGCATCGCCATCCGCTGTTGGATGAACTGCGTCACCGTCACCACGACGACCAGGATGTACAGTGGGTCTGGCTGGGCGAGATTGGGAATCCAGAGAAATGACGTGCTGAAGCTCGATTCCGCGTAGACGGGGTGAGTCGCGATATTCAAGATCGAATAATAGAGACCAAAGAAAATTGGCATCTGGATCACGATCGGCAGGCAACTGCCGAATGGGTTGACCCGCTGCTCCTGGTAGAGCTTCATCGTTTCAGCCGACAGCAGTTGCCGGTCGTGGCCGTACTTCTTCTGCAACTCCTTAATGCGGGGCTGGATTTCCTGCATTCTCTTGGCCGAGCGCAAGGACGTCAGTGTCAGCGGCACCATCGCCAGTTTGACGGCGATCGTCAGCAGGATGATCGCCACGCCGCTGCTGCCGGTCCAGGTCGCCAGGACCACAAGGACCCCTTCGATCAGCGCAACGAACTGAGACCAGCCAGGCACCTCGAATGGCATGACGCCTCCTACGGCCGGGTCACGTGCGTTCGAGCGGCCGCCCGCTGCTCGTGGGCCTCGAGCGCGGCGATGCGGGCTTCGTGTCGCTCGCGGTCAGCGGCGTCGACTGGGTCGAAGCCGCCATCACTCCAGGGATTGCAGCGCAGCAGTCGCCAACCGGCCTTCAGCCCGCCGCGCAGGACTCCGTGTCGCTCGATCGCCTGATAGGCGTATTCGGAGCACGAGGGATAGTATCGGCAAGCCGGTGGCAGCAGCGGCGACAGCACTGCCTGATAGCCACGGATCACCCACAGAGCCAGCGCCCTCATCCTGGCTGGCTCCGTTCACGGGTGCGCGCCGGCGCCGCTTGCAGCCGGGCACGCCGGACAAGATCGGCCAGGGTGACGCCGAGCTCGTGCGAGGTGCGAGTGGCGATTGGTCCGCGTGCCATCATCACGATATCGTATCCGGCGGGAAGGCTCGGCGCCAGCGTGCGCGCCGCCTCGCGCATGCGGCGCTTGATCCGGTTGCGGGTGACCGCGCCGCCCTGACGCTTGCTGACCACGACGGCGAAACGCGTCGTCGCCGCGCCGGTGGGCAGCGCGCACAGCGTCACCACGTCGGACGACCAGCACCGCCCCTGCTGACGAACCCGGCGGATCTCATCGGCACGCCGGACCCGGTGACGACGGTCCATGGCCGCTCCTCAACGCGGCTATCCCTTGCGGAAGGCCGTGTCGCTCACAGTGAGGATCTTGCGGCCCTTGCGACGGCGCGCCTTGATGACCGCACGCCCCCAGCGGTCGCTCATGCGGGCGCGGAAACCGTGGACGCGCAGCCGGCGCTGCTTCTTTGGCTGCCAGGTTCGCTTTGGCACCGTGTGTTCCTTTCAGGCATGGCCCGCCGCGAGACCAGTGCGCGGTGCGGGATTGAGGCTCCGACACGCGGCCCGGGTCAGGCCGCCTGGGGCCGATGCCACACGGACGATCAACCCATCCGGACCGACCGGGCGGACTGCCAAGTGCCAAGGCGCGGACTTGAACCGCGGACCCCATCATTTTCAGTGATGTGCTCTACCAACTGAGCTACCTTGGCGCGCGCAGCCGACATTTGCCGCCGGATGGCGCAACGGTGGGTATTGTATCGCTCTCAGCAGGGAAGTCAAGGCCGACGCGAGCAGTCGCCGGTTGCGCCGCGGGACGACTGTTTCCGGCACACGGTGACACTTTTGTGACATTGAGGCGAGCCGGTGTCAGTCGGCGGTGACCTGCTTGGTGACCGCGGCCAGGACCGCGTCGGGGCTGAGGCCTTCGGCTTCAGCCTCGAAGTTGAGGATGATGCGGTGCCGCAGCGACGGCAGCAAGACCTCGCGCACGTCGGCGTAGGAGACGTTGAGCCGGCCGTCCAGCAGCGCCCGAATCTTCGCCGCCAGCACCATCGCCTGCGCACCACGTGGGCTGGAGCCGTAGCGCACATAGCGGCGCACGATGTCTGGCGCGTTCGGCGCGTCCGCGTGCGTTGCCAGGAGCAGGCGCACGACATAGTCGTTGACGTGGCTGGCGATCGGCACCTCGCGCGCCAGTTGGCTCATGCGGATGATGGAGTCGCCGGTGGCGGCCTTCACGGCTTGAGGCATCTTGCCGCCGGTCGTGCGCCGCAGAATCTCGCCCAGATCGGCCTCGGTTGGGAAGCTCATCAGCAGCTTGAACATGAATCGATCGAGCTGCGCCTCCGGCAGTGGGTAGGTGCCCTCCATCTCGAGTGGATTCTGAGTTGCCAGCACAAAGAATGGGCGGGCGATGTGATAGACCTGATTGGCAACGGTGACCGTGCGCTCCTGCATCGCCTCCAGCAGCGCCGACTGGGTCTTGGGCGTTGCCCGGTTGATCTCGTCGGCCAGCACCAGGTTGGCGAAGACCGGACCGGGCTGGAAGCGGAAATCGCGCCGGCCGTGCTCGTCCTCGTCGAGGATCGTCGTGCCGGTGATGTCGGCCGGCATCAGGTCGGGCGTGAACTGAATGCGGCTGAACTGAAGGTCGAGAACCTCGGCAAAGGTCTTGACCAGCATCGTCTTGCCGAGTCCCGGCACGCCCTCCAGCAGTGCGTGCATGCCGGCGATGATGCAGACGAGCACGCCGCGCGTGACATCCTGGCTCCCGACGATGACCTTGGCCACTTCGGTTTCGATGGCCGAGGCGACCTCGCGAAACTCCTCGACCGACATCAGTTGCTGGGTGGCGGCCATCGGCGGACTACTCCTCTCGCGGAATACGACCACTCCGACCGCAGCGAACCAGCTCGTGCCACGCGGCCGATGTCGATAATCGTACCAGAGCGCGCCGGTCGCCACCACGACGCGGCCAGTGGCCTAGCCGGCCAGCAGCGCCACGATCTCGACCTCGACGCGTGCATCGCGGGGCAGCCGGGCTACCTGCACAGTGCTGCGGGCGGGTGGCTGGTTTGGAAAGTACGTTGCATAGACTTCGTTGAACGCGGCAAAGTCCGCCAGATCGGCCAGAAAGCAGGTCGTCTTCACGGAACTGTCAAGTGACGTGCCCGCCGCGGCGAGCACTGCTGCCAAATTGTCGAGTACCCGCCGCGTCTGGACCTGGATATCGCCGTCCACAATCTGGCCGGTCGCGGGGTCGAGTGGCAGTTGTCCGGAGGCGAATACGAAACCGTTGGCAAGGATCGCCTGCGAGTAGGGACCGATCGCGGCGGGGGCGGCCGAGGTGCTGACTGGTGACTTCATCGCGTGCTTCCTCCAACGACGTGCAGGGACTCCGGCCACCGACTTGGGCAGCGGTCGATGTATAGCATGCGACGCGGTGGCCCGGCCAGTCGCCCGAGTTGTCGCACCGCCGGCGCCGTGGGGAATGGCGATCCGCCCGCGACGGCGGTTGACAACTGCCGTCGCGGCGGCTAGAGTGTAACCATGGCACGAAGGGGTGCGGAGTTTGGTGCGGTGGGCCGAGCCACCGTACAGCTTGCCGGACTCCGCGACGGTCTGCGCACCGGTCCGTGCCAGGGCGGTTGGACAGGATGGGGCCGACCGCCGGGCCATGGTGTGGCCCGGACCAGTGGAGGGACCGCGATGGATCCGGTAGTGGTGGTGGATGAGAACCCGGCCGTCGTTACGGTGATCGCTAGCGTACTCAACGATGCCGGCCATGAGGTGATCGGGTGCCTCGATCTGAGCCAGGCAGAGATGATGATCGAGCAGTACCGTCCGGGTGCCGTGCTGCTTGAGCTTCGCCGGCGTAACGAGTACGCTGGGTGGTCGCTGCTGTGCCGCCTCCGGCAGTTGCCGGACACGCGCGGCATTCCGCTGCTGGTCACTTCGGGTGACGTGGGGCTGCTCAATCGCTACGAGCAGCAGTTGGCGGCCTATGGGGTCAGTGTCCTGCGCAAACCCTTCGCCTTCGGGGCGCTGGTGGACCGCGTGACCGCGCTTGTGCGGGCCGCCGAGCGAGCCGAGCGTCAGCTGATGGATACGACACTCCTACCGGACTCGATGGGAGAGTCGCTCCTGTCGCCGTGAGGCGGTCTGAGCGCCACCAGGTCGCCGGCCCCAGCAACGATATGCCTAGCGTGGCGGAGGCGGCTCCCCACGTCGATCGGCCAGGCTGCGGGGCGTGAGATCGAACAGGGTCTCGTCGCCGGCGAAGAAGCGCGTCAGCTCGTCCACCATCAGGTGGAAGAAGCGTGGGCGCGAGGCGGCGGTCACACCGGCGATGTGGGGGGTCAGAAACACGTTTGGCATCTGCCGGATCGGGCTGTCGCCCGGCACTGGCTCGGGGTCAAACACGTCGAAGCAGCCGACGATGTCGCCACGCCGCAGGCGATTCACCAGTGCGTCGGGGTCGATGATAGCGCCGCGTGAGACGTTGACCAGCACCGCGCCGCTCGGGACCAGGTCCAATTCACGAGCGCCGATCATCCGGCGCGTCGACGGCGTCAGCGGCGCCAGGCAGACGATGACGTCGTTACCGGCCAGCACGCGGTCGAGCGTCGTCAGCCGCACGCCAAGCAAATCGGCGATGTCCTTGGGGATGTAGGGGTCATGCACAGCGATCTCGACCTGAAACGGCTGGAGCAAGGCGATGAGCCGCCGGGCGATGTGGCCACCGCCGATCAGGCCGATCCGCTTGCCGGTCAGTTCGGCCCGCGTGTAGCCAAAGTCGTCGTGCGCTAGCCGGAACTCCTCGCCGGCGATCATGCGCCGGAAGAGTGCGCCAGCGTTGCGTAGACCGATCAGCATCAGGCCGAGTGCCCACTCCGACACGGGGTAGGACGAGCCGTTGGTCGTATCGACGACGCGGATGCCCCGGCGCCTCGCTGCCTCAACGTCGATGCGGTCGGCGAAGCGGTCACCTTCTAACTCACCGATGAGCCGCAGCCGTGGTGCGGCGGCCATCACGTCGTCGTCGATCTTAGGCGATCCGTGGCACACGATCACCGCGTCCGCCGTCGCCACCCGTTCGAGCAGGGCTGCTCGCGCCGCCGGGTCATCGTTGGCCCGGAAGCTGGCGCCACCAGCCAGAGGCAGGTAGTCCCATGCCGCGGCCTCCGTCAACCGCGCCAGATCAGCCTCCGCCAGGTAGGTAGCCTTGAGCTTGGGGTCAAAGACAATCAGGACGTGTGGTTGGGCGGCACTCATGGGACCTCCGGGCCGGTGGGTGGCTGGGTCAGATACCAGGGGACACGTGGACGGGGTGGACGGGTGGGCCGGGCTATTGACCCTCCCAATCCACCGCGCCAACGCCGCTCTCTAAGGCACTGCTCCTCTCTGGTGAAGTGGTTGGCGCCGCCTGCTGAGCGCCCCAGCTACGTGCCCATGGCGTCACGCATGCGCTCGGACGTGAATGGCACTGTCGTGACGCGCTTGCCGGTTGCCTGCTTGACCGCGTTGCCAATGGCGGCCAGTGGCGGAATGATCGGCGGCTCGCCGACGATGCGCGCGCCGAAGGGGCCATCCGGCGCGGGCACCTCCACCAGCACCACGTCGATATCGGGCAGGTGAGATGCCTTGGGCATGGCGTAGTCCATGAAGCTGGCGGTCAGCAACTGGGCCTGGTCATCGTGCAGCATCTGCTCGCTGAGCGCCCAGCCGATCCCCTGCACTGCTCCGCCGAGGATCTGGCCGATGACGGCCGGCGGGTTGAGCGCCTTGCCGACATCCTGCACGGCGACGTAGTCCAGCAGTGTCACCTCACCGGTGTCGGGATCGACCCGCACCTTGGCCAGGTGGGCGGCAAAGCCGGGCGCGATAATCTTCTGGGCGCTGGCGCCGCGGCCCCAAATTGGCTCGTAGCGGCTGGTGCTGAGGCGGGCGATCTCCTCCAGAGGCACGGCTCGGCCGGGGGCGCCCTTGACCCGGACCTCGCCGTCACCAATCTCCAGGTCCTCGATCGATGCCTCCAGTTGTTGGGCGGCGATCGCGATCGCCTGCTGGCGAGCGTCACGCGCCGCCTCCAGCACGGCCTTGCCGACGGTGTAGGTGATCTGGCTGCCGCCCGAGCCGGGCGAGTGCGGCGCCGACTCGGTATCACCGATGACGACCTTGACCTTGTCGGGCGTCACGCCGAAGGCCTCAGCCGCGATCATGGCGAACGTCGTCGTCTGGCCGGTCAGGTCGACCGCACCAACACTGATCGTTAGCGTGCCGCCCGGGTCCATGCGGCAGGCGGCGGCCGCCGGCCCGCGCCCGCCCGGCCAGCCACCGGTGCCGACGCCGATGCCCTCGTTCGGGCCGAGCGAGTTGCGGCTCTGCCACGCGGGATGGTCCTTCAGTGCCTGCAGCGTCTCGCGCAGGCCGACCACCGGCCAGGGGTTGCCGTCGGGCCACAGGTCCCCCTCGACGATCGCATTCTGCAAGCGCACGTCCAGCGGGTCGAGGCCGAGTTGCTCGACGAGATCGTCCAGCGCCGACTCGAACGCGAAGCTGGCCTGCGGCGCGCCTGGTGCGCGGTAGGCGCCAACACCGGCCTTGTGCGTCATGACTTCGTAGCCGCGGATGTCGAAGTTAGGGATTCGGTAGTAGCCGCCGAGGAGCAGGCAGCCGATCGACAGCGCCGAGCCGGAGTAGGCGCCCGTGTCGAAGATGACCCGCGCCTGCATCGCCGTCAGCGTGCCGTCCTTCTTGCCGCCCAGCTTGATCTCGAAGATCGTCAGCGGTGACGGGTTCGCGGCCAGGAAGTCCTCGGTCCGGGTGTAGGCCAGCAGCACCGGTCGGTTGAGCCGCACCGCCAGCGCGGCCACGAATGGGTCGATCAGGACATACTTCGCGCCGAAGCCACCACCGATCGCCATCGCCTCGCAGCGCACCAGATTGGCCGGAATGCCCAGTGCGGCGGCGACCTCGTCGCGGGTGTAGAACGATGCCTGCGTCGAAGTGTACACGTTGACGCCGCCGTTGACCGGGTTGGGCGCGACCAGGCAGGTCTGTGTCTCCAGGTAGCCCTGGTGGACGACTGGGATGGTGTAGGTGCCTTCGACGATCGCGTCGGCCTGGGCGAAACCAGCGGTCAGGTCGCCGCGCTTGAAGTGGATGCTATTGGAGACGTTGGCCGGCAGTTCCTCCTTCTCCTCTTCCAAGCCACCGACGACGGCAGCGTGCAGTGCGGCCTCCTCAGCGCCGGCTGCCGGCCGCTCGCGCACGGTCGGCGCGCTGGCATCCATGCCCTGGATCGGGTCGCTGACAGCCGGCAGATCATCGTACACGACGGCGATGGCAGCGGCCGCATCCTCGGCCTGCGCCTCCGTTTCGGCCACCACGGCCGCCACCGGCTGGCCGGCAAACACGACCCGGTCCTCCGCCAGGAAGTTCAGCCGGCGGGATCCGCCCTCCTTGCCCTTCAGGTCGAGATCGCCGGCGACAAACACGCCCAGGACGCCGGGCATCGCCCTGGCGGCACTGGTGTCGATGCTGACGATGCGGGCGCTGGCAGCAGTGCTGAGTGCTAGCCGGCAGTGCGCCAGACCGGGCAGGTGCAGGTCGGCGGTGTAGCGCGCGCGACCGGTCAGCCTCTCCGGCGCATCGCGCCGCGGCATGTTGATCCCAATGGCCGAAGCGACTGCCATGATCCCTCCCTGTGGCGCTGCGGTCGAAGGCACTGGCCGCCGGCCGGCCGTGACCGAGCCAGTCGACCGGCTTCATTGTGGCTGTCCGTCCGGTGTGGCGCAAGCCCGGCGGATGCCTCCGGTTGGCGCGGTATACTTGGCCGACGTAGGCCGGCCACTGCTGGCCGTGTCACCGTTGGCGGAAGGAGTGGGCATGGCCGACGACAATCTCGCTGTTTTGCTGCCGACGCTGCGCGAGCGGGTCGATCGCGCAAGGGGGCGACTTTGACCTGCCGGCCAAGCTCGCCGCGATCGCAGAGCTAGAGGCGCAGGCGGTCGCGCCCGGGTTCTGGGACGACCCGAAGGCGGCGCAGCCGATCATGCGTCGGCTGAGCGCGCTGCAGCGCCAGGTGCAGGACTGGCAGGCGCTGGCCGACGAGGTGCAGACGCTTGACGAGCTGGCCGAGTTGGCCGCCGCTGAGGACGACGCCGCCACGCGCGCTGAGGTGCACGTCGAGGCCGTCCGGCTCGACCGCCAGTTGACGGCAGCCGAGTTCGATCTGGCCATGGCGGGCCCGTACGATGGCCATGACGCACTGGTGACGATCTCCGCCGGCGCCGGCGGCGTGGACGCCCAGGACTGGGCGGCGATGCTGCTGCGGATGTACCTGCGCTGGTGCGAGAGCCGGCGCTGGAAGACCGAGGTCGTCGATGTGACCGAGGGCGAGGAGGCCGGCATCAAGAGTGCCACGGTGCAAGTGCGCGGCGACTCCGCCTACGGCTACCTGAAAGGCGAAAAAGGCGCGCATCGGCTGGTGCGTCTCTCGCCGTTCGACTCGGCCCACCGCCGCCACACCGCCTTCGCTAACGTTGAAGTGGTGCCCGTCGTCGACGACTCGCTGGAGGTCACCATCAACGACGACGACGTGCGGATGGATGTCTACCGCTCGTCCGGCGCCGGCGGCCAGAACGTGCAGAAGAACAGCACCGCCGTCCGGCTGACGCACCTGCCGACCGGCATCGTCGTCACCTGCCAGAATGAGCGCTCGCAGCTTCAGAACAAGGAGACCGCGATGGCCATCCTGCGCGGGCGG
>JADLAZ010000144.1 GCA_020849725.1 Chloroflexota bacterium
GACCGGCATCGATGGTGGCCACGACGTCATGGGCGCCGCTGGCCCCCGCACCGACTGGTACTTTGCCGAGGGCTACACGGGGACCGGCTTCGACGAGTACCTGACGATCAACAACCCTGGCGCGGTCGATGGATCGGTGACGATTCTCTACTTCGTCGAGGGGCTGGCGCCGGCCCTGCAACCGCAGCGGGTCGTCCCGCTGCCGAAGAACAGCCGCGTCACCGTCGTGGTCCACGGCGCCTTCGCCCCGGTCGGCAATCCCGGCGGCCTCGGCCGGCTGACGGCTGGTCACGCGACTCGACTCATCAGCACGGTGCCGGTCATCGTTGAGCGGCCGATGTACTTCACCTACAACGGTAGTCTGGACGGCGGCCACAACGTCATGGGCTACGCCCCCTAACGCATTCCCGCCGAGTTGGTGGGGCGGATGCCCCGCTAACTCGGCGCCGGCCCGAACCTGGCTCCGCCGCGCGGTGCGGTCCCAGGTCGGTGTGGGACTTCCCGCCCGCCGGCGCCGGGTACCGATGGGCCGGCCGGCGGTGACGATCGGCACTGTGGCTGACATCACCGGCTGGCTACGATGGTGTTGACCCCGGTCGCTGGTGACAGACGATGCGGTTCCGGGGCGCGGGTATCGAGCGCGGGAAGGCGAGTGCCCATGTTGACGACGCAGCGTGGCCTGGGGCAGACATTCGCGCCCGGGCTGACCATCGCGCTCGAGTTTGAGGAGGAGAGCCTTACCCAGCACGTGCTCAGCCAGGTCACCGAGGCCGGCGGCGGCCGCCTCTGGGTGACGATGCCGATGCGCCGCGCCGCCTACGTGCCCTTGCCGGTCGACACGCTGGTGATGCTGCATGTCAAGCGGGAGGAGGGCGCCTTTGCCCTGCGAGCGCGCGTCATCGGCTGTCGCTGGCAGCCGGCGCCGGTGCTGGAACTCGCGTCGCTCGGCGAGATCGTGCGCCGGCCGCCGCGCGAGTATGTGCGCCTGCGTGTCAGGCTTATCCCGGCGCGGGTAGTGGTGCTGGACGATGACGGTGGAGAGACACGCCTGGCGGCGACGATCGTCAATCTCAGTGCCGGTGGTGTGCTGCTGCGGTCGCGCCAGGCATTGCGGCCCGGCCAGCAGGTGGCTCTGACGATCGAATTGC
Organism: Chloroflexota bacterium; assembly: GCA_020849725.1. Next base: position 1,149 of record JADLAZ010000144.1, read on the forward strand.
CGCCGGCGCGTGGCGTCATCCACGCCACCACCCGCGTGCTGCGGGTCGATCTGCGGCAGGCCGAGCGCGGCGTCTACTACGACGCCGGCTGCAGCTTCATCGCGCTGACCGAGGCCGACCGTGACCTGATCACCGGCTTCATCTTCCGCAGCCAGGTACGGCAACGTCAGGAGAGTGCCGCACTCTCCTGACGTTGCCCCTGGCCGCGCCGGCCAGGACGCCCGGCAACCGCCGCGACCGTGGCGAGCGGCTGGCAACGCGCGACCGCGCCGCCAGCCGGCTGGCTGGCCCTGACCCTACGGCTTCTTGGCCTTGACGAGCTGGAGCACGCCACCTGGCTTGGATGCTTCGCGCATCAACTCCTCGGCGGCGGCGGTGAAGGCCGTCTTGGGATCCTGCTTCTCGAGCGTGATCTTCTCCAGCCCCTTGCCGATCATCTGGTCGCCGTTGCGGATGAAGACGCGGGCTGCATCCTGCGGCGAGGTCTTGGCCAGTTGATCGACGGCGACCTTGGCGTTCGGGTTCTTCTCGAAGAAGGCCTTCATGTCCGGGCTGTTGACCGACGACTTGCGCACCGGCATGTAGCCGGTCGACTGCGACCAGATGACCTGCTGATCCGGCGACGAGGCGAACTTGACGAAGTCCATCGCCGCCGCCTGCCGGTCGGGCGTGATCGCGGCCATGATGCCCAATCCCGCGCCACCCGTGGGGCAGCCGAACTGCTTCATCTCCGGCAGGAAGCCGGTGCCGAACTGGAACTTGCCGGTCGCGCCAGTCGTGACGCCAGCCAGGCTGCCGGTCGACAGCATCGCCGTGGCGGCCAGCTGGTTGATGAAGTCGACCTGCGAGTCCTTGGTCGCGACGGCGAAGCGGTACTTGTGGATCAGGTCGTGGACGAACTGGCCGGCTTCGACGCCCGGCGGCTCGGCCAGCAAGATCTTGAAGTTCGGGTCGGTGATCTCGGTCGAGTACTTGCCGCCCCACTGCCAGATCATGCCCTGGAAGACCCAGGCGATGTAGGAAGCACTGCCGGCGAAGGCGATCGCGCTCAGGTTCGCGTCGGGCTTGGCCAGCTTCGGCGCCCACTCCAGGAACTCGGTCCAGTTCTTCGGGGCGCGGTCGGGCAGGCCGGCTGCCTTGAACATATCCTTGTTGTAGTAGAAGAGTGGTGTGCTGCGGGCGAAGGGGATCCACCAGGTCTTCCCCTCCTTGACACCCTCGTTGATGAGCGAGTCGACGTAGTCGGTCTTGTCGACCTTGGCCGACGCCATCAGGTCGTCCAGCGGAGCGAGCGAGCTGTTGAGGTAGAAGCTGAACCACCAGACATCGGAGAGCGCGGCGACGTCGGGCACTTGCTTGGCCGCTAGCGCGGCCGTCAGCTTGTTGGCCGTCTCTTCGTAGGTGCCCTGGAACTGGTGCTCGGCCGTGATTGGCCCGCCCAGCTTGTTGTAGCGCTCGACCAACTCGTCGACCGACTTGCCGAGGTTGCCACCCCAGGCGCCCCAGAAGATGACCTTCTGGGCGCCGGCGGCCGGCGCGGCGGCCGGCTTGGTCGCCGCCGCAGCCGGGGCGGTGGTGGGGGCGGCCGCCGCGGGCTTCGTTGGCTCAGCCGGCTTGGCCGCCGGCGCCGTCGTCGGGGCCGCGGCCGGCGCCGTCGTTGGGGCCGCGGCCGCCGGCTTGGTCGGTTCGGCCGCCTTGGGCGCCGCCGTCGGGCTGGCCGGCGCACCGCAGGCCGCGGCCAGGAGGGCGAGACCAGTCGCGCCGGCCGCGCCCAGGAGAAATCGCCGTCGATCGAGTCGCATCAGAGCTGCCTCCTTGGTATCTATCGTCACGCTATGCGCCTGAGTCCGGACCGCCGCACCGGCGGGCCGGTCCCGCGCGGACTAGCCCTTGGTCGCGCCGGCGGTCAGGCCGGCGACCAGGTGGCGTTGCGCCCAGAGGAAGAAGATGAGGATCGGCACGACGACGAACATCGTCGCGGCCATGACGATGCCCCACTGCGTCGTGCCCTCCTGCTGCGACAGGAAGGCGAGGCCGATCGGCAGCGTGCGCATCTCTTTGGAGTTGGTGATGATGAGCGGCCAGAGGAACTCGTTCCAACTGCTGACGGCGGCCAGCAGCGCCACCGTCGCCAGCACCGGCGCTGACAGCGGCAGGACGATGTGCTGGATGACGTGGCGGTGGCCGGCGCCCTCGATCTGCGCCGCCTCCAGGATGTCCTTTGGCAGCGTCAGGAAGTGCTGCCGCAGCAGGAAGGTGCCGAAGACGACGCCGCCGTGCGGCAGGATCAGGCCGGCGTAGGTGTTGACCCAGCCGAAGCTGCTGGCTGTCAAGTAGTTGGACAAGATCAGCGCCTGCTCCGGCACCATCAGCGCCGCCAGCAAGATGAGGAAGATGATGTTCTTGCCCGGCACGCGCAGAAAGACGAGCGCGTAGGCGGTCAGCGTGGCGTTGATCAGCTTCAGCAGCACGATCGAGCTGGTGACGAAGAGGCTGTTGAAGAAGAACGTGCCGAACGGGGCAGCCTCCCAGGCGGCAACGTAGTTCTGCCAGTACAGCGAGCGCGGCAGCCAGATCGGTGGGAAGGTGAAGATCTCCTGCAGCGTCTTGAGCGAGGCCGACGCCATCCAGTAGAGGGGGATGCCGAAGATCAGTACGACCAGTGCGAGGCCGAGATAGCCCGCCCCAGCGGCGACGGTCGCTCGCCTGGCGAGCGCGGCTGGCCGCGTGGCGGTCAGGTCGCCCGCGACCGGGCGCGAGTGGACGCTCATCCCGGTCTCTCCTACTGATAGTGGACGCGGCGCTCGGCGTAGGCGAACTGGAGGATGGTCACGACCAGCATCAGCGTGAACAGGATCATGCCGATGGCGGCGGCCGTGCCGGCATTGAAGGCGATGAAGCCTTCCTCATACAGCGAGAAGATCAGCGTATTCGTCGCATCGACCGGGCCGCCGCGGGTCATGACATAGATGATATCGAACGACTGGAAGAGCGCCAGGATCGTCGTCACGACGATGAAGAAGGTGATCGGCGACAGCATCGGCAGGGTGATGCGGCGAAAGCGATGCCAGGCGTTGGCGCCGTCCATAGCGGCCGCCTCGTACAACTCGGTCGGGATCGTCTGCAGGCCGGCCAGGTAGACGACGGTGCTGTAGCCGACGTTCTTCCAGACGTAGACGATTAGGACGGCCAGCATCGCCCAGCTCTTGTCCAGCAGCCAGTTGGGCGACCCCAGGCCGAACAGCCCCAGCAGCAGCTTCATCAGGCCGAAGCGGGGATCAAAGATGTAGACCCAGACCAGGCCGACGGCCGCACCGCTGATGACGGTCGGGGCAAAGACCAGCGAGCGCACCGACTGGCGGGTGCGCAGCGGCTGATTGAGCAGCAGCGCCAGCAGCAGGCCGATCATCAGCGTGCCGAGCAGGCCGCCGACGACGAAAACGGCGGTGTTGGTCAGCACGCGGTGGAATTTTGGGTCACCGAACAGGTAGATGTAGTTGTCCAGGCCGACGAACAGCTTCTCTGGCGCGAGCATGTCCCACACGGTCAGGCTCAGGTAGGCTTGCTGCAGGAGTGGCCAGTAGACGAAGGTGCCTAGGAAGAGCACGTTCGGCGCCAGCATGAGAATGAACAGCGCCACGTCGCGCCAGTGGACACGCGGGCGTTGTCGCGGCGTTGCCAAAACCGTTGTCGCCACGAGGTACCTCCTGAGCCATCCCGACCCGGCCAGGGACCAGCTTACCGATTCCGTGTTAGGGGCAGCTTAACATACGACCAAGCTTGGCGCGAGCAGCGTTCCTCTGCCCCTGGCTCGGAGAAGGTCGTGAGCGCCTGGTGACACCGCGAATGGGGCGCTGCCGTGCCGCCGGTCTTGCTGCCTGTCACTGCCGACTCGCGCTGGAATGGGCCGGCGCTGTGTCACTGCCGTGACACCGGCGCCCCAACCGCAGGCACTCGAGGTTCTGCGGACAGGGTTCCGCTCGACCTGGCGCGTCGTAGCGTACTCTGGAGCAGAAAGAGCATCCACCGTGTCGACGGAGCTGGTGTACTCGACAAAGTGTACGACAACGGTTAACCGTCAAGCGAAGGCGTCACCGGCCGGCGGATCGCCAGAGTGGACGCACTTGCCCCGTCGTTGGGCGCACCTGATCCTGGAAGCCGGCCAGATCGCGGGCGCGGTTGGCGGGGTCACCCGGTGGCGCGGCCAGCCAGGTCCGGCAGGCGCGACCGTGCCGGCCTGGAGCGCGCATCAGACGCAGCAGGCCGGGCAGGTCGGCCTGGTCCCCAGCGGGCGTGTGGGCCAGCACGTCCAGCAGCGCCAGGCGCAGCGCATAGGCGTCGATCAACTCGCCGCTGTGGAGGCGGTATGGCGGCGCGTAGACGCGGGTCGTCGTCAGCAGCACCCGCGTCTCGATCGGCACCGCTGTCATGGGGTCGTTGTCGGCGGCGTCGGCGCGCACCTGGGTCGACGACAGCCCGGTGTAGGCGTCGGCCAGCGGCAGCCAGCGCACGAACCCGGCGAAGCGGCGGTTCTCCGGCCGGTCGAGCAGCGCCCGCAGCGCCGCCGGCCCCTGGTCGTGGCGCGGCGCGGCCAGCAGCGTCGCGTGGGCGAAGAGGCCGTCCAGCGCCGCATCGCGGTCGTCGTAGTAGCGCGGGTCGAATATCTGGACGACCTTGTCGAAGCCGACGATGAAGGCCAGCTCGCGCACGCCGGGCAGCGCCGCCCGCAGCGCCACCGCCTGATCGACGTACAGGCCGCGGTTGAGCAGGACGATGCCGCGCGCGGAGTGCCGCGCGACGTGCAGTTCCAGCGCGATCAGGCGGTCTTCCAGCGCCGCGCCGGTGACGCGCTCCTTGTCGACGATGCGCACGCTGAGAGCGAAGGCGACGCCATCGACGCCGCCGGCGGTGATGGCGCGCTCGGCCAGCGCCGTGTGCGCCCGCGTCAACGGGTTGAACGAGCCGGCCAGCACGGCCAGCCGCGCTGGCGGCGACCAGCCGGCTGGCAGCAGGCGCACCGCCGCTGGCCCGTCCGGGTTCAACTCGGTCAGTAGCGCGTGCAGGCGCAGCCAGCGGCCAAGGTCGAAGAACGCGGCCCGACGCGAGCGGCCGGGGGGGTGGGAGCCACCGGAACCCTCACCCCGGCCCTCTCCCAGGAGGAGAGAGGGGGGATTGGCCTCACCACTGCCAGTTTCTTCTTCCGCTGGGTGAGGCTTCCGAGGGGCGCTCGCGGTCGGATTATCCCCCCGCGCGCCCTCTGTCAGGGGGGAATCGGGAGTACCGTCACCTGTTCTCCCCTGAAATGGGGGGAGAGGGGGGTTAGATTCCGCCACGTGGGCGTACCTGCCCGTGCGAGCCTAACAATGGGGTAGGGTGCGGATCGCGCCGGCTCACGCCAGCGCCGCGCCGAAGATAGCCAGCGCCTCGTCGATCTGCTGCTCGGTGGCGACCAGCGGCGGCATCCAGCGGATGACCTGCTCGTAGGCGCCGGCGCTGAGCAGCAGCAGGCCGCGCTCGCGGCAACCGGTCTGCACGCGCTTCATCGCCACGCCGTCGGGCGTGCCATCCGGACGCACGAACTCGACGCCGACCATCAGGCCCAGCCCGCGCACGTCGCCGATGACCGGGTGCTGGCGTTGCAGCGCGCGCAGCCCGGCCATGAGCCGCTCGCCTAGCCGCGCCGCCCGCTCGGCCAGCCGCTCCTCCTCGATGACTGCCAGCGTCGCCCGCCCGGCGGCGCAGGCGACGGGGTTGCCGCCGTAGGTGCTGCCGTGCGCGCCCGGCGCCCAATGGCCGAAGGTGGCCGCGCCGGCGACGATGGCGCTGAGCGGCAGCCCCGAGGCGATACCCTTGGCCAGGCAGAGGATATCCGGCCGCACGCCGCTGTGCTCGAAGGCGAACAGCCGGCCGGTGCGCCCGAAGCCGGACTGGATCTCATCGAAGATGAGCAGGATGCCGTGCTGGTCGCACAGCACGCGCAGCCCGCGCAGGAAGGCCGGCGGCGCGACGATGTAGCCACCCTCGCCCTGCACCGGCTCGACGATGATGGCAGCGACGTCCTCGGGGTGGACCATCGTGTCGAAGACGGTCTGCAACTCGGCCAGGCAGGCCGCTGCCACCGCGTCCGGGTCAGCCGGCGTGGTCGAGCGGTAGACGTTCGGGAACGGCGCGAAGTAGACACCCGGCAGGTGCGGTTCGTGGTGGGCGCGCACCTTGACCTTGCTCGTCGTCAGCGCCATCGCACCGGCAGTGCGGCCATGAAAGGCGCCTTTGAAGGCGATGATCGCCGGCCGGCGCGTGGCCGCCTTGGCCAGCTTGAGCGCCCCCTCGATCGCCTCGGCGCCGCTGTTGCCGAAGAAGACCTGGTCCAGCTCTGGCGGCAGCAGCCGCGTCAGCGCCGCTGCCAGATCGATCATCGGCCGGTGGCGGTAGATGTTGGCCTGCACGTGCAGCGCCTTGCCGGCCTGCTCGCGCACCGCCGCCACCACGCGCGGGTGGCAGTGGCCGGTGTTGCAGACGGCGATGCCGGCGGTAAAGTCCAGGTAGCGCCGGCCCTCCTCGTCCCACAGTTCGGCACCCAGCGCGTGATCGACGACGATCGGGGTCGCCGCCGGCAGCACTGCCGGGATGTGATCGGTCGTGGCTCGGGTGTCGATCGTCATCGTCCTATCTCCTCCCATCGGCGGGGGGCGCGACCGCGCCGGCCGAGTGCCTGTGCATTGTAGCGCCGGTTCAGTGGCAGGGGTTGTATTTCGGCGGTGGCTGACTATGCTGGGATCAGATGGAGCCTGTGTCCCGTGTGCCGGCGTCCCGCGCGCCGGTGAAGAGGAGTCATCTCATGGTCCCCATGGAGGTTGCCCAGACGTACTTCGATGCCTGGAACCGGCGTGACCCGGACGCCATTGTCGCTTGCTTCGCCGATGGCGGCGCCTACACCGATCCCGGCGCCGGCACGCTGACTGGTCCGGCTATCGGCGCCTACGCCAGCGGCCTGTTCGCTGCCTTCCCCGACCTGCGCTTCGACATCGTTAGCGTCGCCCCGGCTGGCGAGAACACGATCGCTGCCGAGTGGCTGATGCAGGGCACCAACGCCGGCTCGATGCGCGGCCTGCCGCCGACCGGCAAGAGCATCACCGTTCCTGGCGCCGACTTCATCGTCGTCGACGGCGACAAGGTCCGCTCCGTCACCGGCTACTTCGATGGCGGTGCGGTGCCGCGCCAGCTCGGCCTGCAGATCATCGTCCAGCCCAACGCGGCCGGGCCATTCCGGTTCGGCAACAGCGTGCTGGTCCACAGTGGCAAGACGACGCGACCCGGCGCCGTTGGCCTGACGGTCATCAACGCGCGCTCGCCCGAGGAGGAGGACGGGATTCGCGACTACTCCCGCAAGATCGCGCCGGAACTCCTGCAGAATCCAGGGTTCATCGGCCTGCTGCTCGCCAACGTCGGTGGGCGTATGTTCACGATCAGCGCCTACGAGTCGCCTTCGGACATCCAGGGGATGCCCCAGGCCGCGCACCGCGATGCGGTCAAGGCAACGTTTACCGACAACGGCCTGGGGGCTGGCGGCAGCACCAGCGTCTGGCAACCGCACCATCTCAATTCACTGTTCATCCGCTGTCCAGCTTGCCAGAAGATGGCCCACGCGGAAGGGGATGCTCCGCGCTGCACCTGCGGCGCCGCGCTGCCGACGGACTTTCCGTACTGGTAGTGGGCCAGGAGGCGTAGGAGAGCCAGTGAGCCGGTTTGGTAGGAGCCACCCGTGTGGCTGCTCGGTCATGGGCCAGGAGGTCTGCCGCCGTTTGCCATCCGACCGTCATGTCGGCGCATGGCGGCATCCAGGCGTTCCGGTGACCGGCACGGGCAGCCGGCGCTGGCCTGGGCCCGACGTGCGCCGGGGTGACGGATGGACGGCGTGGACGAGGTGGACCCCATCCCTCGTTCGCCCACTGATCTCCTTCGCTTACTGACCCTCCTGGCCCTACTCCACCCGCGTCACTTTGCCCATGCGGTCGAAGCGGCCCGGCTCGTGGCCGGCGTCGCGGGCCAGGCGGTGGCTGAGAATCTGCAGCGGCACGATCTCGGCGATGGGGGCCAGCCAGGGATCGAGCGGCGGCGTGGACACCCAGGTGACGCCGGCGGCGGCCGTGGCCGGCTCGGGTGGGCCGATGACGACAGTGGCGGCGCCGTAGCCGGCCATCTCGGCGGCGAGGCGGAGGATGAGCGAACGGGTTGGGCCGGCTGGGGCCAGCAGCAGCGCACCCATGCCTGGACCGATCATCTCCAGCGGGCCGTGGCGGAACTGAGCGGCGCTCAGGCCCTCGGCCGGGCGGCGGGCGGCTTCCTTGATCGTCAGCGCGCCCGTGCCGGCTGTCGCCAGTGATGCGCCCCGACCAAGTACGTACAGCGGTGTGGCCGCACCGACCACGCCGGCCAGTGTCGCCTCGATGGCGTCCCAGTCGGCCAGCAGCGCCCGCGCCGTGGCGATGGCCGGCTGCCACAATGACGGTGGCGCCGGCTCGCCCAGCAGGGCGCGCGCCAGCGTCTCCAGCACCAGCAGGCTGGTGACGTAGCTCTTGCCGGAGACGGATCGTTCCGCGCCGGCGGCGGTCGCCAGCACGTAGTCGGCGGCGCGGGCGACCGTGTTGTCGCGCCCGTTGGTGACAGCCACCAGCGGCACACGGCCGCCAGCGCGCTCCAGCAAACGCACGGCCTCGATCGTCTCGCCCGACTGCGTGACCATGACCAGCAATGCCCGTGAAGCGAGCAAACTAGACGCCGTGTGCAGCAGCTCGGCGGTATCGAGCAGTGTCACCGGGCGACCGGCGGCAGCGAGGCGCAGCGACAGCGGAATGGCCGCGTAGTAGGAACCGCCCATGCCGGTGACGACGATGCGATCGAGCTGATCACGGGCAACGCGCGCCACCAGATCGCTGTACAGGGCGGCGGCGTCGACCATGGCAGTGCCGGTGGCTGTCAGCGCTGCCGGCTGCTCCATCAGTTCGGTGCGGAAGGTGTCCATGGGCCTCCAAAGTGGTGACGCGGCAAGCGGGGCCAGCAGTTGAAATCGCGCCTCTGGGGCGCCGCAGCGCACGCAGTCCGCCTGCGTGGACTGGGATGGGGCTGAGCGAACCCACAAGGCGAGTCGTGTGGCTGGCATCCCCGAGGCGGGGTTTTCAGCCACTGGCCTCCTCACCGCCAGCTGCCGGGCTGCCGTGGCCTGCTATACTCGCACCCCACCGGCCGTAATCGCAACGCGGGAGGAGGAAGCACTGTGAAGATCACCAATATCGGGGTTATCACCTGTGACCTGGGGCCGCGCCCGGAGGCATTTTGGGATAGCACCGTCTCCGAGGAGAACCGCCGGCGCTCCTTCAGCCTGGTGCAGGTCCACACCGACGAGGGGCTGGTCGGTGAGTGCCCCATCGCGGCCAGTGGCGCGATCATCGAGGGCCTCAAGCAGGTGCTGATCGGGCAGGACCCGATGCTGATCGAGCGCCACTGGCGGGCGATGTTCGCGACGCGCCACACGACGACCGGCGGCGACTTCATGTTCGCGATCAGCCGGGTCGACATCGCGCTGTGGGACCTGGCCGGCAAGATCACCGGCCAGCCAGTCTGGAAGCTGCTCGGCGGTGACCGCCAGCGCGTCGATGCATACGCCGCGGGCGGCTACTACGGCCACAACAAGGGCCACCGCGAGCTGGCGGCGGAGATGGAGCGCTATCTGGCGATGGGCTATCGCGGCGTCAAGATGAAGGTCGGCTGGGCCGGCACGACGCTGGCCGCCGACGCCGAGCGTGTGCGCGTCGTGCGCGAGACGATCGGGCCGGACATCAAGCTGATGGTCGATGCCAATCACGCCTACACTGCCGTCCAGGCGATCCGCTTCGGCCGCCTGATCGAGCGCTACGACATCGACTGGTTCGAGGAGCCGGTGCCGCATACTGACCTGCGCGGCGGCGCCGAGGTCTGCGCCGCGCTGGACATGCCGGTGGCGACCGGCGAGATGGAGACGACGCGCTGGGGCTTTCGGCAGATGCTGGCGGCGCGGGCGCTCGATATCTGCCAGGCCGACCCGGTCAACTGTGGCGGCTATACCGAGTGGAAGAAGGTTGCCGCGCTGGCGACGGCCGACCATGTGCCGCTGGCGCCGCACGGTATCCACCACATTGGCATGCATTGCGTCGGGTCGCTCCCAGAGGCGCTGACCGTCGAAACCTACCCCGAAGCCTATGCCTACCCCGAATTGGTGCCGCCGCTGCGCCTCGTTGACGGCATGATCGTCCTGCCCGACGCGCCCGGCCTGGGTCTGGAGGTCGACCGCACCGCGCTGGACCGCCTGCGGGACTGACGCGGGCGGTGTGCTGCGCGGTGCGACCGCGCTATCGAGACGGCAATCAGGAGCGGCCATGGATGAGCTCGCATCCGCGGTGGTGCAGTTGAACGCGCGGGATGACTCGGTCGAAAACCGACTGGCGGCCGGCGGCTCATCGGTGGTCCGAGCCGGCTGCCTCGCACCGATGAGCCGCCGGTCGTTCGCACGTGCGAACCCGGTCTGCCAGCTGGACAGCCGGCCATGAGCGCCTCGCCGGATGATGGTCACAGCCTGCACACGGTCGAGGTGGATGGCCTCTGGTTCAGCATCAGCCCGTCGGTGCTGCCGCCGGACGACAGCGGCGCCGACTGGGTCGATCTGCACCGCCACCAGGAGGGCGGCATGGTTGTGCTGGGGCGCTTCAAAGGTGTGGCAGTGGCGATCGACTGGGCCTGGCAGCGTCAGGGCGTCGATCTCGCCGCCTGGCGCCCGGATACCACTGCCGAATAGGGTGTTCGTGCCAGCCTGAGGAGGTGGCGTCAGCCGGTCGGCAGGCGCAGCAGCGGGCGCACTTCGTGGGCGAAGCGGAGCGCGCCGGTTGGGTCGGGGAAGTCGGCGAAGCGCAGGATAAACAGGCGAATGCCGAGATCGAGTAGCGGCTGGACTTGGGCGGCGACCTCGGCTGGCGTGCCGACCGGCGACATGCCCGGCCGGTAGAACGGGCTGGCCTCAGCGATGCGGAGCGCGTCGGCGTGGCGGTCGGCGATGGCGACCGCACCGGCCTCCCAGCTCAGGCCGATCGTCGCCGGATCGCGCCCGATCTCAGCGCAGTAGCCGTCGAGGATTGCCTTCTTGCGCTGGAACTCGTCAATCGACCCCGACGGGTTGTTCCACCAGTCGGCGTGGCGGGCAACGACGCGCAGGGTCTTCTGCTCGCCGCCACCGCCGATCAGGATCGGGGGCGGCGGGTCCGGCAGTGGGTTGGAGTACGCCGCGCGCACCTGATAGTAACGGCCCTCGAATGTGGCCGGCGCCTGGGTCCACAGCGCCCTGATGACCTGCAGCGCCTCCTCCAACTGATCCACCCGGGCACCGGGGCGCGGGTACGGGTAGCCGTACATGTGATACTCGCTCTCCATCCATCCAGCGCCGATGCCGAGGATGAAGCGGCCGTGGGTCAGCGATTGCAGCGTGGCGGCCATCTTCGCCAGCAGCGCCGGCGGCCGGTAGGAGTTGCCGAGCACGATCTGGCCGTAGGTGTAGTCCGGGTAGGCGGCGGCATAGAACGCGGTCGCCGCCATGCACTCCAGGATCGGGCCGCTCGGGTGGCGCCAGGCCGCGCCCGGCACCAGGTGGTCGGCGATCCAGATCGAGTCGTAGAGGCCACGCAGCCGAGCCAGGTGATCGGCAATGGCCACTTGATGTGCGGGCATCGGTGTGTCGTCGATCGGCCAGGTCGGCAGCCGCCAGCCAAAGTGGACGGAGGTGTTTGTCATCGGTCACCAGTGGGTGAGTGGAGGCGCTTCGCGAAGCGCCTCTACGGCAGGTAGGGGCAGCCACCAGGGCTGCCTGGCTCCGGTGGGTTTGAGGGTGATGGGAACCGAGCAGGGTGCTATGGGCCGAATAGTTGGACCTCACTGAAGCCGCCGAGGCGGCCGTTGTTGGTCGGGTTGCCGAACAGCCAGCGGATGTACTGGGTCTGGCGGCCGATGGCGCGCTCCTGCCAGACATTGGAGGTCTGGCCGGCGCTCAGCGTCGCCACCGTCTCCCAGGTCTGGTTGTCGTTCGACACCTGAATGGTGAACGACTGGGCCATGCTGACCGTGCCGATCTGCCACTTGGCGCGGTCCACCTGGCGCACGCTGCCGAGATTGAGCGTGAACGAGGCCGATGAGGGGAAGGTCCAGCCCGTCTCCCAGCGCGTGTAGGTCAGGCCATCGAGCAGCCGACTGGCCTGGTTGGCGTTCTCGCTGGCGGTGGCGGTCAGGCCGGCGAGCTGGTTTGGCAGCGGTGTGCGCGTGATGGTGGGCGTCGCCGTCGGCGGTGGTGGTGGCGCGGTGGGCGTGACGGTCCTGGTGGGAGTGGGGCTGGCGGTGGGCGTCACCGTCACCGTGAGGGTGATCGTCGGCTCGGTGGTCGCCACCGGCGCGGTGGTGGCGGTTGGGGGGATCGTGGTGGTGGGCGGGGTTGTGGCCGTCGACACGGGCGTCGCGGTGGCGTCCGGATCGGGTGTCGGCGTGGCCGTTGCCGTCACGTCGGGCGTGGGCAGCGCCGGCGTCGGTGTGACCGTGGCGGTCGGCGTGGGCGGCGCGACACCACCGGGGCCGCCCAGATAGCCTTCGAATGGCGGCAGGCTGGGGTCGCCGGTGAGCGCCGGGTAGTCGCAGCCGGCGGGTGTGACCGGGTAGACGCGGCTGGTCGCCCGCGTCGGCGCGATCGCCTCCGGCAGACAGCGCGCCCAGGCGATGTTGGTCGGGTCGGTCAGCTTGCCGTAGCGGTCATGCGGAATGGTCGGGAACAGGTTGGGATTGAGCCAGACGACGCCGGGCGTATCCTGCAGCACGTCAACGGCGTAGTCGACGCAAGGCATAGCCTCGTCGCCCGGCCGGCGGTCACCGGCCCAGCTGATGCAGGTGCGCCAGCGAATGACGCCGGCGCTGTAGAAGGCGCCTTGCTGCGGCTGACCCGTGGCGTCGAGGAACGTCGCCGGGATGATCTCCACCCGGATGTCGCCACCGATGATCTGCTCACCGATAAAATCTTTGGTGTACCAGATCTCCTTGCCACTACCGACCGCCAGCTCATAGACGTTGACCAGCCCCTCCCAGTGGACCCAGCGGCCGTTGGGGCCGCTGGCGGCGCCGGCGTTCGGGTTCGGGAACTCCATGACGACATAGTGCCGGTAGGGGATCGCCGGCCGCGCGCCCTGGCCGTCCCAGCCCGGCTGGCCGGGGGGCACGCCGACGAAGTTGGGGTTCGCCTGCGAGTGGAAGCTCACGCAGTAGCCCCGCCCGCTCAGCCCGGTCGGGGCGAACACCGTGTAGAGGGGAATCTCGACCGGGTACGGGTACTGCGGGTGGCACGAGAGCGTGTTGACGGTGCGGTAGATGGTGAAGTCCTGGCCGGGGATGTTCGCCCCGCTGCGGTTGGCGGGGCCAACGCCGGCCAGCACCGTCGACAGGCTCAGACCGAGCAGGACCGCGATCAGCAGCAGAGCCAGGCGCAGTGTGACCCGATGCCGGCGATCGGCGTTCAACACTGGGA
>JADLAZ010000145.1 GCA_020849725.1 Chloroflexota bacterium
AGCCGCCGTAGTAGGCGGCAGTGAAGGCCAGGATGGTGCCCAGCACGACGCCGATGCTGCCGGCGATGAAGCCGATGAAGATCGTCAGCGGCGTGCCGGCGATCATGACCGCCATCAGGTCGCGACCCTGATTGTCGGTGCCCAGCGGGTAGCGCCATGGTTCAGATTGCGCCGTCATCGGGTCTATCCACGATGGCGGCCGGCCCGGCGGAACCGACAACGGGCGGTATTTATTCGTATCATAGACCATTGAGCCAACGGCGGAGAACAGCGCCAGGCTGACCAGCATGATGATGCCGACCAGGAGCGTCGGGTTGCGCCGGATGTAACTCCCAATACCGCTCCACATGGTCTAGGTCCTCCGGTAGCTGATGCGGGGATCCAGCAGCGGGTAAATCAAGTCGAGAATGAAGGTCGACAGGGCGATGGAGACGATAATCAGGAACGTCACGCCCTGGATCAGGAAGTAGTCGTACTCACGAATAGCTCGGTAGAGGACGGTGCCGAGGCCGGGATAGGCGAAGACGACCTCGACCAGCACCGCGCCGGAGAGGATGTGGCCGAGCGTCAGCACCAGCGCCGTGGTCTGCGGCAGCAGGGCGTTGCGAATAGCGTAGCGCCGAAACAGCGTGTTATTGCGCAGCCCCTTCGCCTCGGCGAAGGTCATGTAATCCTCACCCTGGGTGGTGACCATCATCGCTCGCATGCCCAGCGCCCAGAAGCCGACGGAGGCCAGCACGATCGACAGCGCCGGTAATGTCGCATGCCGCAGCACGTCAAACCAGAACTCGGGCGTCCAGGCCGGAATCGTGCCGGCAGTGTAGCCGCCGAAGATCGGAAACAGCTTCCATTGGAAGGAGAAGAAGTAGAGCAGAACTAGCCCGAGCAAATAGTACGGAATGGCTGACAGTGTCAACAGCGGCGGTACGAGCAGGTGCAGGAACCGTGGCGTGCGTGGCCAGGCGAGCAAGGCGCCGAGCAGCGAGCCGACGAAGACGGCGACCAGGATGGTCGTGCCGAGCAGGCCGATGGTCCAGGGGATGGCGTCGCGGATGATGTCCATGACCTGCTTCGGGTAGTTCGAGATCGAGTAGCCAAAGTCGAAGCGCGCCATGTCGCCCAGGTAGTTGAGGTACTGCTGCCAGAGGGGTTTGTCCAGCCCAAACTTGGTCTGGTACTCCTCGACCATCTGCTGCATGCCGGCCTGGACATAGCCGCCGGTCAGCGCCTGCTGGAGCAGTTTCTCGCGCACCGGGTCGTTGCCGGACATGCGCGGCAAGAAGAAGTTGAGCGTCGCCGCGAGCCAGATGACCAGCAGGAAGAGGCCAAAGCGCTTGGCCACATAGTCAGGCCGCACGTTCTGCTCCTTTCACAATGACCGATCCGATCGCGATATCGCCGGCCCCCCACGGGTACGCCGACGCGCCGCCCGCTCACTGCTATCTGTGCCGACGATACCAACGCCCAGCCGCGTCGTCAAATGCCACATCTCGCGATGTCGCCTGACGGCCAGGGCAGGAACAGGGCGCGGCCGGTGCGGGATGTCTCCCGTCCGACCGCGCCTGGCTCGGTCACCGCCTGGCGGGTGCTACTGTGTAGGCTGGATCTTGTTCAGAACCAACTGCCAGGTCAGGTGCCAGGACGCCTCATTGACGTACGGATCCTGCTCAGTCGGCCAGCCCTTCCAGTAGGTCTCGTTGCGGGCGATGGTGTGGTAGAGGAAGACGAGCTGCACGTCGGGCAGGTTCGGCAACCAGATCTCCATCGCCTTGCGGAACAGGCCCTGGAGCTTCTGTTTGTCCTCCATCGGCGTGACATAGACTTCGTCGACGATCTTGTCGTAGTCGGCATTCTTCCAGCGCGAGAAGTTCGACTGGTGGGCGCCGGGCAGGGCCACCGACGACGACTGATACAGGCGCAGTGTCTCGTAGGGGTCCGACACGCTGCCGCCGTGGCCGTACAGGCAGGCAACGTATTCGCCTTTGGTGAAGAGATCGCCGGCGTTGGGCGGCATCGCGTAGGTCGCATCGATGCCCTGGTTCTTGAGTTGCTGGGCCACGACCGGACCGAGCGCCGAGAGGAATGGGAAGCCGAGGATCTCCATCTTGACGGGCTGACCGGTGGGATCGACCCACTGGTTGCCGTTCTTCTTGAAGCCCTTCTTGGTCAATATCTCGGTGCCTTTGGCGGCATCGAAGGCGTTGGTGTCGTATTTCTCCAGCAAGTCCTTGATCACGTCGAAGTACGGCTTCAGCGGCGGGTAGTCCGGCATCGGCAGCCGCGACGCCTCGTTGGCGCCCTCGTACGAAACTTCGATGATCTGCTTGCGGTTCAGGAAGTAGCTGAGCGCCCAGCGCACGTCGGGGTCGTCGAACGGCTTCTTCTCGGTGTTGATGTAGAGCGACAGCGGCCACCAGTCCTTGTAGCCGAAGTTTGGCTTGCGGCCGGCGAAGGTGGTGACGTTCGGGTTGCCGGGCAGGATCGCCTTGTAGCTGTTGACGATCGGCATGCAGAAGTCGAGCTCGTTGCTGATGAGCGAGGTCACCAGCTGCTGCTCCTGGAAGCCGGTCATCCAGACGAGGCGCTCGGGCTTTGGCAGTTGCGCCAGGCCGGCCTTGACCGCCCACCAGTCCGGGCGCCGGTCCATGATCTTCGCGTCGGGCGTGCCGGAGACAACCTTCCAGGGGCCGGTGGTGACAGGCTCACCCTTGGCCAGATCGAACGCCTTGTACGTCGTCCAATCCTGCTTCTCGAAGATGTGCTTGGGCACCGGGTAGATGCCGATGTCGAACTTGTAGGTCGAGTAGAAGAAGAAGCGCGGCGCGGGCACCTTGAACTTGATGACGGCGGTGTTGGCATCGGGCGCCGCGGCCGAGTCGACGAACTGCTGGACGTCGGCGCCCCAGCGCACCTTGGGCCCGAGGTCCTTGAGTGCCGCGTAGGTGTAGGCAACGTCGGCGGCGGAGAACGGCGTGCCATCACTCCAGGTGATGCCGGAGCGCGTCTTGATCGTCAGCGTCTTGAAGTCTGGGCTGAACGAGTGGCTCTCTGCCAGCCAGTAGTAGTTCTTGTCGGCGAACGCGCTGTAGTAGGCGAGTGGCTCATAGAGCAGCATCGACCCGGTCTGGTGATTGGCGCCGACTGCGTAGGGGTTCCAGAGCTCGGCATCCTTCCACTTTCCCTCACCCAGGCTCCCAATGCGCAGCGTGCGGTTGCGAGGCACGTTCATCAGTTCGCCGGGCTTGGCGGCGGCCGGCGCTGCCGTCGGCGCGGCGACGGGGGCAGTGGTGGCGGCGGCGGCCGGCTTGGCCGCCTCGGTCGGCTTCGCCGCCGGCGCGGTCGTGGCAGCCGGCGCCGGGGCCGTGGTCGGGGCGGCAGCCGCCGGCTTGGTCGGCTCGGCCGCCTTGGGCGCGGCCGTCGGGCTGGCCGGCGTGCCACCGCAGGCAGCGACGACAGCCGTCACGCCGGCACTGCCGGCCAGCAGGGACGCGATGCGCAGAACCTCTCGTCGCGATCGACCCATGGTGTTGCCTCCGAGCTACGAATTATGATTTGCACGACAGGGCAGCCACCCCGCTAACCGGCGGCTGTCCGAGCCATTCTCGTCCGGCACGGTAGCGGCGTCGGCGGGCGCTGTCAAGGATCATGGGCAGACCGGTGGGCGTGGCACGGCTACGCCCACCGGTGGCCGATGGCTACTGAACCGGCTCAAGCTTGTTGAGGATCATGCCAAACGTGAGGTGCCAGAAGGCGCCGTTGACATAGGCATTGTCCTTCGTCGGCCAGTTCTTCCAGTACATCGTGTTCATCGGGATGCGGTGGTAGAACTCGGTCAGCTGGATGTCAGGCAGCTCCGGCAGCCAGATCTGCATCGCCTGGCGGAAAAGATCGATCAGCTTCTTCTTATCGTCCATCGGTGTGACGAAGACCTGATCGACCAGCGTATCGAACTCGGCATTCTTCCAGCGCGGGAAATTGACCAGGTGGGCGCCCGGCACGGCCTTCGTCGCGCCCTGGTAGAGGCGCAGGGTGTAGTATGGCTCGCTGACGCTGCCACCGTGACCGTAGAGCGCGCCGTTGTAGTCACCCTTCGCGAACAAGTCGGCGAAGTTGGGCGGCACACTGTATGGTGCGTCGATGCCCTGCTGCTTCAGTTGCTCACTGATGACCGGCCCGAGCGCGGTGAAGCTGGCGGTGCCGATGATGTCGAGCTTGACCGGCTGGCCCTTGGCGTCGACCCACTGGTTGCCGTTCTTCTTCCAGCCCTTCTTGGTCAGGATCTCGTTGGCGCGCGCCGGGTCGAACTTGGTCGTGTCGTACTTTTCTAGCAGGTCTTTGACGGCATCGAAGTACGGCATCAGCGGCGGGTAGGTCGGCAAGGGGAGCTTCGATGGCGAGCTGGCGCCGCCCCAGCCGAACTCAACCGCCTTCGGGCGATCGAACATATAGCTCAGCGCCCAGCGAATCTCTGGGTCGCTCCACGGCTCGCGCTCGCAGTTGACATAGAGCGAGGTCGGCCACCAGTCGACGTAGCCGTAGGGCAGCTCCTGCCCGGAGTGAGTGATGATCTTCTGGTTCTGGGCGATGAGCGTCTTGAAAGTCTGCGGCAGCAGGCTCGGCGTGTAGTCGATCTGGTTGGAGATGAGCGCCTGAGCGAGCTGGGTGTCACCGGCGTAGGGAATGTAGACAATGCGATCGACTTTCGGCATCGGTGCGAAGCCAGTCTTGGCCGCCCACCAGGTGTCGCGGCGGTCGATGACCTTCTGGTCAGGTGAGCCGACGACCAGCTTCCAGGGACTAGTCGTGACCGGCCAATCCTTGGCCGGGTCATAGGCGGTGAACTTGGTCCAATCCTGGCCGTCGTAGATGTGCTTCGGCACCATGTAGACGCCGATATCGTACTTGTAAGTCATGAAGTAGAAGAAGCGCGGCGCTGGCACCTTGAACTTGATGACAGCGGTGTTGGCGTCGGTGGCCGTGGCCGACTCGACGAACTGCTGGATATCGACGCCCCAGCGCACCGCGCCGCCGAGCTTGGTCAGCGCCGTCAGTGTGTAAGCGACATCCTCGGCTGAGAAAGGCTTGCCGTCGCTCCAGGTCACGTTCTGGCGCGTCTTGATCGTCAGCGTCTTGTAGTCGGGACTGTACTGGTAGCTCTCGGCCAGCCAGAGCACTTCCTTGTCGGCGAACGCGCTGTAGTACGCGAGCGGCTCGTAGAAGATGCCCGAGCCGGTCTGGTGGTTGGCGCCAATGCCATACGGGTTCCACAGCTCGTGGTCCTTGTAGCGCCCTTCGACGCCGGCCTGGGCCATCATCAGCGTGCGGTTCCGCGGTACGGGCTTGAGTTGGCCCGGCTGCGCGGCGGCGGCTGGCGCGGTGGTCGGGGCGGCGGCGGCTGGCTTGGTTGGCTCCGCGGGCTTGGCCGCCGGCGCGGTCGTGGCCGCCGCCGCGGGGGCAGCCGTGGGCGCGGCCGCAGCCGGCTTGGTCGGCTCAGCCGCCTTGGGCGCCGCTGTCGGCGCCGCCGGTGCGCCACCGCAGGCCGCCGCCAGCGCCCCGCCACCGAGGACGCTCGTCAGGACCAGAAAGCGCCGCCGGCTCGTCGCCGTGCCAGAGGAGATGGGCATGGTCGCGGTCCTCCTACTTAAGGGTGTTGCCTGGGCCTCCGTGGCCTCTCAGCTGTGACAGGGACACCGTGACCGTAACGTACACCGTTTCGGTCGGTCGTGCCACAGCCCGCACAGTGGCACGGCTCGCTCAATCCTACGCATGCCTGCCGAACTCGGACGCAGTGATGCGTGCGCTCCCTCGGGCACACCCCGGGGTCGGCCACCGGCTGGCGCTGCAGCACCGGCTTCAGCTCGTTATAGCCTGGTCTGATGTCCCGCAGCTCGGCCGCGAGATCTCATCACCACACCGGCGCTACGCCGCGGGGGATGCCGGTCTGGCCCGGGACGTCGCGATCTCCTGGCAGGGGTTCGTGTCTGTTCTGGCCGGACACTAGCACGCGCTCTGCCAACTGTCAAGCCGGGCGCCCAGCGTCGGGTGAGGCCGGGGGCTTAGGTGGTGGCAGGCCCGACGATCGCCCGCACCCGCGAGACGATGATGGCCGCATCGGCGGTGTCGATCGGGCGCGGGTCGATGGTGACGGTGCCAGATTCGGCGTGGTGGCCGCGGACATAGATCGGTGGGTTGCCGGCGCGCAGTGCCTCGGCCAACTGACCGGCGGTGCGACCGCTGGCTGGGTCGACGTGGAGAGCGGCGCGCACGATCGCCCGGCCGGCCTCGTCGGCGGCGCTGGTGACGCGCAGGCCGGGCACACCGGCCAGCCCGGCGGCGAGCTGAGCGACGAGGCGGTGCTGGCGGTCGATCTCGGCAGCAACGGTGGCGGCGTCGCGCGCGACATACCCCCGCAGCGCCGTCAGCAACCCGACGACGCTCTCTTTGCCGACCTTCATCGGCCGGCCGATGCCGCGCTCCTGGGCGCGGCAGGCGGCGATCAAGTCGCGCCGGCCGGCGATGAAGCCGGAGGTTGGGCCGCCGAACGCCTTGCCGCCGGAGTAGGTGACCGCGTCGACGCCGAGTGCGACGTAGGCACGCAAGTCCTCCTCGGCGGCGGCGTCGACCAGGCACGGCACGCCGCGCTCGCGGCAGATCGCCAGGCACTCCACCAGTGGCCGCATGCCCGCGTGGACGGTGTGGTGGCTCTGGACATACAGGAAGGCGGCCGTGTTCGGACCCATGGCACTCGCCAGGTGCGCCGGTGTCACGCCGTTGGCCCAGCCGGCGCTAACGGCCCGGCCGCCGCCGAGCCGGATAATCTGCGCCACCGGCGCGCCGAAACTGACCAGATGGCCAATTTGCACGACGACCTCGCGCCGCTCGCCCAGCACGTCGGGCAGCCGCTCGACGGCGGCCGGGTCCGTGCCGGCGATGCACGCTGCCGTCATCAGGGCGATGCCGGCGGCCGCGCCGGTCGTGACGCAGGCCGCCTCGGCGCCAGTCCACTCGGCGATCAGGACGCCGGCACGGTCGGCCAGGTCGCTCAGCCGCACGTACTGGCCGGCAGCGGCGGCCATCGCCGCCGCCACCTCCGGCGCCAGCGTTGTGCCGCCCAGTGCCGTCAGCCGGCCGCCGGCGTTGATGACCCGCTGCACACCCAGATCGGCGTAAATATCGGCGGGCGGAGTGGCATTCAGTGTCATGACAGCCTCAGCTGGGACATCGCGTCAGGCGAACACTGGTCGTGAGTGTAGCACGACCCAACCTGACCTGCGCCGTCACAGGTCACCGCGACGAGCGGCGCACTACCGACACCCAGTAGAGCAACTGCAGGATCGCCGTGGCCGCCGCCGCGACGTACGTCAGCGCCGCCGCATCGAGGACGGCACGCACGCCGACGGCGTCCTCCTGGCTGACGAGCTGGTTGCGCTCCAGCATCACCCGCGCCCGCGCGCTGGCGTTGAACTCAACCGGCAGCGTGATCAGGCTGAAGGCGACGCCAGTGCCCATACAGATGATGCCTAGCCAGGCGATGAACTCGCCGGCGCCACTGGCGATACCGAGAAAGAAGCCGACCATGATCAGGACCCAGCCCAGATTGGTGCCGATGTTGACCACACCGACGATGCTGGCGCGCAGCTTCAGCCAGGGGTAGCCTTCTTTGTCCTGTGCCGCGTGGCCCAGCTCGTGGGCGACGATCGCCATCGCCGCGACTGACGGCTGCTGCACCGAGCCGGCTGACAGGCGCATCGTCTTGCTGCGCGGGTCGTAGTGGTCGGTCATCACCCCGGCGATCTGCTCGGTCTGCACATGCGACAGCCCCTCGTTGCGCATCAGCGCACCGGCAACCTGTGCGCCGGTCACACCGCGCCCATTGCGGACCTGCGACCATTTGGCGTAGGCCGATTTGACGCGCCACTGAGCAAAGCCGGCCAGCGCCAGCGACACCACCATTATCAGCAGATAGACCGGATCGAAGAACATGGGCCGCTCCCCTGGCGCCGTGCGCGCCGCACACAGCTACTGTACCAGACAGAGGAGCAACATGACCCGTGCCAGCCCGTCGCCGAGATGATGTGACGCCGGTCCCCTGGAGCCGGTGTGTCAGTCGGCCCTGGTGGACCACCGGCTGGCGTCTCGACCCCAGGGGTCACGAGCGATCTGGCTGCATCACGATCACCTCGTGCATGGGCCATCACGCGATCAGGCGGTCACGCCTGGGCGCTGTCGGTGATCTTGATCCAGCCATGGCGCAGCGCATAGATAACGGCCTGGGTGCGGTCGTTGACGGCCAGCTTGCGCAGGATGCTGGTGATGTGGTTCTTGACCGTCTGGTCGGAGATCGACAGCAGCCGGGCGATCTCCTTGTTGCTGTTGCCGCGCGCCACGCAGTCCAGAATCTCCACCTCGCGCGGCGTCAGTGGCGAGAACACCGACTCCGTCGCCGAGTCGACCTGGCTCAACTCGCGGAACTCATCCAGCACGCGCGAGGCGACGAACGGCCGCGACAGCACGTTTTCGTTGATGAGGTACTCGCCATGGCCGACGCGGCGCACCATCGACACCAGCTCCTCGGGGCTAATGTCCTTGGTGGCGTAGGCGGCGGCGCCGACACGGATCGAGTTGAAGAGCTGCTCGTCGTCCTGGTGCATCGTCAGGACGATGATGGCGCACTGCGGGTGCCGGCGCCGCAGGATACGCGTCACCTCCAGGCCGTTCATGCCCGGCAGGTTGATGTCGCAGACGATCACGTCCGGCGTAAGAAAGTCGGCCTGTTGGATGGCGGCCTGGCCGTCGCTGACCTCGCCGACGACCTCCATGTCATGGTGCGCCTCCAGGGTCCAGCGGATGCCCTGGCGAAACAGCGGGTGATCGTCGACCAGCAGAATGCGGGTGCGGTTCATGTCTGTTCTCCCTCCGACGCCCGCGCAGGGCAGAGCGCCATCCGGCCGTGCCGCGGTCCTTCCGCGGTTGACGGCTGCCTGTGTGCCCGAGAGGATGCGGTGCGGCAGATGTCGGCCCCCATGCCTGGCCTACCGCTCCCCGCCCAAGGGCGCCGCCATGGCGATACTCGTCGCCATGCCGTTCGGCGGCGCCTCGCGCGTCAGTGCCTCGGTCTCGGCCAGCGGACCGGCGCGGCGCGGCAGATGCAACATGACGGTCGTGCCTCGGCCGGGGGTCGAGTCGATCGTCAGGCGCCCACCGAGCAGACTCGCGCGCTCCTCCATGCCGAGCAGCCCGGCGCCGGATGGAATGGCCGGCCGCAGGTACTGGCGCTCGAAGCCCTTGCCATCGTCGACGACGCGCAGCTCGACACCGTTGTCCGGCAGACCCCGCAACATCACCTGCACGGCCGTGGCCCCGGCATGCTTCTGAACGTTCTGCAGGCTTTCCTGCATGACTCGGAACAGGACGATCTGCGTGCTGTCGTCGAGGATAAGTTCCGGTGACGGCAGGTCGAGGCCGATCGCGATGCCAAACGCCTTGTGGAAATCCTCGGTGTAGCGCGTCAGGGTGGCGTTCAGTCCCAGCGTCGCCAGCGTGGTCGGGCGCAGGTCGAACATGAATCGACGCACCTCGACCAGGCCCTCGCGCAGCGCCGTGCGCAGGCGATGCAACTCATGCTCCAATTCCTGGGGCGCGCGCGCGGCGACCAACTCGCAGTACTCCAGGCCGAGAATAGCGTTGGCCAGCACCTGCGCCGGGCCGTCGTGCACCTCGCGCGCCAGGCGCACGCGCTCCTCCTCCTGAGCGGCGATGCGGGCGGCGCGCACGGCGGCGGCCCACGGCGCGCCGGCCAGCCCGTTGGGGTCGGAGCCGAGCGCCTGCGCCTTGCCGGAGCGCACGAGGTTGGTCAGGTAATCGACCTTGACGCCGATGGCGCGCAGCCCGGCCATCGTCTGCTGCAGCGCCAACTCATCGCGATAGATGGCCTCGTGGTTGACGGCGAAGGGGCCGCCGCTCGGCCGCGAGGGCGCCTGGACGCTCGGCCCGGTCGGTGGGCTGGCCAGGCCGAAATCGAACAGGTGCTGGCGCATGCGGCGGTGCGCCGCCTCGGTATCGTGCCCGAGCGCACGGGCGCGCTCGTCGATCTGAGCCAGCGTGGTCAGGCACGTATCCAGCGCGGCGACGGCTTCCTTGAGGAGGGATTCCGCCGTGGTGGTTGGGGCCATTGGCGCCATCGCACCTCCCTTGTGTCTCCCAGCCCGCGGCGGCGTCAGGCCGGCTCCCTGTCGATGTCGTGCGGCGGGTCGCGTCACCTCACTCCGGCGCTCGCTCGTGAAAACCGCGCGGCGCGGCGCCAATCCGGCCGCTCCGCTCCAGGTGATCATCGATCTGCTGGCCGGCGCGAGTATAGCATCCTGCAGCGTGTATCGGCCGGTCATGGCTGAACTTTAGGACCATTGGCGTCTGGCGCGCCGGCGCTGTGCGACAATGGCGCCGGTTCGCGGCGCTGCCCGGCTGGGGAGCGCGGGCTGATCGGGGCTACCGGGAAACGCGGTCGCGCGCTCGCGGTCGCGCCGGTTCGGGTGACGGAAGCGAAGTAGAGGCGCGGGCATGACGACGGCAGAGGGCCGCGTGGCACGATTGCTGGTGAACACGGGCGCTCGCCGCGGCGCGGCCGTTGACCTCCAGACCGGCGAAGCGCTGGAGGTGATCGATCTGCAGGGGCGGCAGACGGCGGTGCTGGTGGCGCTCAACGCCGACAACCTGGACGAGGCGCTGTCGCCGGCGGTGACGCGCGGCCGGCTGAACAGCATCATGCTTCAGGTGCACGACCGGCTGTGGAGCAACCTCGGCCGACCAATGTTCGAGATCGAAGCCGACACGGTCGGCCGCCACGACCTGCTGCTGCCGGCTTACGATGTCGAGTACTACGAGCAGGTCCACAGCGCGCCTGGCCACGACAACGACCGGGCCAACCTGGCGCTGGCACTGCGCGAGTGGGGCATCGGCTACAGCGAGCTGCCCGAGCCGCTGACGCTGTTTGGCAATGTCGGCATCCGCCAGCGCGGCGAGCTGGAGATCCGCCGGTCGCTGGCGGAGGCCGGCGATCTGGTTCGCCTTCGGGCGCTCATGCCGGTCGTCGTCGCTGTCTCGGCTTCGCCGCACGACTACAACCTGCAGAACGACTACAGTCCGACCGAGCTCCTGCTGCGCGTGCTGACCGCGCCTGCTGACGGCTAGGGGTCCGCCAGACGTGGTAGGGGCACCCCTGGTGGGTGCCCGGTTGGCCGCTGCCGCCAGCCGTCGATAGCGGGTACCCACCAGGGGTACCCCGACACGGAGGCGATGCGGCCCGGCGTCGGCAAGTGAGACCTGACACGCTACTAGCCAGTGGTGATGGCGCCGCCTATGGCGCCAGCGCGCCGTGTTGCGCGTCGTGCAGCCGGGCATAGGCATTCCCTGCCGCGACCAGGTCGGCGTGCCGTCCCTGCTCGGCGATGCCTGAACCATCCACGACCACGATGCGATCGGCCTCCCGGATCGTCGCCAGCCGGTGCGCGATGATCAGCGTCGTCCGGCCACGGGAGAGCTCGGCTAGCGACCGCTGGATCGCCCGCTCTGTCTCGGTGTCGAGCGATGAGGTCGCCTCATCCAGAATCAGGATCGGTGGGTCTTTCAGAAACATGCGCGCGATCGCCAACCGCTGCTTCTGTCCGCCCGACAGCTTGACGCCACGCTCGCCGATGACGGTATCCAGCCGATCGGGCAAGTCCTGGATCAGGTCGCCCAACTGCGCTCGCTGCGCCGCGGCCAGGATGTCGGCCTCGGTGGCGTCGAGCCGGCCGTAGCCGATGTTCTCGCGGATCGTGCCCGCGAAGAGGAAGACGTCCTGCTGCACCACGCCAATCTGCCGCCGCAGCGAGGCGAGTGTCATCGTCCGAATGTCGATGCCGTCGATGGTGATCCGCCCTGCCGTGACGTCATAGAACCGCGGCAGCAGCGCGCACAGGGTCGTCTTGCCGGCTCCCGACGGCCCAACGAACGCGATCGTCTCGCCCGGCGCGATCGACAGGTTGACGTCGTGCAGCACGGGCTGGTTCGGGGTGTAGGCGAAGTCCACGGCCTCATAGCGGAGCGTGCCGCGCAGCGCCGGCGCTGGCGTCGCGCCGGGCGAGTCCATAATGTCCGGGGCGATATCGAGCAACTCCGTATAGCGCCGGAAGCCAGCGATGCCCTTCGGGTAAGTCTCGAGTACCGCTGTCATTTTCTCGACCGGTCGGAAGAAGACGCCGACCAGCAACAAGAACCCGACGAATCCGCCCTGCGTCAGAGTTCCCGCCAGCACGAAGTAGCTCCCGGCGACCAGGACGACCAACTGGGTGATGCGCATGCTCAGGTAGCTGAGCGACATGCTGGCCGCCATGAGTCGGTAGGCTTCCAGTTTCGTCGAGCGATAGCCAGCGTTGTCGTGGGCGAAGAGGCGGCGCTCGTGGTCCTCGTTGGCGAAGGCCTGGACGACGCGGATGCCGCCGACGTTCTCCTCGATGCGCGCGTTGAAGGCGCCGACGCGACCGAAAAGCGCTCGCCAGTTGGCGGTCATCTTCCGGCCGTAGGCGGCCGAGAGCCAGGCCACGATTGGCACCAGCGCAGCGGTGATCAGCGCCAGTTGCGGCTGGATCGTGACCATCAGGGCGAAAGCGCCCAGGAAGGTCATGATCGCGATGAACAGGTCTTCCGGGCCATGGTGGGCGATCTCGCCGATCTCCTCCAGGTCCTTCGTCACCCGCGCTACAAGATGGCCCGTCTTCTGGTTATCGTAGAAGCGAAACGACAGGCGCTGGAGATGGTCGAAACTCTTGCGCCGCATGTCGGTCTCGATATTGATGCCGAGCATGTGGCCCCAGTAGGTCACGGTTGCCTGCAGGCCGGCGCTGAGCAGGTAGATGGCCAGCAGACCAATCGAGGCCAGCAGGATCAGGTTCCAATCACCGCTGGGCAGGAGGAGATCGACGAAGCCCCGCACCGCCATTGGGAAGCCCAGTTCCAGCAGGCCCGCGAGCACCGCGCACGAGAAGTCGAGCAGAAACAGGCCACGATAAGGTCGGTAATAGCTGAAAAACCGCCGCAGCATCCGCTCAATCCTGTGCTGGTGGGCCGCTCACTGGCACGACGGTGGCCACGATGCCCAGACCTTCGAAGCCCGCGGCCGGGCTGATCAGGCGGCTCTTGAGTATACAGGCATGGACTGAGTGTCATGCCCCTCCCGCCGTGTCGATTGGCTGGCGTCGCCGCCAAGTGGTGGGCATGAGCACGGCGCAGTGATAGGCGCCTCCTGAATGGTGACGATCGAACTCCCATGGGGTCCTTATCAGGGACAATGAGGTGGCGGAGTAGGCGGTGACCGAGTTCGCGAACGCGACTCGAGTGATGACCGGCAGATCCCGCGGGTGGTGCAACTGGCGACGGTGCTGGGCGATCAGCCCAGCGCGTTGCTGACCGCTGCTTGTGCCGACCCGGCCACGCTCAAGGCCGCCGACCGCTACTTCGACAACGACACCAGCGCACCGATCCCCATCCTGGCCAGGCGGATCCGGGCCACCGATGGATGCCGCCGCCAGGCGCCCGTAATGCTGAGCTGGGGCTCGCGGTCGGGCCGATCGGGGAGGGGACCAGCCCTCCTAAACCGTGGCTTGGCCCGCCACGCCGCACTCGGCCCGGGCCTCCGGTGGGCTTATCGCTTCGTAGCGCGCTGGGTTCACGTCTCACTATCGAATAGAGCGGGCAAAATCACTTGGTTCTGCGCGGGATACCCTCGGAGGGACTCGAACCCCCAGCCTTCTGATCGGAAGGAAGAAGGTCCATTTCGCGAGTCCACCGAGCGCGCCGTTGACCTGCGCCCGGCTCGCCGCTCGCCAGGCCAGCAGCTGGGCGCGCGCCGTCACCGCCGCGCTGGGCAGGGCGGTGCGCCCGCAGCTCGCCCACCTGCCGCGGCGGCAGCCCGGCCGAGATCGCCGCCGAAGGATCGACGAGGCGCAGCAGGCCGAACCAGGCCAGCCAGGACGTCACCTGCCGGGCGGCGGCGAGCAGCAGGTCGGCGGGCGGCGTCGGCCAGCGCGCCCACTGGTCGGGGTGCGAGGCGTCCGCCAGCACTAGGCCGGCGACCTCGTCCGGGTACCGGTCGGCGAAGGCGCGCGCCGGCAGGCCGCCGAAGGAGTGGCCGGCCAGCAGGTAGGGCGGAGCGACGCTGGCGGCGCGCAGGGCGGCGTGTAGCTCGGCGGCGATCGTGCGGACGTCGCGCGGCCGGGGGCTCGGATCGCTCCAGCCCAGGCCGGCGCGGTCGTAGGCGACGACTCGTGTGGTCGCCGCCAACTCGGTCTGCACCCAGTGCCAGTTGGGCGAGAACGAGACCAGACCCGCTTCAAGGACGACGGCGGGGCCGCCGTGCTCCCGGCCCATCTCCAGCAGGTGCAGCCGGAAGCCGCCGACATCCACCAGCCGGCCAGGCGGCGGGTAGGCGCGCCGGTCGCCCACGGCGGCGGCGGCGCGGTCTACCAGGCCGTTGCCGCCGAGGGCGACCAGGGCGATGGTCAGGCCGAGCAGCACGCGCCCGGCCCGGCGGAGGAGGGCACGCGCGCGTCCCGTCGGGCGCCGCTGGCTCGTCGCGTGAGGAGTCGAGATGCTTGTCGGCATGACGGACTCCTGGCTCCGATGTGATGACCGGTCCACACCTAATCAGCCGCCATAGGTTGCTTTGCGGTGAGGATCGAATCGGCAGCGGGTAGGTCGTCGCGACGCGCCCAGACATACAACGCCATCAGCACCGATACCACCATCAGCCCGGCGCCGAACTCGGTGACGAAGAAATCGGTGAGCGGATAGCGCGCCATCAGCGGGTCATACACGTGCAGGAAGAAGACGTTGTGGCTGGCGTGCAGCACCACGGCGGGCCACACGCTGCCGCTCTTGGCGCGGAACCAGTTGTACACGAATGTCAATGCGATGCTAGAGATGAAGAACATCGCCACCGCGAACGCCCTAGGCGCGGCGCTGTGGTAATCCGAGAACAGGATCAGGGGCAGGTGATAGAGTGCCCAGACGAGGCCACCGATCAGTGAGGCAGTGGTGAACGCGGTGTGGCGCCGGAGCTCTGGATACAGGAAGCCACGCCAGCCAAGCTCTTCGCCGAACGCGCCGGGCAGGGCTTTCAGGAAGACGACGGTGGCCAACAAGAGCGTGTAGACGACGACCAACTGCGCGGGGAGAGCGTCGGCCATGCCCAACTGCGATGCCACCTCGGCGACGACCTCCGTGGTGAAGCCACCCTGTCCGACGAGCCACGCGAACCCATAGACGGCCGCGCCGTAGAGGATCGGCAGCAGGTAGGCGAGCCCGAGCCACTTCGCCGGACCGGGCTTCCAGCCGAGGCCCGTCAGGTTGCGATCGAAGATCAGTTTGGTGATGATGGCGCTCAGGCCGGGGCACAGCATCAGCGGCAGCAGCCAGGGCGCGATGCCTTCCCCGCCCGTGATGATCTGTCCATAGAAGATGCTGCTCAATCCGAATGTCAGCGCGAGGAAGGTCACGATCCGTCCGATTCTTATCGGGCTCGATGAGTCTTGAATCATCTGATATTCCCTCTGAATCCACTACCGCACCGAACATGTGCGCGGGAACATGAGCGGTGCCGCCCATGGTGCGCTGCCCCCTGCTGAAAGATGCCATCCACCGCGTGGGCGACGAAGCCTAAGACGGTCTCCGCGCGGTGGGCGGCGCGTCATCGATCGCGTCCCCCCGTGGGTCGGCGCCGCCCGGCATCGTCGCCCCGTCCGCCGGGCGCCACCCGGCGCACGGCCACCAGCGTCAGGCCCAGGTCGCGCGCCCGGCTGAGCAGGCCGAGGGCCGCGGCGTACCAGGCGAGCCCGACGCGCCAGCGTGTCTGGCGGCGCACGAGGTCGGCGACGCCGGCCCGACCGGCGACGATCGGCGCGACGATGAGGGCGGCCAGCATCGGGCCGAAAGGGTTGAGCGTGCCGGGCCAGACGAGGGGCGTCCACCAGCTCAGGACGAGCGCCAGGGCGAAGAACGCCGTCAGGGGGTGGTTCCTCACCACCAGGCCGAGATGAGCGAGCATCGAGCAATCCTCCTCACATCGCGCGTCTCACGGGGCCGACGACCCGCGGTCGGGTCGCGGGGCGCCGGTTGGGGGCACGATAGGCGGCGAGTGAGGGAGCCGTCGTCCCCCAGTGGGGGAGCGGCGTGGGGGATTTCCGGGCCGGCGATCGCCCGTCGCTGGCCGCTGCGCTACACTAGCCGCAGCGCGCGGGCACGGGCGATCGCCTGGGCGCGGCTGTGGACGGCGAGCTTGCCGTAGATGCGCTTCAGGTGCGTGCGCATGGTGCTGTGGCCGATCGACGTCTCCGGTAGCCGGGACAGCCATGCCCGTGCGCTGAGCAGGTCGACGCGTCCGAGCGCCGGCGGGGTGTGCGCCTCATCGCCGGCGGCAAGCGCGTAGCCCAGCGCTTCATCGACAAGGGCGTGCCGCTCGCACCAGGCTGCCGCGCATCGGAGGAGGATCGGGACCAGGTCCGGCCGGTCCGCCTGCAGCCGTGCTCGCAGCAGCGCGCCGAAGAGATGGTGGTACCGATACCATCGCCGCTCGCCGTCGAGCGGGATAAGGAAGAGGTTGGACCGCTCCAACTGCGCCAGCACGGATCGAGCGCCCGGCAACGCGGCCGGCGACCCTGACGACGCGCCGGCGCCGGATGGCGCTGCCCCTCGGTCAGGCGCGGCCGCCAGCAATTCGTCGCACAACGACGCGGTCAGCCGATCGAGCACGGTGGTCCGCAAGAGGAACTCGTGGACGTGATCGGGCTGACGGGCGAGTACCTCTTCGGTGACGAAGTCGAGGAAGGACCGGTGGCTGCCGGTGAAGGCGGCCAGGAACGAATCGATGTCGCCGTGGTCCTGCATCGCCAGCGCCGCCAGTTGCACGCCGGCGATCCAGCCCTCGGTGCGCGCCTCCAGCGTCTCAACCTGGGCCGGCGACCTTTTGACTCGCCGATATCGGGGTCCATTGACGGCCAGAATCGCCTGATTCTGCGCGGGATACCCTCGGAGGGACTCGAACCCCCAGCCTTCTGATCCGAAGTCAGACGCTCTGTCCTTTGAGCTACGAGGGCCGGTAGCCAGGTCAGTATATCAGATCGCCAGGCCGGGCCACCGCTCGCGTGACCGACCTGGTCGTCGCTGCGGTATCGATCGACGCTAGCCAACGACCTCTGTCAGGAATGCGCGGACGGCCTGGAGGTAGGCGTCGAACTGCTCACGGCGCACGTCGTGGCCGGCCTGGCGGATACGCACGACCGTCGTCAGCGGCTGGAGGCTGGCCATCCTGGCGGCGACCTCCGGTGTAATGATGCCGCCGCGCTCCGGGTCGGCAGTGATCACGAGCATCGGCTCAGTCACCTCGGGGAAGATCTCGCGCCAGTCTCGGCGCTCTGCGGGCCGCACTGCGGCGACACTCGGGCTGAACGTGAGCAGCGCGTCAACCCAGGGGCCGAGATCTTCCTCGGCCCAATCTGGGTGCTGGCTGCGACCGCGGGCCAACAAGTCGTCGCGCCCAACGGCTGAGCGCTCGGCCAGCAGCGCACCGATCCAGGCGGCAAAACCCTCTCGATCGGCCTGAGAACCCGTGCCATCGGGCAGGCGAAAGACACCATCCTCGAGGATAGCGGCGCGGGCGAGGCCGGGATAATCCGCCAGCAGCGTCAAAGTCGTCAAGGCGCCCATGGAATGGCCGCCGACCACGGGCCGATCTAACCGGAGCGCCCGAATGAACTCCGCCAGGTCCGTCGCGCGCGCCTCGGATGTGTAGCCGTCGCGCGGCTCCTCCGACCGACCGTGCCCGCGCGCATCGGGCATGATCACGTCGTAGTCGGCTTCCAGCGCCCGCGCCAGCCGGGTCCAGCACAGCCCAGCGTCGGTCGCGCCGTGCGACAGCACCAGCGGCGGGTGGTCGCCGCCGGTACGATGGAAGTGAATGCGCAACCCGTTCGCTATCACAACACCACTCGACCAGGCGGTCATCGTCTCCTCCTGTCCATCATGTGCGATAGCCGGCAGGCGCTCGCTGCCCCGTCAGCCGACGTGCGGCGCGACCTCCTCGGCGATGATCTGCAACCCATCCATGTCATCAAGGTCGAGGCGCTGGACCATGATCTCCTGCACGCCGGCCGCCGCATAGGCCGCGATCCGGTCGATCACTTCGGCCGGTGAGCCGGCGATTACGTGTGGCGAGCGCGCGCGCAGTGCCGCCAGCGTCTCCGACGGCGAGGCTGCTGGGTGAGGCGGTGCGACGTGGCCGAGCCGCTGGCCCAATTCGGCTTCGGTGCGGTAGCAGATGACCTGGATCATGAGCGTGCGCCGGACATCGCCCGGCTGCCGGCCGGCGCGAACGAGCAATTCGTCCAGCAGCGTGGAGGACTCACGAAAGGCATCCGGGCTGCGACTGCCGGTGTTCCAGACATCGGCGTAGCGGGCGGTGAGTGGCAGCGTACGCTTCGGGCCGGCGCCGCCGATCAGCAGCCGCGGTCCTCCGGGCCGCGGCGAGCGCGGCAGCAGCCGCGCCTCCTGCAGCCGGTAGAAACGGCCGGTGAAGCTCACTGGCTCGTCGTGCCGACCGAGCAGCGTGATGACCTCGACCGCTTCGGCCAGGCGCGCCATGCGCGTGGCGCGGTCGCCCAGGTCGTAGCCGAACATGGCGTGCTCGCGCTCCATCCAGCCGGCGCCGACGCCGAGCACAAAGCGGCCGCCGCTCAGCCCGTCCAGCGCCATCGCCTGACGCGCCAGGTTGATCGGATCGCGGAAAGAGACCGGCGATACCAGTGGGCCAAACTCCAGGCGGGCGCTGTGATCGGCCAGGTAGGTGAAGGCCGTGTAGATCTCCACCGAGTCGGCGTAGCCGCCCTGGCCGCCGGGCAAGAAGTGGTCGCAGCAATAGAGGCCGCGGTAGCCGAGCCGGTCGACCTCGGCCACGATGCGCTGCCAGCGGGCCCAACTCAAGCCGTTGGCCATTTCGATCTGAACCGACAGGGCGACCATGCTGCGTCCTTTCGCTGCGGGTGAGATGCCGGCGCCGGCGTCCGGACCGGCGCTGTCAGAGGCTGGCGCCGATCAGGCCAGGAAGCGTGTCAGCAGCCGATGGAAGTGATGCACGCCGGTCTCGCGCGTGACCGAGTAGCGGCCGCGGTCGTAGAAGCGCGACCGGACCCCCTGCTGCACCCGCTCGACAATGGCCTCGTCCTCGCGCTCGACGCGGTCCAGCAGCGCCGTCGGCGCGAGGGCGGCGAAGCGGGCATGATCGCCGACGTAGGTCAGGAACGACACTCGCGTGCGGTCGACCGCCAGCGGCTGGACGACATTGATCGACAGGCCCCAGGGATAGAAGTTCAACATCAGGTTCGGGAACAGCCAATAGTAGTAGGCGGCGATGTGCTGGCCGTGGTCGGGCGACGCGGCCGGCAGATCGAAGGCGTCCTCGCCGCTGGCGGCGATGCCCACTTGAAGGGTGCACAGCGGGAACAGTTCGGTGCGGTACTGGCCATAGTCGAGCGCCGCGTTGAGCGCGGCGTGAACGTAGGGGATGTGGAAGCCCTCCAGGTAATTGTCGCAATAGAGCGCCCAGTTGGCCCGCACCAGGTAGTCGCGCGAGTGGGTCGGGTCGAAGGTGAACCGGTCGAGCGGCAGCCAGTCCAGCCGCTCGCGCAGCGGCCCGACCCACTCAGCAAAGCCGAAGGCCGGGTCGATGGCGGTGAAGAGGAGCGTGCCCCAGCGCTCCAGCGGCAGGCGCGGCAGATCGTCGGCTGGCGACGGGAAGTCGCCGACACCCTCGAACTCGGGCATCGACAGCATCCGCCCGTCGAGCGCGAAGCGGCGCCCGTGGTAGCGGCAGCGCAGGCTGGCCACGTTGGCCTCGCCCTCGACCAGCACGTTGCCACGGTGAGTGCAGATGTTGGCCAGGCAGTGCAGGTGGTCGTCGTGGTCGCGCGATAGCAGCAGCGGCTCGTCGAGGCAGCCCTCGAGTAGCGTCAGCGGCCGCACGTGCCCCGGTGTCTTGACTCGGTCAGCATCGCCCAGGAAATGCCAGCAGCGGGCGAAAATGCGCTCGCGGGCGCGGGCCAGGTAGGCTGGGTCGGTATAGACCGCTGACGGGATGGTCGACGCCGCGCCAATGTCGGCCGCGACCTGGAGGCGATCACCCATGGCCGTTTCCTTGCCTGATCTCGGGGCAGGGCGCGCGCCGTGCGCCGCGCATGACGGCAGCCTACACGCCGTGGCAGAGCCGGTCAAAGGTGGCCACGGCTGTCGCCGCCGGCCGCCGCCGGGCCGACCGGGTTGAGGCGCTCGATCTCATCGCGCAGCGCTGCCATGGCCGCCTGCTGCGTCGTCAGGGCTCCGCGCAGGTGCGACACCTGCTCGTGCTCGGCACGCACGAACCGGGTGTAGGGCGCGACGGCGTCGCGCAGGTTGGCCTGGGCGCGGGTGAGCTCGGCCTCGAACTGCCGGCTGAGACTCTCGCTCAGCCGCTGGCGCAGCGCCGCCAGGCGATCGTGGAACTGCCGCTGCGCCATCCGCTTGCGCGCCGGAATGATGAACAAACCCAGGCCACCGATCGTCAGCGCGGCCAGCACGCCGGTGACGTCAGCGGCGGTCGTGCCGACCAGCACGGCGATGGCCGTGCCCAGGCTCAGCGCGCCGGCGCCGGCCAGCGCCGTCTGTGCCACGGCGGCGCGCATGTCGTCGGCCAGCTTGGATGCCTCGGCCACGCGGTCGTAATCGTCGACGACGTCGCGGGCGGCCCGCGCGACCGATTGCAGCAACTGGCGGCGGTTGATGTCAAAGGCGCGGCCGGTGTCACCCAGCATGCCGGCGCGCGGCTGAGCCAGGCGGCGCCGGTTGAGCGCCTCCATCACCGCCTGCCAGAGCCGCAGCTCCTGGTCGACCATCCAGTCGATCAGCGCCTGTACGCGCTCGTCGAGACGCGCGGCGGTGTCGGCGATAACCTCGCGCTCGAACGTGGCCCTGATGCGCTCGCTCTTGATGAGTTCGATGATGTTGGCCAGCCGGAAGGTGGCGTCGAAGAAGCGGTCGCCGCGTTGCTGCAGATCCCAGACGATCTGGTCGATCTCGGTGAGGCGGATGCGCGCCTCGCGGCGCATATCCTCGACATGCGCCGCCAGCTGGCGCTCGATGCTGTCGATCGCACGCAGGTCGTCGCGCAGCAGCGCCAGCCGCTCGTCGGCCAGCGTCAGGTAGCGGCGGCCGATCTGCTCGGCCACGCCCAGCGGACTGAGCAGCTTCAAGCGCAGACGACTGGTCTCGTCCAGGGTCTCCACAATGTAGCGCTCGAACGGCACGAAGCGGCTGGCCGCCAACAGGCGCACCCGCTCGTCGGGATCGGCCGCCTGCTTGGCCTCGAAGGCCGGCCGGGCCGCCAGCGGGAACATCTCTGGCCGGCTGCCGAGCAGCGCGGTCGCGTGGCGCTCGACGAAGGCGAGCACATCGGCCAGGTCGGCCTCGCTCAACAGGTCGACCTTGTTGACGACGATGACGACCTTCTTGCCCCAGTCGCGGATCAGCTCCAGGAACGACCGCTCGCTCTCAGTGAAGGGGCGGTCGCTGGAGGTGACGAACAGCACCAGATCGGCGCGCGGTACGAAGTCGCGCGTGATCTCCTCGTGGCGGCGGATGACGGCATTGGTGCCGGGCGTGTCGACGATGGCGAGGTGACGCAGGAACTCGGCCGGCGCCTGGCGCTCGACGACATCGTTCCGGCGCGTCTCACCCTCCGTTGCGCCATAGCGCAGCCGGGTGACGGCGGCCGTCGTCGGTGTCGCGCCGACGGGCATGACTGCCTCGCCGGCCAACGCGTTGATCAGCGCGCTCTTGCCAGCGTTGAACTCGCCGACGACGACCAGCAAGAAGATCGACTCGAGATCGTGTGCTGCGCGCACCAGCGCCTCGATGTCGACCGGGGCCGCCTCCAGGCCGTCGACCGCCACGCGCAGCGCGTCGATCACCGCTCGCTCACGCGCGAACAGCGCCGCGCGCTGCTCGTCCAGCACCGCTGCCGCCATCGTCCTCGGTCCCCATCGCGCGCCGCCGCGGCCCAGCGGCCAGCGGTTGAGCCTGCTCGCATTGTACCGGGTGCGCCGGCCAGTTTCGGTCCTGCTGGCGGTGTGGCGTGACCATGGTAGACTCGCGGTCAAGCCGCACACGGCGTGCCGGCGGGATCGGGAGATGGAGCGTGGCCGGCCCAGCGCGGGATGAACCGACCAGCCTGGGCGCCTGGCAGGGACCGCCGCCGGCCTGGCGCGGCGATCGGCCCCGTCTGGTCGTGCTGCCGTTCGCCGCTCACGACTATGACGGCTACCAGATCGTCTACGCGCGCCGGCTGGCCGAGTGGCTGGCAACGCGCCTCCACGCCACCGGCGCGGTCGACGCGGCCCTGCCTCTGCTGATCGGGACGGGCCAGGCCGGCGTCGACTACGCTCGCCTGACGCGGCTGCCGGAGCCGGAGGCGGCGCGGGACGTGGGCCGCCAGGCCGGCGCTGACTGGGTCGTCTTCGGCCGGGTCAATCTGCTGGAGCGCTGCGAGTGCGAGCTATTCGTGCTGGACGTGCGCACCGGCGCGCTGGTGCTGGGCGAGGCTGGCGAGCAGGAGCTGGAGCGAACGCTGGAGGCGCTGACGGCGCTGGCATTGCTCGTGCTGCGCGCCATCGGCGTGCCGCCGCTGGCCGACGATGCCCGGTCGCGCTTGTTCGACCAGGGGACACGCTCGCCCGAGGCACTGCGGGCCGCCCTGCTGGCGGCCGACCTGCTGGCGCAGCCGGATGGCATCGCGGCGGACCAGGCGAACGGGCTGGCCTACGCGTTCGCAGCGCTGGGGCACGACCCGGCGTTCCGGTTGCCGGCCGACCTGGTGTTGGCGGTGGTGCTGGCCCGCCTGGACGGCTCGGCCGAGGTCGCCGCCGACGGCCTCGGCCTGCTGCGCCGGCTGACCCTGGCCGCGCCCGGCTACCATCGCGTGGCCGGGACAATCGGTCTGGTCTGGCAGCGTGGCGGTGACCACGGCCAGGCGGTGCAGGCATATCGAGAGGCGCTCCGGCTCAGTCCTGATCATCCTCACTACCTGTTCCGACTCGGTGTGTCGCTGGATGCCCTCGACGATGAGGAGGCGCTGCCGGTGCTGGCGGCCGCTGTCGCCGCCGATCCGGATAATGTCGCGGCCCAGGACCTGCTGGCGGCGCGACTGGCGCACGTCGGCCGGCTCGACGAGGCGCGGGCGGTGTGGGTGGCGCAACTGGCGCGCGACCCCGATCACGCCCCGGCGCTGACGAACCTGGGCGCGGCGCACGAGGCTGCCGGCGCGCAGGACCAGGCGCGCGAAGCGTACCTCGCCGCCAGCCGGGCGAGTCCGGCCTACGCGCCGGCATTCGACCGGCTGGCCGCGCTCGCCGGCCGGCTGGGAGATCACGAGCGCGAGGTGGCGGCGCTGGAGCGTCTGGCGGCGCTACACCCGAGCGATGCCGGCGTGCTGGACCGGCTGGCGCGGGCGCTGGCGCGGGTGAACCGCCCTGAGAGCGAGTTGGCGGCCTGGCGCCGGCTGAGCGAGTTGAGGCCCGACTTCTGGCCGGCGCACTTTGCCAGCGCGGCGCGTTTGCAGGCGTTGGGGCGGCGCGACGAGGCGATCGAGGCCTACCGACAGGTGCTGGCGCTCGCGCCCGACCACCGGCCGTCGCTCGTAGAACTGGGCGTGCTGCTGGGCGGCAAGCGCCGGCTGACCGAGGCGGCGACTTACCTGGGCCAGGCGTACGCGCTGGAGCCGGCCGACCCGGCCGCCGCCTACAATTTCGCTATCGTGCAAATGGAGCGCGGCGACTGGGTCCAGGCTGAGACGCTGCTGGGCCAGGTCAAGGCACTGGCGCCGGACGATCCGTTGCCCGACCGGGCGCTGATCGAGATCGCCCGCCGCCGCGCCCGCGGCTTCTGAACCGCGCCGCACCGACCGCGACGCGATCCAGCATGACGATAGTGTTGCACTCCTATTGACACAGCGCCAGTGTCGCTGTATGATATGCCAATGGACGAGGACGCCGGCTACACGATTGATGAGATGGCGAGCGCGGTCGACGTGCCGGTGCGCACGGTGCGCTACTACCTGGCCGAAGGGCTGCTGCCGGGACCAGGCAAGCGTGGCAAAGGCGCGCTCTACAGCGGCGCCCATGTGCAGCGGTTGCGCCTGATCCGGCGGCTGGTGGCCCGGCACGTGCCGCTGAGCGATATCGGGACCCAGCTCGCCAGCCTGGACGATGACGATGTGCGGCGCTTGTTGGCCCAGGAGGAGCGGCAGGCGACGCAACTCGTGGCGGAGGCGGCGTCGTCGTCGCCGCGTGACTACGTGGCCACCCTGCTGCGGCAGGCCGACGTGGTGGGTGACGCGCCGAGGGCGCGGGCAGCGTACTCGCTGGCAGCGCCGGTCGCGCCGCAGCCCCCGCGTCCTGAGACATGGCAGCGCTGGGAGGTGCTGCCGGGTCTGGAGCTGCTCGTGCGCCGGGACCTGGCTGGCACGCATCGCCGCCTGATCGAGCGGCTGATCGCGCTCGCGCGCGGCCATGATCCACCGGACGACCAGTAGCGCGCAGCAGTCTCTGGACCTTTCGTGGAGTATCACCCCGCAACGGGAGGAATCGCGATGGCTTCGACGACCAACTCTAGCCCGAGTGAAGCGCGCGCCGTTCGCCTCGTGGCCCGGCCCGAGCGACACCTGATTCGGCCGGCGGCCAGCCGGCGGCACATCTTGTTCACCGTCACGACGTCGGCGGTTGAGTCAGCGCCGGTGCGACCTCCGCTGCGGCTGGGGCTGGTGCTGGATCGCAGTGGATCGATGGCCGGCGACCGGCTGGCGCTGGCGAAGCGGGCGACGCTGGCGCTGCTGGACCGGCTGACCGCGGCCGACGAGGTGGCAGTCGTCGTCTTCGACGATCAGATCGACGTGGTCCAGCCGCGGGCGGCGGTCTCACCGGCGCTGCGCGCGCGGGTCAAGTCCGCGTTGCGGGGGATCGAGGCGCGGGCATCGACGGCACTGCACCAGGGCTGGCTGACGGGCTGCCACCAGATCGCAGCCGACACCCTGGGCTTGGACGGCGCCCGGCTGGCGCACTGCTTCCTGCTCACTGACGGCCAGGCGAACGTCGGACTGACCGACCCGGAGATAGTGGCCGGACAGGCAGCCGCCATCCGGCGCAACGCCGCCGTCGGGACCTCCACCTTTGGCGTTGGCATGGACTATAACGAGGCGCTGCTTGGCCCGATGGCGGTCGGTGGCGGTGGCCAGTTCCATCATCTGGCCGGGCCGGCGGCCATCGCTCTCACCTTCGACAATGCGCTGACCGCCCTGGCGACCGCCGTCGCGGTCAACGTCCGCCTCGAGGTACACGCCGACTCGAGCGTCGATCTTGACGTCATCAGCGCCTATCACCTGGATGCCGAAGCGCCGGGCGCGTGGTCGATCGGGCTGGGGGATCTGGCCGCCCGCGATGAGCGCCCGGTCGTCGTTCGCGCCACGCTGCCGGCGCGCGGTGATGCGGGCGACCAGAGCGTGCGTGCCCGGCTGGTCTGGCAGGTGGATGGCCGGGAGTGGCAGTCGGCCTGGGAGACGGTGCGATTCACCTATGCCAGCCATGCCGCCTGCGATGCCGAGGTGCGCGACGCGGCGGTGATGCACTGGGTCGGCCTGCACCACGCGGCGCGCGCCGAGCGCGAAGCGGTGCGCCTGCTCAACGAGAACCGTGACGCTGATGCCACGACACTGCTGGCTCACGTCAGCGCCCGCATCGCGTCGTACGCGGGCGACGATGAGTCGCTTCAGGGCGCAGTCCAGTCGCTGGCCGCGCCGCCGGCGCCGGCCGAGCGCAAGGAGCGCTACTTCCAGAGCCAGACGCGGTCTCGCGGGCAGAAAGACCTGCGCGCCCCGCAGCCGTGAGGCGTTGGCGCCCCGGATAGCCCCCTTGCCGAGGGAACAAGGCTCCAGCCAGGGGCGGCTATTCCCCCTGGTACTGAGGTTAGGGGGCAGCCCGGCTCTCCGGCTGCGCCCCGAACACCCGACCGACAACGCCCGCGGTTGTCAGGTCGGCGCTGACATGCTACACTGACTGCCGTCGCGGGGCGTAGCGCAGCCCGGTAGCGCACCTGAATGGGGTTCAGGAGGCCGGAGGTTCAAATCCTCTCGCCCCGACGGAGAGATGCCCGAGCAATCGGGCATTATTCATGCCTGGCGGAACGATGAGACCGGGAACCGGCAGGTGGCCGCGACCTTCATCGCGTGCCACAGCCGCGGAGCCACCGACGCTGTGTGCTGGCATGAGGTTGGCTCGGACGGATCTCGACTGTGCGGGCCGCGGGGCTGCCTCAGGCGTTGGGCAGCGGCGTGGACGCGGGCCGCGGGACCGCCTTGCCCGGCTGGCGCAGCGACTGCCTGACTGCGTCGATGCTAGCCGCCTGCTGTGGTCCGGCCGCCGATTGCGCCGCTGAGAGATTCTCCCGCTTGACTGCTTCGTAGATCTCTCGGCGCAGGACGCCGATTGATCGGGGCGCGTCAATGCCGATCTTGACGCGCGCGCCGTCGATCTCGAGTACGGTAATCACGATGTCGTCGCCAATCACGATCGCTTCTTCGGCCTTGCGGCTCAGGACCAGCATGCTGCTGCCTCGCTATCGGTGCTGTCTGACAACGACAAAGGGTGGCGTGTCGTGTACGGCGAGTCGAGTTGCACTAGTTGAACGCCCAACCGGGTCGCCGGATTGATGACCAATGGCCCGAGTAGATTGGCGGTCACGTACGGGGGCACGGGGTGTGCTGTCAGAATGCACAGGACGAGGGCGTCGTCCGGTCGCAGGAGGCCGATCGCCCGCAGGTCGCCAGGGGAAACCTCCGCCCGGTAGGCCGGCACGATCTGGTGTGGGTCAGCCACGAAAAGTTGCACGCCGAGTTCGTCGAGACAGGACAGCAGATGAAGGCTGGGGGTATGGTCGTCAAAGAGCAGCACGAAGCGGCGCCAATGGGCGCACCCCACCAGCCCGAGTGGGAAAGAAATGACCGCATCGTCACTGACAGTGCGTGTAGCCGGCTGACCGGGATAGGTCTGATGAGCGGTGAGCACGAGCGTGTCTCCTGGAGATTGTGGCGCGAAAGACGGTCACGCGGTGGCGGTGAGCGCGGCTGCCGGTCTGGAGCGAGGCACCATGATACCACTGGATAGGAAGACCAGCCACACGCCGCCTGACGATGTTGCGCGCGGACCGTGCCGGCCCAGGCATGGTCCAGGTCACGGCGCCGCATCCCGTCTGGCTGCGTGAACGTACTCTAGCAGATGACTGGCTGCCTCGTCCAGTGGCGCACGCATGCTACACGAATGTTGCCCGGTGCGCCACTGACGCGCGGCAGGCGGCAGGGTAGCCGGTGGTCGGACCCTAGCCCCGGAAGGTGAGCAAGCGCTCGGCGAGCAGCGCGTCTGGGATGCGGTAGGCGCCGGCGGCGATGCGCTGCCGCACGGCCGCCACGCGGGCGGCGCGCACGTCCGGTGCGGCGCGAGTGGCCTCACACGCCAGGCGCACCTCGCGAGTCAGCGCCGCACTCGGCGGCGCCGCGCCGTCGAGTGCGCGCATGGTGGACGCCCAGGACCAGTCGGATTGCCGCGTGGACCATGAGCGGGCGCCAGCGACCGGCCGCCTCGGGAACGTGCGATCTGCCATCACACCGCCTTATCTGCATGCGAGGTGGCGCGACGCCGGTGTCGCTACTAGTACTGTCGGCGCCCGGCGCCGGGACTTGAGTCCTAGGCAGTGCGGCTCAGGTATAGGCGATGGCGGCGCCGAGCGCGGCCAGCTTGCCCACGACGTCGTCGTAGCCGCGCTCCAAATGATGGATCTCACTGATGGTCGTCGTGCCCTCAGCCACCAGCCCGGCCAGCACCAGGCACGCGCCGGCGCGGATATCGAGCGCTGTCACCGGCGCGCCCAGCAACCGGGCCGGGCCGTAGATCGTCGCGATCTGGCCGTCGACCCGGATGTCCGCGCCCAGCCGCCGCAATTCGACCGCGTACCGGAGCCGGTCCTCGTACACGCGCTCGAAGATGGTGCTCTCGCCGGTCGCCTGCGTCATCAGGGCCGCGGTCGCCGCCTGGAGGTCGGTGGGGAAGCCAGGATAGGGCAGCGCTTGCACGTTGAGCGCCCGCAACTGCTCCGGGCCGCACACGCGCAGGCAGGCGCCTTCGGACTCGACTGTGGCGCCAGCCTCGGCCAGCTTGTGGACAACGGGGTCCATGTGGGCGATGTCGATGCCGTCGAGGACGACATCACCCCCAGTCATGGCGGCGGCAATGGCAAAGGTGCCGGCCTCGATGCGGTCGGGGATGACGGCGTGTGTCACGCCGCGCAGCCGGTCGACGCCGTCGATAACGATGTGGCTCGTGCCGGCGCCGGTGATGCGGGCGCCCATCGCCACCAGGCAATCGGCGAGCGCCCGGATCTCCGGTTCGGCCGAGGCGTGCTTGATGATCGTCCGGCCGCGCGCCAGCGTGGCCGCCATGAGCAGGTTCTCGGTGCCAGTGTGGCTGGGGTAATCCAGGTACAGCTCGGCGCCGACGAGCGCCGGCGTCTCGGCTTCGAAATGGCCATCGACGAAGCTGATGCGCGCGCC
>JADLAZ010000146.1 GCA_020849725.1 Chloroflexota bacterium
CTTGCGGGTTGTACAGGAACGCGCCGTCGCCGGCCACGACCACGACCTCGCGATCGGGACAGGCCAGCCGGGCGCCAACGGCCGCCGGGACGCCGTAGCCAAGCGTGCCGGTGCCAAACGGGAAGCGAATGGAGCGAGGCAGATGCGCCGTCAGCAACCGATCGAGCCACAGGCCGACCAGGCTATCCAGCAGCACGATCGCATCGG
Organism: Chloroflexota bacterium; assembly: GCA_020849725.1. The sequence goes on from JADLAZ010000146.1 coordinate 208, forward strand.
AAGGCAGGGTTTCGTCAAGTTGGTGGAAGAAAGGCGCCGCCCATGGCACGCGCCCTTCGGCATACTCCCACAGCCAGTCGCGTGCGGCGTCGAGATGCTCGGTCGGATAGCCGGCGCGGCGGCCGGTCGGCTCGACCGCATCGGCCAACGCGGCCACGATGCTGCCGATGTGGCCGTGGAGCCGGCAGCGCGCCGGCAGTGCGCCATGGTCCTGTCCGTCCCAGTCCACCAGGATCAGTTGCTGAGCGAGCCGCTCCGCTGAGCGGCCACCGGCGACCATGCGTGGGTCCCATTGACCGCCGGCCTGGCCGCCACCGAGCGGCGCGCCGATGACGAGAATCACGTCGGCGTCCTGCAGGATGCGCTCTCCTGGGCCGGTTGGCGACCACGAGCGACCTAGTGCCAGTGGATGGTCGTCTGGCAGGAGTCCCTTAGCGCCGCCATCGACAAAAACGGGTGCGTCCAGCGCCTCGGCCAGGGTGCGCAGGTTCGCCTCGACACCGCTCACCGCCGCCGCCGACGCAGCCACGATAGCCACCCGATCAGCCGCCGACAGCACCCGCGCCGCCTCGGCGATAGCGGCTACCGGCCGCACCGGCAATGGCAACGGGTCGGGGCTGATCCGAACCGGCACGTCGCGCGCCGTCAGCACCCGGTTCGGCAGTTCCAGCGTCGCCGCGCCGGGCCGGCCATGCTCCAACTGGTCCAGCAGCGCATGCACCGCCGCCGGCACATCCTCGGGCGCGTCCACCCGATGGTAGTGGCGCGACACCGAGCGCAGCACGTCCCGATGCATTGGGTTCTCCTCCAACAGGAAGAGAACCCGGTCCTGACTGAGCGTCGCCTCCAGCAAACCGGTAGCGGCGTTGGTCAGGCCGGCCTCCGGCACGCTGGTGGCCACGGCCACGCCGCCACCGGCCCAGGCGTACGTCAGCGCTGTGAAGAAGCTGCTCTGCTCGTGCCGGCCGATGATCGGTGTGATCGCTGGGACGTCGCACAGCGCATTGTAAATTGGATAGGCGCCGTGGCCCGGTACACCGAACAGATAGCGGACACCGCGCGCCTGGAGCGCCGACAGCAGCCCGTGGGCGCCGGTAGCGGCGACCGTCATCGTCGCATCGGCCATGGGAGTCTCCCTGTCAGGGCGCCGATTGCCCACGCGAACCGCGCCCGCGGCTCGGAATCGATCGGGTTGACGCGCCCGCCCATCGAGTATAGACGCGCGGCCTCCCCCGTCAAGATGACTCCCGTCCGATCGGAGCCCGGCTGTTCAGCGCGGCGCTGCCTGTGTAAGATTGACGTCAGCAGCGGGCGCCTCGGACTGAATCGAAAGGCTGGTCGTCCGCCACCACATCGCGTGTGCCAGAGGAGGGCGAAACCGATGGCGAATCTCCAATACGAGAACACCGACCGCGTCTTGAGTGAGAGCCGGCTGTTCACCCCGTCGGCCGCCGAGGTCGAGGCCGCCAACATCACCGCCTACATGCGCGACAAGGGCTTTACCTCGTGGGACGACTTCTACGCCTGGTCGATTGCCAATCCCGAGGCCTACTGGGCCGACATCGCCGCGCAGTTGCACTGGTTCAAGCCGTGGACGTCGGTCTTTGAGTGGACCGAGAAGCCCTTCTTTCAATGGTTCGCCGGCGGCACGACGAACATCTGCTACAACTCGCTCGACCGGCACCGGGGCACGCCGGTCTGGAACAAGGTCGCGTTCCATTGGGAGGGCGAGGAGGGCGCGACCCGCGCCGTCACGTATGCCGACCTCTACCGCGAGGTCAACCGATTCGCGGCCGTGCTGCGAGCGCAGGGCGTCAAGCGCGGCGACCGAGTCACGATCTACATGCCACGCATCCCGGAGATGATCGTGGCGATGCTGGCGACGGTGCGGCTTGGCGCTGCTCACTCCGTCGTCTATGGCGGCTTTGCGGCGCAGGCATTGCGCGAGCGCATCGACGACGCCGAATCGAACGTCTGCATCACGGTTGACGGCTACTATTTTCGTGGGAAAATCGTCGATCTCAAGCATATTGTGGACGACGCTGTTATCCACACGCCGACGATCGAGAAGGTAATCGTCGTCCAGCGCGGCCAAAACCCGGTGACGATGCAGGCCGGCCGCGATATCTGGTACCACGAGGCCATGGCCTCTGTCGCCGCCGACGTCGAGGTGCCATGCGAGCAGATGGACGCCGAGGATCGCCTCTATCTCTTGTATACCTCCGGCACGACCGGCCGTCCGAAGGGTGTGGTCCACGTCCACGGCGGCTATCAGGTCGGCACCTACGCGACGATGCGTTTCGTCTTTGACGTCAAGCCGGACGATGTCTACTGGTGCACCGCCGACCCGGGCTGGGTCACCGGCCACTCCTACATCGTCTACGGCCCACTGATGGTCGGCGCGACCAGTGTCTTCTATGAGGGCGCGCCGACGTTCCCCGATCCCGGTCGCTGGTGGAGCCTGGTCAAGAAGTACAAGGTGACCATCCTCTACACCGCGCCGACAGCTATTCGCGCGCTGATGGCGCTCGGCGATAGCTGGCCGGCGAAGTACGATCTCTCGTCACTGCGCCTGCTCGGCTCGGTCGGCGAGCCGATCAATCCTGAGGCATGGGTTTGGTACCGCCAGGTGACCGGCGACCGGCTGCCGATCATGGATACCTGGTGGCAGACCGAAACCGGCTCGATCCTGATCAGCCCGACGATTATCACTCCGCTGAAGCCCGGCTCGGCAACCCGGCCGATGGCTGGCATCGAGGCAGCGGTCGTCGACAAGGATGGGCATGAGGTCGGCCACGACAAGGGCGGCTTCCTCATCATCCGCCGGCCGTGGCCGTCGATGATGCGCACCATCTACCGTGACCCGGAGCGGTACGAATCGTATTGGACGACGATCCCCGGCCTGTATTTCGCCGGCGATGCCTGCCACGAGGATGCCGACGGCTACTTCTGGATCCAGGGCCGCGTCGATGACGTGATCAAGAAGTCCGGCTACCGGCTCGGCAGCATGGAGATCGAGTCGAGCCTCGTGAGTCACCCGGCCGTAGCCGAGGCCGCTGTCATCGGCAAGCCGGACCCGGTGAAGGGCGAGAGCATCAAGGCGTTCGTCATCCTGCGCGGTGGCCAGGCTAGCGGCGACGAGCTGATCGCTGCCTTGCGTCAGCACGTGCGCGAGCAGGTCGGTCCGATCGCCGTTCCGGAGGAGATCGAAGTCGTGCCGATGCTGCCGAAGACCCGCTCCGGCAAGATCATGCGGCGCGTGCTGAAGGCACGCGAGCTAGGTCAAGAAGTCGGTGATCTGTCGACGCTGGAGGCATAGGGTAGCGTGAAGTCCGGCAGCCTCTGCCACATGCACCGTATACTTGAACCTGCCGCGCACTCGTGCCTGAGCGTGCGGCAGGGAGAGGTCCACTGGCGGTCATGACTGATGCTCGACAATCCTGGTGGCGACTGCTCGGCCGCTGCCTCCGGCTGCGCTGTCCTGTCTGTGGCCAGGGGCGGTTATTTCGGAGTGGACTGTCGGTCAACGAGCAGTGCCCAACCTGCCGGTTTCGCTTCGCCCGCGCTAACGAGTACGGCTCGGAGGGCTACTTTACCGGTGCGATGGCGATCAACCTCGTCGTCACTGGCGTGCTGCCGCTGATCGTCATCGTCGGCATCGCCATGACGTCAACCGTTCCAGTCGTGCCGCTGACGACGGTGGGAGTCATCTGGACCGTCGTCTTCCCGATCCTCGGCTACCGACACGCCTGCGCGCTGTGGGTCTTCGTCGACCACCTGCTCAATCCGGTCACCGCGGCTGAGCTGGTCAGGCAAGATGTCGCGCCAGCCTCAACGCCGTCGCCCATCGCCGCCGACCGAGCAAGGCAGAGCGGACGGTAGCCCGGCACAACCCATCTCCCGAACGGCCGTTCTAGAATTGGCAGCCGCAGCGAGCAGCGGTCGTGCGGGAGCGCCGCGGCGGTGTAGCAAGGCAGGACGGCAGCGTGCGGCTAGTCATCGTCGAATCGCCGGCCAAAGCCCGGACCATCGAGAAGTACCTGGGCGCTGGCTACGTGGTGCGCGCATCGATGGGGCACGTGCGCGATCTGCCGAAGCGTGACCTCGGCGTCGATGTGGCGCACGGATTCATCCCGACCTACGAGGTGCCGGCCGACAAGGCGGCCACGGTGCGTGACCTGCGTGCCCGCGCGAAGACCGCCGAGGCCGTGTACCTGGCGACCGACCCCGACCGCGAGGGGGAAGCCATCGCCTGGCATCTGGTGCAGACGCTCGGCTTGCACGAGCGCAGCACGCACCGGGTCGAGTTCCACAGCATCACCCGTGCGGCGGTGAGCGATGCCATGCAGCGCCCCCGCCGCCTCAACCAGCACCTGGTCGATTCGCAGCAGGCACGGCGCGTGCTGGACCGACTGGTCGGCTATCGGATCAGCCCGCTGCTGTGGCGCGCGGTGCGGCGTGGACTGTCGGCCGGACGGGTGCAGTCGGTCGCCGTCCGGCTGATCGTCGACCGCGAGCGGGAGATCGCGGCCTTTGAGCCGCGCGAGTACTGGACGATCTCGGGCCGCTTCGAGCGGACAGATGGCCCAGCCCGCGCGCGCCGGCCGTTCGAGGCACGCCTGCACCGGTTTCAGGACGCACTGGCCGACCTGCCGAACGAAGCTGCCGCTCAGCAGGCGCTGGCCGCACTTCAGGACGCGACCTACACCGTGTCCGCGGCCGAGACGAAACCGCAGGAGCGGCGCCCCGCACCGCCGTTCACGACCAGCACGCTGCAGCAGGAGGCGGCACGCAAGCTGAATATGCCTGCCAAGATGGCGATGTCGGTCGCCCAGCAGTTGTACGAGGGTGTCGATCTCGGTGGTGCGACCGAGGGACTGATCACCTACATGCGGACGGACTCGCTGACTGTCGCACCCGAGGCGCAGGCAGCGGCGCGAACGCTCATCGTCGAGCGCTGGGGCGACCGGGCGGCGCCCCAGCGTCCACCCGTCTATCGGGCCAGGACGAAGGGCGCGCAGGAAGCTCACGAAGCGGTGCGACCGACCAATCCGCGCCGTGACCCAGACAGTGTGCGCGGCCGGCTCAGCCCGGCGCAGCACCGGCTCTATCGGCTGATCTGGCAGCGCTTTATCGCCTCGCAGATGAGTCCGGCGCTGCTGGATGTGACGACGGTCGACATTGCCGGCCGGACGCCGGCCGCGCTGCCCCCGCCGGCCGCGCCGATCGCGGAGTTTCGCGCCACTGGTTCCGTCATCGTCTACCCTGGCTTCTTGCAGGTCTACCGCGAGGGCATCGACGACGGCGATGACGGCCTCGACGAAGCGGTGCTGCCACCGCTCACGGCCGGCGACGCCGTTCGTTCGCTCGGGCTGACACCGGCGCAGCACTTCACCAAACCGCCGCCGCGCTTCACCGAGGCATCGCTGGTGAAGCGCCTCGAAGAGGCCGGTGTCGGCCGGCCCAGCACCTACGCCGCCATCATCGCGACCATCCTCGACCGTGAGTACGTCGAGCGGCGCGACAAGCAGATGGTTCCCACCGACCTGGGCACGGCGGTCACGGACCTGCTGGTGCAGCACTTCCCCGACATTCTCGACCCAGGCTTCACCGCCACGATTGAGGAGCGTTTGGACGACGTGGCTGCCGGCACGACGGCCTGGACGCCGGTGCTGGCGGCCTTCAACGAGCCGTTCGCGGCCGCAGTCGATCGGGCGGCGACGACGATGGAGCGCGTCCGGCTGCCGGCGGCGGAGACGGGTGAGGCCTGCCCTAGCTGCAGCCAGCCGCTGGTGCAGCGCACGGGCCGATATGGCCCTTTCATCGCCTGCTCAGCCTATCCAGCCTGCACCTACACCCGGCCCGTCCTCAGCAGCAGCGGCGTCGTCTGTCCTGCCTGCAGCGCGGGCGAGCTGGTGCAACGGACGGCCAAGGCGACGAAGAAGGCGTTCTGGGGCTGCAACCGCTATCCGGCCTGCACCCATGTCGAGTGGTATCGACCACTCCCGGAGCGGTGCCCGCGCTGCAACGGCCACCTGTCTGAGGTCGGGCGCGGCCGGAAGCGCTGCATCACCTGCCAGGGTCAGCCGCCGCCGACCCGGCGCGTGCGCCCGGCGGCAGCACCCGGCAGAACGGTGGATGCGTCAAAGACCACCGGGGCAACGGCCACAACGCCACGGCCGCGCCGAGCCGGCGTCCGCGCGAAAGCGGCCCCACCCAGTCCGCCAGTCGGCCGACGCCGCCGGTCACTTCACGATGGGAGCGGCACCACCGCCTGAACGGTGTCGACAAGGTCGGCGATATCGAACGGCTTCGACAGCACTGCCGCCGGCGCCAGGTGCTGCATTCTCTCCAGGCCGGTGCGGGCTGCCGACAGCACGATGACCGGGATGGCGGCGAGGTCAGCGTTGTGGTGTTTGGCGGCGAGAAACGCCCAACCATCCATGACCGGCATCATCAGGTCGAGCACGATCAGATCTGCCGGCCAGGTTGCCAGTGCGGCGAGCGCTTCGCCCCCGTTGCTCGCCTGGAGGGTCGAATAACCTTCGTCGGCCAGCACCTCAGCGACGACGCTGCGGATGATGGCATCGTCGTCGACGACGAGGATGCGGCGCGGCGCGGCAGTGGGCACGATGGTCGCCATGACTTACACCGCTGCCGCACTAGTCGGACAAGCGGCCCGCAACCGGACCGACACGCTCACGCCCCGGCCCTCGTTGGGGCAGGTCGCCAAGGTACGCGTCGACGATGACGATCGATCGATCGCCGCACCGACTGAGCTGCCGTGCACTGCTCGCCGCTGGTTGGCCGGTTGCTGCATGTCGAGCGATCCTTGGGTGGCCATCACGCCCCCAGAGTCTGGCTCGGGTGAGGCGCCGGCATAGCTGGCGTGAAAGCGAGCCACGGGCTAGGCGGTCGCTGCCGTCGCATGCCCATGACGAAACGTGGACGGCAAAATACCGAGGGTGCTGCGGTACTTGGCGACCGTGCGTCGCGCAATACGGATCCCCTGCGCGTGCAGCCGTTGACCGATTTCTTCGTCCGTCATGGCACGATCTTCGCGCTGAATCAGTTCGCGGATGATGTCCTTGGTGCTGAGTGAGGCGACGAAGAACGTGCTGATCGGAATGACCTCGCGGTTGGGAAGCATGATGTACTTGGCCGCAGTCGCCCGGCTGACGGTGCTCTCGTGCAGGCCCACCGCCTCGGCGACCTGTCCGCGCGTCAGGGGGCGCAGTGCCCGCACTCCATGCAGGACGAAATCGCGCTGCAGATCAAGCAGGCAGGCCGTGATGCGGCGGAGTGTCTCATGGCGCTGATTGACCGCGAGCAGGAACAGGCGCGCCCGGCCGACGTGTTGGCGCACGTGCGCCCGGTCGGCTTGCGAACCCAACTGGTCATTGTGGCGCAGGTCCGCGACCAACGCCGCATACAGAGGGTCCAGCCGCAGCCGACTGGCTCGCGACTCGACGATCTCGACCCGGAGTTCGCCGTCGACCAGATAGACAACGACGTCAGGCGCTACCAGAGGCGCGTGGCTCGGCGTGCGCCACGTCCTGGCATCCGGCATCTGGAGCGGCGAGGGCGTGAGCGCCGTTCGGAGGTAGTCGTGTACCTTGGTAACGTCAGCAGTCGTGATGCCCAGGCGCCGGGCAATCCGGCTGTAACGATGGGCCGCAATATCCTCAAGATGCTCCTCCACGATGCGGCGCGCTTCGGCAGGCGGCGGCGTGGACGATTGATGACTCAGATAGTCCAATTGAAGTAGGAGACACTCGCGCACGCTGCGGGCGCCGACGCCGGGCGGCGCAATCCGCTGGATCATGGCGAGAACGCGCTCCACCTGATCGATGGACTGACCAAAGTAGTCGGCAACCTCGGCCAGTGAGGCAACGAGATACCCACGCTCGTCCAGGCTGTGCAACAGATACTCAGCGACAGCGCGCTCGTCCGCATTGACGATCGTGGCGATGTCTGCCAGCAGGCGCTCGACGGGGGACACATCTGACGCGACGAGCGTCATTGGGTCGAAGTCGTCCGCCGTGTTGGACCCACGTGCTTCACGATCAAGTTCGCGATCGACGGCGTTCCATTCCGCGCGCAGTCGCTTGTCGTCCATCTGCTGATCGAACCGGCACGCCGCGCAGATGCTGCGCTCCATGATATTGCCACAGCGGGGGCAGGTGGCCGTGTCACCCAGCTCAAGCGCTGGATTGCGCGCCATTTCCCGCGTGATCGCCTGTTCGAGCTCGGCTGCGGACATGGCGAGGATCTGGCTCGCCTCGATGAGCTGAGGCGTGACCGTTTGTCTGAGGACTGGCGTCTGCTCAAACATCACGCTCATCCGTCCCTCCTTCATCACCGACCGATGGCTGGCGATCGCGCCAAGTCGGGTCGATTGAAGAATGGTACCGCAATAAGCGTGCCACGCGTGTTTGGCCGATCTTCGGCGGGAACCAGGTGACGATGGAACCGCTAGCGGATGGCCGACGCCGTTGACACATCGGCGGCATCGCTGGCCATCAGGCCGAACGCATCAATTTGCTCGCGGAGCAGGTTCGGCTCGACATCGAGGAGGAAAGCCGCGGCGATGCGGTCGCCGCCGGACTGGCGCAGCGCCTCAGCGATCGCTGCCCGCGTCGTCTCATCCAGCAGGCGCTGCAGCGGCGTGCGCTCGCGCACGCGCTGTGCGATGTCGATAAACTGGCGCTCGTTGACGGCGGGGAACTGAATGTGTTCCTCGAGGATCAGACCGCCCTGGGCCAGGGCAGTGGCCCGCTGCAGCGTGTTTTGCAGCTCGCGCACGTTGCCGGGCCAATCGTGCGTCAGCAGGCGCGCCAGCGCCGCCTCGGTCATGCGAGCCGGCCCGGCTGCCGGCGAGTACCGGTAGGCATCCAGAAAATACTCAACCAGCAGCGGGATGTCCTCACGGCGCTCGCGCAGCGGCGGCAGGTGCAGGCTAATGACGTTCAAGCGGTAGAACAGGTCGTCGCGGAAGCGCCCCTCCGCTACCTCATGCTCCAATCGCTTGTTCGTCGCCGCAATCACACGCGTGTCGATCTTGATTGGCATCGTGCCGCCGACCCGCTCGAACTCGCGCTCCTGCAAGACCCGCAACAGCTTCTTCTGGGTGCCGGCGCTGATCTCGCCAATCTCGTCCAGGAAGATCGTGCCCTTGTGGGCCAGCTCAAAGCGCCCTTTGCGCAGGGCCACGGCACCAGTGAACGCGCCTTTCTCATGGCCGAACAACTCGCTCTCCAGCAGCGTTTCCGGCAGGGCGGCGCAATTGACTTTCACGAGTGGCCCGCGCGCGAAGGTGGAGTTCTTGTGGATGATCTCGGCGACGAGTTCCTTGCCCGTGCCGGTCTCACCGGTCAGCAGCACCGTCGCCTCGGAGCCGGCCACGCGCCCGATAAGCTTGTAGATCTCGCGCATGGCCGGGCTGTCGCCGATCATGCGCTCATTGGCGTCGCGCCCCGCCAGTCGGGTAGTGGTCAGGGAGGAGAGCTGGCGGCTCATCTCGCGCTGCTCGAACCAGCGACCGACCTTGAGCACGACTTCGTCGAGGTTGAATGGCTTGGCGATGTAGTCGAACGCGCCGGCCTGGATCGCCTTGATCGCTTCGTTCGCCGTCGAGTAGGCCGTCATCATGATGACGCCGGGGCGGTCGGGACCGTCCGCCAGCTGCTTGAGTACCTCCAGCCCGGTCGCGCCAGGCATGCGCACGTCCAGCAGAATGAGGTCGGGCGTCTGGCTCGCGATTGCCGCCAGGACAGCCTTGCCGTCCGCAGCCTGCTCGACGGCATAGCCCTCGTCCTCAAGCAGGGTGACCAGTACCTCACGGATGGCGTCATCATCATCGCCCACAAGCACACGCAGGTCCGACACGGTGGCCATGATGCTCCCTCGGTCTCCAGCCATCGCTCACCGCGGCTGCAGCACGGATGTGCGGCGGATTGTGACACGCCACCGGTTTCGAACACACCAATCTTGGCGCAGCCAACACCGCAGATAAGGACGATGATGCCAGATACCAGATTCGACTGCAATGGCGGGGCGCGGCGTCGGACCGCGTGACGGCCATCAGAAAGGCAGCAACGACCGGCACCATGCCACCGCGTCGTGGGCGCCTGACGCCCCTGCGCGATCGAGGCGAGTGCGTACGCCTGGCAGCTTGGACCGCACGCGGTGATGGCCGGATGGCGCCGAAAAGTCCTGCTGCCGGCAGACGCGCATGGGCCACGACATGGTGTAGACTCCGCCCAGCGGCGCACCCGGCGCGGCAAACATACCAACAGGATGCCAGCGATCGCGGCGCCGGGATGCCTCCTGGCCCGCGCATGATCGTTGCTGTACCCCTACGCATGCCAGGAGAGCGCCTTTATGCGTCGAGTGACAGCCTCCCGATGGCTCCGTCGTCACCTGCAGTTTGAGCCACGGGCCGCTTCTTTCAGCCTGATCGGCGGGATGCTAGGCCCGATGGTGGTGGCTGGCCTGCAAGTGGCGGTCGTCGCCTGGGCCGACCGACTCGTGTTCTTCACGATCTTCATCGGTGGCTAACCGGCAAGGACGCGCTCGAAACACGCCAGTTCGCTGACGGAGCAGGATTGCGCGGCCCAAAGTAACAGGGCGCTCGCGGTGCGCCCTGCCCGGCGCTCATCCGCGCCGTCACCCGATGGGCCGCGACAACCGGCTATCAGAGCCAGGTCGCCGATCGCCCAGTGCGGGTGTGTTTCGCCTCGGCGCTGTCGGCTTTCAGGCCAGTAGGAACAGGGAGCGCCCGAACGATCGCGGCGATGCGCAAATGGCTTGTCATTTGCGCGCCACCGCGGCGTCTGTCGAACCGGCCTGGAAAGGGGCTTAGCTGGTCGCCGAGCGACCAGCAACCAGCCGATAGATGAACAGGAGCACGATGGCGCCCACGATCGCGACCACGAGCGTCACCAGGTCGAAGCCGGCCATGAACTGCACGCCAGTCAGCAGGCTGTACAGGAACCCGCCAATGAATGCCCCAACGATACCGACGATGATATTCAGCAACCAGCCCTGCTGGGCATTTGTGCCGGCAATGAGACTCGCCAGCCAGCCGGCAATCGCACCGATGATCAGCCAACCGATGATATTCATGACTACCTCCCGAGGGTAATGTCGCCATTTGCCCCGCCTCGTTGGCGGGCACAGCCACTGCGATGAGGGGCTGGCGCTCCGATGGTCCTCGTCGCAGTTGCCATGCCACCGATGCACGTTGATTGCAGGGCCAGTCGAGTCCCTCCACCGCTGGCCTGCGCTGTGCGAGCGGCGCTACCCGACCTCATCGCGGCGCCCATTTGGCGCCCATGCTGGTCGGGACGGACGTGCCGGCAACGCCCGTCGCCGACCGAGCGACAAGACGTGGCCGGCCGCTCATCCATGGCCCGCGGTGTGCAAGGTCCGATCGAGAGCGGTGTCGCCGCCAGGATCGGATCGGCAGAGCCGACGCCAGTTCGTCGCCTACATCGCCGCGAGACCGGACCTGTGCTATGCGGATGATCGAGGAGAGCAGGAGATGATGGCTGCTGTAACCCATGCCAGCCTTGCGCGATCGACAAGGGCCGCGCCCGTTGACGAGTCCTTTCTGGTGCGACGCGCGGCGCAGGGCGATGAGGCCGCATTCGCGACACTCGTCGCCCGCTACGATCACCACCTGTACCGCTTCGTGATGCACTACGTCCCTACCCATGAGGACGCCTGTGATGTACTGCAGCAGGTCTATCTGAAAGCCTATCGCGCCTTACCGCTGGTGCGGCTGGATCTGCGCCTGGCGCCATGGCTACGCCGGATCGCGACCAATGTGGCACTGGACCTGCTGCGGAGTCGCCGCCGGCGGCCGGAAGGCCCGTGGGGTACGGCAGGCGAGCAGGTCCTGCTGGCGCAGCGCGATCCATCGGCCGATCCGGAGCAGCACACGCTGCGCCAGGAGACGCGCCGCCTGGTTCAGACGGTCCTCACCGATATGCGACCGCACCACCGCGCCGCGTTGACGATGTATGAGATGAGCGGCATGAGTTGCGCCGAGATCGGTGACCAACTTGGCATGACACAGGCTGGGGTCAAGAGCCTCCTCTTCCGCGCCCGCGAGGATTTCCGGCGCCTCTACGCCGCACGCAGCGCCTGAGGCAGATCGCGGTCGGTCGTGGCCCGCGCCGAGCGATCGTGCCTGCCCGTGCCCGGAGGGCCTGCTGGGCTGAGGCCGGCAGGTCGCGGCAACCTCAGAACGTGGCCAGTGCGGTCTGCTAGAATGCCAACGGCGTCGCATGACGTCGCCCGCCCGCCGCGGGAACACGGCGTCGAGTCAGGAGAAGGCCGTCATGGTGGCAGAGTTGTCGCAGGCGCGGCGCGCGCCTGCCACGGTCCAACGCATGGCCGACGCCGTACGTCGCTTTCTCGATGGCTTGACCGACGACCAGCGCGCCGTGGCGACGTTTCCGTTCGACGGCGACGAACGCTACTTGTGGCACTACACGCCAGTCGCGCGCAACGGCCTGCAACTGAAGGACATGTCGCAGGTGCAGCGGGCGCTGGCCTTCGCGCTGATGCGCACCGGGTTCAGCGAGCGGGCCGGCGCGACCGCCCGTCAGATCATCGACCTGGAGCCGATCCTCAGCGAGCACGAGCGTATCGATCAGATGCCGTCGCAGTGGCCGCGCGACTCCGAACGCTACTGGTTCAGTGTCTTTGGCGAGCCGGGCAGCCGCGCGCCGTGGGCCTGGCGAGTCGGCGGACACCATATCGGCCTGTGTCATACTGTCGTGGATGGTGACTGCGTGGCGGCGACGCCGCTGTTCCTGGGCGCCAATCCAGCGCGAGTGCGCTTTGGCCCGCTCACCGGCCACCGCACGCTGCCGGACGAAGAAGACATCGCCCGCGCCTTGCTGGCCAGCCTCAATCCAGCGCAGAGAGATGTCGCAATCGTCGATCCGGTCGCGCCGCGTGACATCCTGACGACCAATCTGCGGCGCGTGGAACCGGCCATGGCGCCCGCTGGCATCCGCTACGAGATGCTGACGGGCGAGCAGCGCGGTCATCTGGTCGCCCTCGTCCGACACTACGTCACTCGCGCACCGGATGAGATCAGCGCCGGCGCCTGGACCGAGATCGAGCGCGATGGCCTCGACGGTGTTGGCTTTGCCTGGGCCGGTCCGCAGGAGCGCGGTCACGGCCACTATTACGCGATCAAGGGGCCGCGCTTCCTTATCGAGTACGACAACACCCAGAATGATGCCAACCACATCCACTCAGTCTGGCGCGACTATGCCAGCGACTGGGGCGAGGACCTCCTGGCAGCGCACTATGCCGACACGCATCACCAGGGCGATCATGGTCACTAGCGCCGATTTGGCCGGCGCCGGCCAGCGTCACTGCGACACCGGCGGCGCCGACACATTGCTGTCACCGATCTGGCCCGACCGCAGGTACAAGCCACCGTCGACCCAGAACACCTGCCCCGTGACGTAGCCGGCCGCCTCTGAGCAAAAGTAGAGTACGCCGCCGGCGATATCCTCCGGGTAGCCGACGCGCCCGATCGGCGTGGCGGCGGCAAACGTGCCGGCGTAGTCGGGCAGCTCGTGACGCGTGCGCTCGATCAAAATGGCGCCCGGCGCGACGGCGTTGACGGTGATGCCAAGCGACCCCAACTCGACGGCCAGGCCCATCGTCAGCAGGTTCAGACCGCCCTTGGAAGCGTTGTAGGGCGTGGCGCGCTTGAAGGCTGACCGGCTGGCGCCGCTGGAGATGTTGACTACCCGACCCCAGTGCTGGCCCTGCATCAGCCGCGCCGCCGCCTGGGTACAGAAGAACACGCTCTTCAGGTTCGTGTCGAGTGTGCGGTCCCAGTGGTCTTCGTCGGTGGCGAAGAAGTCCTCCCACAGCGTGATGCCAGCATTGTTGACCAGGATGTCGATCCCACCAAGACCGGTGGCAGCCTCATCGATCAGCCGCCGGCACTCCGCAACCTGCTGCACATCGGCCGAGATCGCCAGCGCCTTGCGGCCCAGCGCCCGGATGTCGGCGACGACTGCCTCGGCCCCTGCACGATCGCTGTGGTAGGTGACTGCAACATCTGCGCCAGCTTTGGCCAGCGCCCGCGCGATGCCGGCGCCGATACCTTTACTGCCGCCGGTGACCACCGCTCGCCGTCCTGTCACAACCATGTATCTACCTCCTGACGCTCGCCCGGCTCTGTCGGCCAGTGGCAGCTAAGCGTACCAGGCGAGCGCCCGCCTCGCTGAGCCGCGCGCCACGCAGCCGGACCTGCTAGCATCGACGGCGATCGACGATCTGTGAGTAAACTAGCGAGAATCGAAGGTTATCGCTAGTTCATCGACACATGGCCTACCGTGTGCCGGCTCCTCCTCTAGCCGGCGCCATGGTAGGATGCGTGCCACCGGGCCAAGCGCCGGGCAGGGGATACATGTCGGTCGAAGTTCAGCTCCTGATCAATGTGGCGGCCGCGGTGACGATCGCCCTGGCCGGCGGGCTGCTGGCCCACCGACTGGGTCAGTCGGTGATCGTCGGCTATCTCCTGGCGGGCGTCATCATCGGCCCGTTCACACCGGGCTTCACCGCCGATCGCTCCGGGATCGCGGCGCTGGCCGAAGTCGGCGTCATCTTCCTCATGTTTGCGCTCGGAATCGAGTTCTCCGTTCGCGAGCTGGCGCGCGTGCGCAACATCGCTATCTTCGGCACGCTCGCCCAGGTGACGCTGACGATCGCCGCTGGCTTGGGCCTCGGCCTCGTCTTTGGGTGGCCCTTGGCCCAAGCGCTGTTCTTTGGCGGCATCATTTCCATCAGCAGCACGATGGTGATCCTCAAGACGCTGGCCGACCGGGGCGAGGTGGCGTCGATGCATGGGCGCGTGCTGCTCGGCATGCTGGTCATCCAGGACCTCGTCGTCGTGATTCTCATCGTACTGCTGCCGGGGCTGGCGAGTGGCACGCCCGCGGCACTGGGCGACCTGGCGCTGACCGTAGCCAAGGCGGCCTTGTTTGCCGGCGCGACGGTATTTCTCGGCATTCGTGTCGTGCCGCGCCTGATGGCTGCTGTCGAGCGCCTCGGGTCGTCCGAGCTGTTTCTGCTGACGGCTGTCGCGCTGGCGCTAGGCACGGCTGGGCTGAGCGCGATCCTCGGCCTGTCGACGGCGCTGGGCGCCTTCTTGGCCGGTCTGCTGCTCGCTGAGACCGAGTACGACCACCGGATCATTGCCGAAGTCATTCCGATGCGCGATGTCTTTGCTACCCTCTTCTTCGTCTCCATCGGAATGCTCATCGATCCGGCATTCATTCTAGCCAACTTCGGGACGATCATCGGGTTGGCGGCCGCCATCGCGGCGATCAAGATCGGTATCACGTTGCTGGTTCTGCTTCCAACGCGGCTGAGCGGGCGCACCATCACCCTCGTCAGCCTGGGCATGCTGCAGATCGGCGAGTTCAGCTACGTCATGGCGCGGGTAGGCAGCGACGTCGGCGCGATCAGCAACACGGTCGCCACGCTCATCCTGACCACGTCGCTGGTCACGATTGTGGCCACACCAACCGCCTTCGCCATTGGACCAGCGGTGGCCCACCGCCTGGGGCGCCTACCATGGATTGGGCGTCGGTTTCGGCCGGGGACGGTGCCCAGTTTCACCGAGGGTGACTTGTCTGGCCATGCCATTGTCGCCGGCTACGGCCGCGTCGGCCAGCAAGTCGTCGCTGGACTGAGTGAGGCTGGCATGCGCGTGGTCGTCATCGACGAGGACCTGCACCGGGCACAGGCGGTGGCCGCCGCCAACATGAGCGTCGTGCTGGGCGATGCCGGCCGGCCGGCCGTGCTGGCGGCGGCCCGGGTGCAGCAGGCGGCCCTGGTCGTGGTGGCGCTGCCGGATTCGATCGCCATCAACCTGGCGGTATCCGCGGCACGGCGAGCCAACGTCGGTGTGCCGATCGTCGCCCGCGTGGCCCGCGCGGATGATGCCGACGCCATCCGACAGGCCGGCGCGACCGCGACCGTCGCGCCGGAACGTGCCGGCGCCCTACTCCTCCTTGATGAGTGCGCCCGCTTTCTGGAGGCGCCGATCGACCACCGCCGACCGGAACGCGCCATCGCCGAGAGCGACTGATCGGCATGATCGGTCGCCACACCCCACCGGTCGCGGCACGATCAAGCGGGCTTGAGGTATTGTCCGGCGACCCAGCCCTCATCACCCGCGTACAGGACGCGCCACCAGGTGAGCCCGCCGACCTCACGTGGTCCATCCAGGACAGTCACTCGCTCGCCATTGCGGATCGACCGTAGCACGACACCGGCCGACCCTGGCTCACGCCGCAGCCGCAGACCGTCGGTCGAACCGGTATCAACGACCGCGGCCGCGCCAGGGCGCACACTGACCGGCGCCGCTGTGCCAGCCGGCGCGGTCGTTCCTGTTGGCGGCGCGGTCGGCGCGATGGTGGGGCGTGCGGTCGGCGCCGCCGTCGGCGCCACCGTCGATGCCACCGTCGGCGCGAGCGTGGGCGCGACCGTGGCCACGACCGGCACCGTGGCTGTCGGCACGATCGCCGTCGGCGTCGCTACGTCACCCGCCGCCTGCATCAGGAGGCCAGTCCAGAGCAAGTAGCCTACCAGCAAACCGCCGATGATCAGTGCCGGCACGAGCAAGCGCAGGCGGTCCACGCGCGAAGCGGGCGCGGGCGTTGCCGCCCCGTCGGCAGCTACGATGGACTGACCCGCCGCCGATGTATGGTCACTCGCGCCGGCGTGCAGGAGGGGTGAGTCTGTGGCCGGCGCGCTGGCGCTACGCACGGACGGTTCGGCCGCGCCGGTCGTCACGGCGGCCGGCTCGCTGGCGCCCGGCTCGGCGGCCTCCCAGTAGTCACCGAACTGGCGATGACAGTCGAGTTCGCGCTCGTCGACGAGATGGTTCTGATGCGGCGCGTACAGCAGTGGGTGGCGGCACCACCCCTTCCGCCAGAGGGGGGCCGGCTGAAAATGCCGGCAGGTGCTGCAGCGGCGCGGTGGCGTGGGCATCGCCTCACCTTACACCAAACAGGTCAGCGAACAAAGCGACGGTCGACCAGGGATCACCCCTGGCCAGCGCCGTCGCTCGGAATTATAGCGTAGGCTGACCCGGTGGGCGGAGATTGCCCGAGGGTGATCGCCACGCGATTGCTGGCTACAACCCGTTGCGAGCCACCGCACACAGCCACTCGACCAACGCTTCAACATCGGCCAGGTGGGCGGTCTCAAACGGGCTGTGCGTGTAGCGAGTTGGGAAGGCGACCATCGCCGATGGAATGTCGGCGGCCATGAATGCCTGGCCGTCGCTGCCGAAGTTGCCGAAGACGGCGTGCTGGATTGGAATACTGCGCGCCTGCGCCACTTGCTCCAGGCGCGCTGTCAGCGCATGGTCGTAGTGGACCCGGGTGTCCTTATGCACCAGCACCGGCCCCCAGCCGAGGCGCAAGGGAACCATCGTGTCACTGAGCGCCGGGATGTCGCCCGCCAGGCCAATCTCGACGATGATCGCCGCATCGAAGCGCTCGCGCGCCACCAGTGCCTGAGCGCCAATCAAGCCGATCTCCTCCTGCACGGTGCAGGTGAGCGTCAGGTCGATCCGGCGCTCGGCAGCCGGCACGCGCCGCGCCACCTCAGTAATCGCCACCAGTGGCACGCGATCGTCGAGCGACTTGCCCACGATGTGCTGGCCCTGGCGACGCGTGGTGGCGTCCCAGACGATGCGCGTGCCGGGAGTGACGCCGGCGGCTACCAACTCAGCGCGGGTCAGGCCAGTGTCGACCCAGAAGTCGTTCCAGGTCAGTTCGGTCAGCTCCTTGAGTGCCAGCGCGGCGGCATGGCCGGTGGCCGTGGCGATGATGCCGGGCACAGTCTGCCGGCGGCCCAGCACCCGCACTGGCTGCCCGAGCATGAACCAGGTTCGGCTCGGTGCGGCGCGAGTCCAGACCTGCCCCCACGCCAGCCAGATGAAGCCCCGGTCGTCGATCGCGCGCACGGTGTAGCACAACTCGTCGGCATGAGCGACCAGAGCCACCCGTGGGCCGGCGCCACCGGCCCGCCCGATAACGTTGCCGATGCGCGTGCGTTCGGTGCTGATGCCCGCAGCTTCCCAGGCCGTGGCAACGGCATCAGTGACCGCCATCTCCTGGCCAACCGGGCCGGCCAGTTCGGTCCAGGCCTTGATCTCGTCGAACACGCTCACCTCCCGCTCCCTCATCAGCAGTCCGCCAGTCGAGGAACAAAGCGAGATCTTGGGTCGTGAGTGCCGTGTCGTCAAGCCGACATCTGCACGGATATGTCCATACAATAGTGCCTGTCGATGGCTCGGCCGGGGTCACGCTGGCGCCGGACGTGCTGAGCCGCCTGCCAAGGAGAAGGTGTGTTCGTTGCGCTCGGCCGGTTCGCCTATCGTGGGCGGTGGCCGATCATCGCCGTCTGGGCCGGCCTCCTGATCGTTTGTCTGCCACTTCTACCGCTTGTGTCCGGTGTGCTCAAAGTCGGTGGTTTCTCCAATGAGGCGGCCCAGTCGGCGCGGGCCAGGGCGGTTCTCGAGGAGCGTCTCGGCTTCAGCCCGGTCTCGCTCGTGGTGGTGTTTCAGAGCGCTGACCTGAGCGCGACTGACCCGGCCTTCGGTGCGCACATGCGCCAGGCGCTTGAGCCGCTGCGCGCCCTGCCCAACGTGCGCGACATCGTCTATCCCGATCGCAATCCACGCCAGATCGGGCGCGATGGCCGCACAGCCTACGCACTCGTCACCCTCGACCTGGAGCCGGAGGATTCGCAGCGGCTCATGCCGGCGATCCGGCGCCTCATGGAGCCGACGCCGCTGACGACGTATCTCGCCGGCGCGCCGGCCTTTTATGCCGACGTCGAGGCAGTTAGCGCCCGCGACCTCCAGCGCGCCGAACTCGTGGCGCTGCCTTTCGCCGCCGTAGCGTTACTGCTGGTGTTTCGTTCCCTCGTCGGCGCGGCTGTGCCGCTGGCAGTTGGCGGCGCGAGCGTGGCGGTCGTCCTGGCACTCCTCTACCTGGTCGGTCAGCGCACCGACTTGTCGGTGTTCGTGCTGAACCTGTCGACGATGCTTGGTCTGGGCCTCGCCATCGACTACTCACTGTTTCTCACCAGCCGCTTCCGCGAAGAACTGCATCAGCACGACGTCGCCACGGCGCTGACGCGGACCGTCAGCACCGCCGGGCGCGCGGTCGCGTTCTCGGGCCTCACGGTGCTGATCGGGCTGGCTGGCCTGCTCACTTTCGACATCATGTTCCTACGCTCAGTGGGCGTGGCTGGCGTCATCGTCGTGACGATGGCGGTGCTGGGTGCGCTCACGCTGCTGCCGGCCGTACTGGCCGTGCTTGGGCCGCACATCGACGCGTTCCGGCTCCTGCCCGAGCCGCCCGACCGCGGCGACGTGTGGGAGAAGCTGGCGGCATGGATCATGCGCCGGCCGTGGATGGTGTTCATCCCCACGCTGCTGCTGCTGCTCGCCCTCGGCTTGCCCTTCCTGCACGTCCGCCTCAGCAGCCCCGATGCGGCCATCCTGCCGCGCGACCTCGAGTCGCGCCAGGGCTATGACATCCTCTACGAGCAGTACGGCGCGGGACAGATCGCGCCGGTGCTGGTGGTCGTCCAGGCCACGGACGGGGCGATCCTCAGCCCAGCCCATGTCTCAACGCTCTTCGACTACACGCGCCGCATCCAGGCCGTTCCCGGCGTGACTCGTGTCGACAGCATCACGACTCTCGACCGACGGCTGACGCGCGAGCAGTATCAGATCCTCTACGGCAACACAGGCAGTCTGCCCGAGGCGCTCTCCGAGGGCTTCCTCCGCGCCTATGCGCGTGGCGACACGACGCTCGTCAGCGTGACGACGGTCTACCCGCCGAACGCACCAGAGGCGCGGGCGCTCGTAGCGACCTTGCGCGCCACACCGGTCGGACCGGGTCTCATCACCCTCGTGGACGGTGGGCCAGCTGAGATCGTTGACATCGTCGATGGCTTGTACAGCGACGCACCAGGCGCGCTGTTGGTCATCGTCGGTGCGACGTACCTGGCGCTGCTGGTCCTGTTCCGCTCGGTGGTCCTGCCCCTCAAGGCGATCGTGATGAACACCCTCAGCATCCTGGCCAGCTACGGGGCACTGGTCTGGATTTTCCAGGATGGCAACCTGAGCGGCACACTGGGGTTCACACCACTCGGCTTCGTCGAGGCGTCGCTGCCCATCCTGATGTTCTGCACCCTGTTCGGGCTGAGTATGGACTATGAGGTCTTTCTCCTGTCGCGGGTCAAAGAGGCCTACGATAAGACCGGCGATAACGCGGCGAGTGTCGCCATCGGACTGCAGAAGAGCGGGCGCATCATCACCAGCGCCGCGCTGATCGTGGTCGTCGTGTCGGCGTCGTTCGTGACAGCCGATATCATCCTGGTCAAGGCGCTCGGCCTGGGCATCGCGATCGCCGTTTTCCTGGACACAACCGTGGTGCGCGCCCTCCTTGTGCCCAGCACGATGCAACTACTCGGCCACGTGAACTGGTACGCGCCGGGATGGTTGCGGCGCCTCCTGCCCAACGTAGGTGACGAAAGCTAGCGAAAGCGTGCGCAGACGATGATGACCCGCCGTCCTCCAAAGTTGCTGGCGATAGCCATCGGGCTGGCCACCCTGCTGGCCGCCTGCGCCAGCCCGCCGCCGACGTCACTGCCGCCCGCGCCGACAGTGACGCCCGCGCCCACGCCGATCACGCCGGCGGCGCCGTGGCGGAAGCCGCCACCTACACCGCTGACTCTTCCGGGCGATGAGGCGCCGCACGATGTCCTGACCGAGTGGTGGTACTACACTGGTCACCTGGCAGCAGCGACCGGCGAGCGCTATGGCTTCGAGTTCGTCATCTTCCAGGTGCGGCTGGGCGACAGTGGGGTAGGCTATCTCAGCCATGTCGCCGTGACCGACATCAGCCGCGGCCGCTTCACTTTTGACCAGCGCACGGCGATGGGACCGCAGCCGCAGCCGGGCGATGGCGGTTTCGCGCTGGCGCTCGACGACTGGACTATGCGCGGCCGCGACGGTCGCGATCATCTGCGCGCAACGATACCGGACTACGCCATCGATCTGGCGTTGACGGCACAAAAACCGCCAGCGCTGCACCTTGGCGCCGGCTACATCTCGTTTGGACCGGCCGGCGACTCGTACTACTACTCGCGCACCCGCATGACCGTGACGGGCGCCGTTGTCGATGGCGGCATCGCCCGGCCCGTGACGGGAACTGCCTGGTTCGACAAGCAGTGGGGTGACTTCATCAGCGTCAAGGGCGGTGGATGGGACTGGTACGCGCTTCAACTCGACGACGGCGCAGACATCATGATCTTCGATGTGCGCGATCCAGCCGGTCGTCCTTCCATCACCTACGGCTCTTACGTCGATGCCGGCGGTGGATTGAGCGACCTGCCGCCGGGTCAGTTCACAGTTGAGGCGACCGGGCAATGGACCAGTCCCCGCTCCGGAGCCACCTACCCGAGCGGCTGGCGAGTCCGCGTGCCGAACCGGCGGCTCGATCTGGCGGTGACGCCGGTGCTGGTCGACCAGGAACTGGACACACGGCCGACGACCGGTGTGATCTACTGGGAAGGCGCCGTCCACGTCGCCGGGCAGCGCGACGGGCAGCCCGTGACCGGGCGCGGCTATGTCGAATTGACGGGCTACGCCCGATAAGGAACGCGCGGTGTCCGTGCCAGGTGGCTGGCCAGAACTGCTACACTTGGGCGGAGAACGCCGGGCAACGCCAGTGGGGAGGCGGACGATGCAGTCGCTACGCCGTGCCGGTCTGGTCATTCATCCACGGCGCGACGCCTGGAAGGTCGGTGAGCAGGTCGAGGAACTGCTTACCGAGCGTGGCATCAGCGTCGTGGCGGCCGCGCCGGTCGTGCCCGACCTTGATGCCGTCATCGTGTTGGGCGGTGACGGCCTGCTCATGCGCACCGCGTGCGACTACGCTCCCTACGACTGCCCGGTGCTCGGCATCAACCTGGGGCACCTCGGCTTCCTGACGGCGGCCGAGCGGCCGGGTGCGCTGGCGGCCGTCGAAGCGCTCATCACCGGCGCCTATCGCGTCGAGCAGCGGATGATGCTGGAGGCGCAGGCGAGCTGGCTGCCGCCCAACCGCTCGATCCTGGCGCTGAACGACATCGTCTTCAGCAGCGGCACCAAGATGGCCAACTTCGACGTGCGCATCGCCTCGCAGACGCTCGCCTTCCGCAGCGACGGCGTCATCATCGCCACTTCGACCGGGTCGACGGCGTATAACGCCTCGGCCTTCGGGCCGATCATCGACCCGGCCGTCGATTGCATGATCGTCAACATCCGCTACCCGCAGCCGCTGCCGTTTCCGCCGGTCGTCGTCCATCCGTCACGCTCGCTCGAGGTCTGCGTCGCTGATGGCGGCAATGTCGTGCTGACGCCGGACGGGCGCACCGATCTGTCGGTCGAGGCGGGATCGCAGGTGACGATCCAGGCGTCGGCGCACACGGCCAAGCTGGTGCGGCTGCCGCACAACGACTTTTTTGACACGCTGAATGAGAAGTTCAACCTGCCGCTGCGCACTGGCACGCGACGCTGACGGTCAGGCGCTCGGTCGCGACTGGCGGTCGAGCTGAGCGGCCAGTTCTTTTATCATCAGGCTGAGCGTCAACCCGCTGCGCCGGCCGGCCCGAAAGATCGCCGCCAGCGCCAGATCGCTCGGCACCGCCAGCCGCGCGGCGACAGCAGCCAGCGCCTCCTGTGCCCCTGTCTCAGCCAGCTCTCGCTCTAGATCGGTGACTTCCTCGCGCACGCGGGCGATGTAATCATGCTGGGCAATCGCGCTCACGTATCCCTCCCTTGGTCGCGCCACGGCCGCCTCGGCCGTCGTTGCGCTGCAATGATAGGGCCTGGAGAGTCACAAGAGCCAGGGGCGCGCTGCCAACTCGGTTCTTGACGGGCGCCGGTTCTAGTGCTAGGCTGCGCTCACAATCGAGACTGCCGAATCCACCTGACGCCGGTGGAACGGGGGACCCACGATCCTGGGGTGAATCCGAGCCGGTCCGCCGGCGCGGTAGGGTAGCCTTCGCGCCCGAACCCGTCAGCTAACCTCGTAGGCATGGTGAAGGAGGCAGCACGGCGCCAATCGGCCCGGGGCTTCGGCCTCGGGCCGTCGTTGTGTCCGGCACGGCCAGCGCCTCCAACGCACGGGCTACCGAATCCCTCGCGGAAGGAGATCGCCTGATGTCGTCATCGAGACTCACAGTCGCCATCATTCAGCCAGAGGATGCCAACGGCCTCCTGACCGCGCTTGCGGCAGTTGGCTGCGGCGCAACATATTTGACCGCGCGCGGGGGCTTTCTCAACCGCCACGCCGTCGCCGTCCTGGTCCTCGCCGACATCAGCCGCGAGACAGCGGTCATCCAGGCCATTCGCTCGACCTGCTCGACGCGCACGGTGCTGGTGACGCCCGTCGCCGAGGCTGAGTTCGGCTACGTGCCGGAGCCGATTGAGGTCGAGATCGGCGGCGCGGTGATGTTCGGTCTGGCCGCCAGCAGCACCAGCTGGGGCAACGCTGCCGCCCCACCTGGCCGACCCGGAGGCGGCGTGATGGGCAGCACGACGGTGCCGGGCGCGATCGTGACGCCGTTGGAGTCAACCAGGGAGGGGCCGCTCATGCTCGATACATCACCGGCCAAGCTCATCGTGGCGATCGTGCCCGACCGCGTGGCCGGCAAGGTCGTCGCCGCACTGGTCGAGCGCCGCTTTGGCGCCACCAGCGTTGGCAGCACCGGCGGGTTCTTGCGTCGAGGGAATACTACCATCCTCACCGGTGTGCCCGCCGACCAGGCCAACCAGGCCACCGCTCTGATCGAGGCAACGTGCCGAGCCGCACCGGAAGTCGAGCCACGCGAAGGCGGTGTCGTCTTCGCGCTCGACGTTGACTGGCGGTTGCGCGTCTGACCGCTCGCGCCGCGCAGCCGTTGACAGGCCGGCTCCCCACGGGCATGATCGCCCGGCCGGGCGGGTCGGAGCACCGTGCGGTCGCCGCTCCAAGTGCTGCCGCCCACCGGAGCTAACCGGGCTAGGCCGATTGGCGGCCCGCTCGTCCACAGCGAGGAGGTTCGACCGTGGTCCTCAGCAACTACGTCGGCGCGCGCGTCAAGCGCAAGGAGGATCCGCGCCTCATCACCGGCGCCAGCACGTATGTCGACGATCTCAACTTACCGGGCATGGTGCATTTGGCTCTGGTCCGCAGCCCACACGCGCACGCCGTCATTCGCTCGATCGACACTGCGGCCGCATCTGCCGCACCCGGCGTCGTCAAGGTTTACACGGTCGAAGACCTCAAGCGCATTGGGCCGCCAATCCCCGGCGAAGGAGGCGGCGAGGGCGGCGCGGCTGCCGCGGTGAGCGGCATCGTTCGCTATGCACTGGCCACCGACCGGGTCCGGTTCCTGGGCGAGGCTGTCGTCGCCGTCGCCGCGACCGACGCCTATGCCGCGCGGGACGCCGCCGCGATGGTCGAGGTCGTCTACGACGAATTGCCAGTCGTGACCGACCTGGAGGCGGCGATCGTCGACGGTGCGCCGCAGGTGCATGCCACCATCGCCAACAATGTTTTCGTCAACTGGACCAAGCAGGCCGGCGACGTGGCCGGCGCGTTCGCTGCCGCCGATGCGGTCGTGACGCAGCGCATCCTGAGCCAGCGCCTGGCGCCGCTGTCGATGGAAACGCGCGGCGCCGTCATTCAGCCTGATGCTTTCACCGGCGGGCTGACGGCCTGGTCGTCAACGCAGGCGCCGCATCAGATGCGCGCCCAACTGGCGCAGGCAACTGGCCTGCCGGAGAACCAGATCCGAGTGATCGCCCCCGAGGTTGGAGGCGGCTTCGGCGCCAAGATTGGACTGTATCCGGAAGACGGCCTGCAGGCGGTGATCGCCCTTGACCTCAAGCGCCCGGTCAAGTGGGTCGAGACACGGTCCGAGAACCTGATGACGATGAACCACGGCCGGGCGCAGATCGCTGACCTCTCGGTCGCCTGCAAGCGCGATGGCACCGTCACAGCGCTGCGGATGAACATCCTGGCTGACCTGGGCGCCTATCCAATGGCCTCCATCGTGCCGACGCTTACCGGTCTGATGGCCACTGGCGTGTACAAGATCGAGAACCTCGACGCCACCATCCGCTGCGTGATGACGAACACGATGTCAGTCGCCGCCTATCGCGGCGCCGGCCGACCCGAGGCTGCCTACTACATCGAGCGCCTGATGGACATGGTGGCGGCCGAGTTGAAGCTTGATCCGGCCGAGGTGCGCCGGCGCAACTACATTCCGTCTGACGCCTTTCCCTATCAGACGGTGGGTGGCGCAAATTACGACAGTGGCGAGTACGAGCGCAACCTGGACTACGCGCTCCAGGTTGCGAACTATCAGGGCATGCGCGCCGAGCAGGCGGCGCTGCGCGCTCAGGGACGCCTGATCGGCATCGGCCTGGCCACGTACACCGAGATCTGCGGCTTCGGTCCGTACGAGAGCGCCACGGTCCGGGTCGAGCCAACCGGCACCGTTACCGTGTTCACCGGCGTGTCGCCGCACGGTCAGGGATCGGAGACGACGTTCGCCCAGCTTGTGGCCGACCAGCTCGGCGTACCGTTCGATGATATCCAGGTCAAGCATGGCGACACGGCCAACACGCCGATGGGCATCGGCACGATGGGTAGCCGCAGTGTGGTCGTCGGCGGCTCGGCGCTCGTCCAGGCCATGGATATGATCGTCGACAAGGCGCGCAAGATCGCCGCCGGCATGCTGGAGGTGGCCGAGGCCGACATCGTCGCCGAGCGGGGCGTCTTCCACGTCTCCGGGGCGCCGACGCGGTCGATCACGCTCAAGCAGGTAGCCGAAAAGGCGTACAGCGGCGCGCAACTGCCGGACGGCCTGCCGCCCGGGCTAGACGCAACCAACTTCTTCCGGCCACCGGACACCACCTTCCCGTTCGGCACGCACGTGGCCATGGTCGAGGTCGACCGCGACACGGGGGTGCCGACGTTGCTGCGCTACTACTCGATCGACGACTGCGGGCACGTCATCAGCCCGCTGCTGGCCGATGGCCAGGTGCATGGCGGCCTAGCCCAGGGCATCGCGCAGGCACTGTACGAAGAGGTCGTCTATGACGAGCAAGGTCAGCTCCTTACCGGCTCGCTGATGGATTACACGGTGCCGAAGGCGTGGCAGTTGCCCACGTATCATCTCGACCGCACGGTCACACCCAGTCCGCGCAATCCGTTGGGCGCCAAAGGCATTGGCGAGGCGGCGACCATTGGCTCGACACCCTGCGCAGCCAATGCCGTCCTGGACGCGCTCGCGCCGCTGGGCGTGCGCCACGTCGATCTGCCGTTGCGACCGGAGAAGCTGTGGCGGTTGATCCACGCTCAGGACTAGATCGTTCCCGTCACCAATAACTGCCCACTGACGACGGCGCGGCCCGGTCGAGATGACCCGGGCCGCGCCGCTGTGTGGCCAGCGCCAGCCGTCCGGACATCGTGAGGTATGCTTGGTCTGGGCAATGGCGGACCGCGCGGAGTCAGGCGGAGGAGGCGGGTCATGCGACCGACGCCGTTCCTGGTGCTGCGGGCGCGCTGCCTGCGCGGCCGGTGTCCCGTCTGCGGGCGCGGGCCGCTTTTCCAGAGCGTCTTCGCGCTGCGGCCGCATTGTCCAGACTGCGGCTACCGCTATCGGAGGGCGGTTGAGTACGGCTCGGAAGGCTTTCTGTCGGGCGCGGTGACGATCAACATCCTGCTGACCGGCAGCATCTTGTCCGCCTGGCTGATCTACCTGGCCGCCACTGGCCACGACATGCCGCTGGAGTTCCAGTTCGCCGTCGCCGTCGCCTGGACCGTTGCGTTCCCCTTGTTATTCCATCGGGTCGCGGTCGGGCTGTGGGTCGCGCTCGACTTGCGCCTGAACCAGCCGGCCGAGCATGAGCTGGCGGCCGCGCCGCCGCGAGACACCGACCATCCTCGCCACCGCCGCTAGCCTCACTCTTCGCGCGTGCGGCATCACGTTCCGCTGTTGGCCGGCGGTCGGTGCTGGGGCCAGCTCATGTCGAACACGAGCTCCATTGGCGCCCACCACTCCTCCGGCGTCGCTTCCGGCGCGCGCTCCTGCAACTCTGCCATCAGCCGATTCCACTCGGCCGATTCCGGCTGCTCGTTGACGCGGGTGAAGTCGCGGCGCGGATCAAAGGCGTCGTCAGTCTCGATGTACATGAACATGCGCCGCTCGCGCAGGAAGATGCGCATCTCGTACACACCTACCTCGCGCAGCCGCGCCGTCACCGCCGGCCACACCTTGAGGTGCATGTCTTTGTATATCGCGATCTTCGTCGGGTCGTCGCGCAGCATCAGTGTCAAGCCGTACGTCTTCACCATACCCTCCAGGCATTCGCGCCGTCAGCGTAGTCGCCATTCTAGCATCAGCGCCCGCTCAGCGGCCCATCACCCCAACCACGTTGTCCACGTCGTCCACATCGCGCTCCCAGCGCCGGCCGCCACTGCTATAGAATGGCACGATCGGGCCAGCAACACGCCCGTGAGAGGAGTTCAGCCGTGACTGCTGCCGATCGAGCGCGCATCGTGGCGCCGGATGATGTTCCGTCGGTCCTGAAGGACACGCCCGCCCATCGGCGCCTGGAGGAGATTGGCGCGGTCGAGGTGTACACCACTGAGGCCGCCTCGACCGAGGAACTGCTGGCGCGCATGCGCGGCGCACCGGTCATCGTCAATATCCGCGGACGCACCCGGTTCACCCGCAGCCTGATGGCCGCGCTGCCGGGACTGCGGCTCGTGTCGATCTGGGGCACTGGCACAGACAATGTCGATCTCGCGGCCGCGGCCGACCTGGGTGTCACCGTCATGAACACGCCGGCCGTATCCGCGCCATCCGTCGCCGAAGGCACGCTGGCGCTGATGCTGGCTACGGCCCGGCGCATCCCGCCGCTCGACGCGGCCGTCAAGCGCGGCGAGTGGCCGCGAGGCATGGTCAGCGCCCTCTATGGCAAGACGCTGGGCGTCCTTGGCACCGGCGCCATCGGCGCGCGCATGGCGCACCTTGGCCGCGGGATAGGCATGAACGTCATCGCCTGGAGCTTTAATCCCAACGAGGCGCTGGCGCGCGAGGTGCCACTGACCTATGTCAGCAAGGAGCAACTCCTGCGCGATGCCGATGTCGTGAGCATCCACGTGCGCCTGACGCCGGCCACCGAGCAGATGATCGGCGCCGCCGAGCTAGCGTTGATGAAGCCGACCGCGCTCCTGATCAACTCGGCGCGCGGCGCCTGTGTGGACGAGGCGGCGCTGGCGGCGGCGCTGCACGAGGGCCGCATTGCCGGCGCCGGCCTGGACGTATTCAGCGTTGAGCCAACCACACCTGACAACCCGCTGCTGGGCGCGCCCAATACCGTCTTCACCCCTCACAGCGCCGGCGTCACGCCGGAGGCGCTCCTCGCCGGCCTGCAACTGGCCGCCGACAACGTTGGCGATTTCCTGGCTGGTCAGGCGCAAGCGCGCTACGTCGTCGCCGGTCCCGGCCGCTGAGATCACCGGCCGGGACCGTCAATCGGCGGTTTCGGCCACCTCCGCTCCCGGTGCGGCCACCGCTGGCGCCGCCGGGAGCGACTCCAGCCATGGCGCGCGGCGCCAGCGCCACAAGTTCGCCAACCCGCGCCAGCCGGCATCGAAGATGGATGAGAAGTACACCCCGACCAGGCCGTAGCCCAGCACGATGCCGAACAAGTAACCGAGCGGCAGCCGCAGCAGCCACATGCCCGCCATCGTCGTCCACATTGGGTAGCGTGTGTCCCCGCCACCGCGCAGGCTGCCTGACATGACCTGACCCAGCGCCCAGAATGGCTGGCAGACCGCCAGCACCTTCAGGCCGTCCGCTCCCATGGCAATGATGGCCGGGTCCGTGGTGAAGAAGCTCATGAGCCAGTCGCCGGCGAAGAAGAACAGCACCCCGGCAATCGACATCAAGATGCCGGACTGCACGGTAGCAATGACCGTACTGCGCCGAGCAAGGTCGGGCCGACCGGCGCCAATGCCCTGCCCAGTCAACGTTGTCGCCGCCAGGCTGTAGGCCATGCCCGGCATGAAAGACAGGCTCATCAGGTTGAAGCTGATGCGTTGCGTGGCAAAGACCAGTGTTCCCAGCGGGATCACCATCGCGCTGTAAAGGAGGAACCCACCGGACAGGATCAGTTGCTCCAGCGCCGCCGGCGCACCGATCCGCAGCATGCTGCCGACGAGCGACCGATCGAGGCGCCAGGTGCCGGCGCCGACGATGGTGAGCGGCCGGTTGGGGCGCAGCAGGAACGCCAGCAAGCCGAGTGCGCCCAGACCACGCGAGATAGCGGCCGCCCAGGCCGAGCCGACCGCGCCCAGACCCGGCCAGTCGCCCACGCCGAAGATGAGGAGCGTCGCCGCGACGGCATGGACGCCGGTCATCAGGCCGGTGATGATCATCGGCGACCGGCTGTCGCCCGAGCCACGCATGCAAGCGCTGATGACGAACATCAGGTTGAGCAAGACGAAACTCATCAGGTTGACGCTCAGATAGCTGGCGCCAATGCTGACGACCGCCGCTTCAGGACCCAGCGCCTGAATCATCGGCTCGGCAAACGGCGCCAGCGCCGCGCCGGCCACACCGAGCAGGCCGGCCAGCCAGAGTGCCTGGCGCGCAACATGGCGCGCGCCGTCGATATCGCGACGTCCGAAGGTGTGCGCGATGAGTACCGTCGCGCCGATCGATACGACCGAGCCGACGCCCATCACCAGCCACATGATCTGGGTGGCTGTCCCAACGCCGGCTACCGCTTGAGCGCCGAGGCGTGCCACCAGCAGCAGGTCGATCAGCATGATGGCGCTTTGAAACAGGTTCTCGAGGATGATCGGCCAGGCCAGTCGCGTCACCGCCATCCCCAGTGACGGGCCAGTGAAGACGGCCGGCAACGACGGCGAGCGGTTGGCCATACGACCCGATCAATCCTCCTGCGACAGGGAACGGCCGTGTCACTCTACCCGACCGCCGGCCGTCCTGCAACCTGTCTGCGCGCCCATTCTCGGCGATAATGAACGGGTGAAGCGGCCCTGTGAGACCGCGCTGGAGGAGGTCGGATGGTTCCCCATCTCATCGTGTTCTCGGAGCGCGGCCTTCAGGGTCGCCACTGGCACATCTTCCAGGATGTGCCGCACATTGGCGACGTGAGTTTCACCTGGGACGACAACATCTCGTCGCTGGTTGTGCTGGCCGGTCGCTGGCAGTTTTACCGCGACCGCAATTATCATGTGCCCGTTGGCGAGCCACTCGAGTCGGGTGTCTATCCCACAATCAACGACGTGGGTATCCCCAACGACGCGATCTCGTCGATCAAGTTGATCGGCTAGCAGCGGCTCGTTTGCCCCGGTTCGCGCCATGCCGTACACTGCCAGCGCGACGCATCCGCCTGAGCGGCGTTGAGGATTCATACCAGTCGCCGCGATACCTGCCCCCTGGCACCTCAATTCGTCTAGCTGGCCGAGGAGCACTCGATGCGCATTCGCGATCGTCTGACGCCAAGCCACCCGTCTTTTTCGTTCGAGTTCTTCCCGCCCAAGACGCCGGCCGCGACGGACGCCCTCTACCTGACTATTGCCGAACTGGAGCCGCTTCGGCCGGCCTTCGTCTCGGTCACCTACGGCGCCGGTGGCTCGATGCGGGACCTCACGATCGAGCTGGTGAGCCGGCTACGCCGGGAGACGACGCTGGAGCCGATGGCGCACCTGACCTGCGTCGGCAGCAGTCGCGATGAGATCGCCGGCGTGCTGACCCGGCTGGCGGATGCCGGCATCGAGAACATCATGGCGCTGCGCGGCGACCCACCCCGTGGAGAAACGAGCTTCATCCGACCAGAGGGCGGCTTCGGCTACGCCAGTGAGTTGATCCAGTACATCCGCGCTCACTACCCATTTTGTGTCGGCGCGGCCTGCTACCCGGAGGTGCATCCAGAGGCGGCCGATCGCGCCACGGACCTGTCGAATCTGGTGAGCAAGGTCGCCGCCGGCCCAGAGTTCCTGGTCACGCAACTGTTCTTCGACAACGCACAGTACTTCGACTTCGTGCTGCGGGCACGCGCCGCCGGCATTACGCTGCCGATCCTGCCGGGCATCATGCCGGTGATCAACATCAGCCAATTGGAGCGCTTCACCAGCCTGTGCGGCGCGACCATTCCGGCGCGGCTGCGCGAGCGGCTCGACCGTTGCGCGTCCGAGATTGACGTCATCGATGTCGGCATCGACTACGCGGTGGAGCAATGCCACGGCCTGCTGGCAGGCGGCGCACCGGGCATTCACTTCTACACACTCAACAAGTCGCGCTCGACGTTCACGATCATGCAGGCGCTGGCGGGTGACGCAATTCCCGCCCGGATGTAGCCGCGCCATGCCCCGCCGGCCTCATTTCGCCATGGCCGCCTGGGCTGGCTCATGATCTCGCCGGCGCTCGTCGCCCTACTCCGATGTCCGCGCTGTCGGGGGCGAGTCACCAGCGCGGCTGATCACTCTGGGCTGAATTGCGCTGGCTGTGGCGCGTGCTTCCACCGTGGTGACAGCTACCTGATCGCGCCACGGCCGGACATCCTGGCGGGCCGCGATACTGACTACCACTCGCCGGCGCTGGGCGCCGCGCTTGCTGGGAGAGAGATCGGCCACCCGTGGCTTGGCGCGGCGGTGCGGCAGCGCTGGCTGGCGCGGTGGCTGTACGACCCGCCAGTTGGGCCGGTGCTGGACCTTGGCTGTGGCGATGGGCGCTTTGCCTACTGGAACCGGCGGCGTGCGCATGTCGTCGGAGTCGACGCCGCGCCGCTCTTTGCCCGTCAGGCCATGGCGACCGTCGATCTGGTGCAGGCCGACGCGCGTGCGCTGCCGTTCGGCGATGGTGTCTTCCGGGCGGCCTACTCGATTGATGTGCTGGAGCATCTTGACCTGGCCGGCATAGACGGAGTGCTTCGTGAGGCCCACCGTGTCCTTACGCCTGGCGGCCGCTTGTTCATCGTCACGAACTCACGCGAACCGTCGACCTTCGAGCCGGTCATCAACGCCCAGCGGTGCGTGTCGGGCGCGCTTCGCCGTCGCGCGATCGGCGACTTCGCGACTGACGATCTCCGCAAGGGTGACCATGTCAAGGCGCTGGCCACGTTCGATGATTTCGTGCGCGTTGCCGCTTGCCACGGCTTCGTCGTGCGCCGCCAGCGTTTCTGGAACGGCCTGGCCCAGGGCTGGATCGACAACGTGCTGCTGCGGATCGGCGAGCATCTGATGCTCCGGCACGGACGGCGTGCGCCGGCCGCCGTCACCGCCGGTCCGCCGGACCCCGACGGCCTCGTGGCCGTGCCGGGTGCGTCACACCGCCTGCGAGCCAGTCGCCAGCCGATGATTGCCGGCGGACTAACGGTGCTGACAGCGGCGATGCAGGCCGACGTGGCTCTTTTCGGCCGCTGGCGCAGCGGCCCGTTCTTCGCATTGCTTGAACGCGCATGACCGGCGAGCAACTGCGCATCCTGTACATCGCAGCCGGCATCCCGGCGCCCGGCGCCGTCGGTGGCTCGACACACGTCATGGAAGTGACGACTGGCCTGGCGCGGCGCGGCCACATCATTGTGACGATTGCAGGGCCGGCCCGGGCGCCGCTGCCCCGTGACTGGCCGGCGACGGCCCAGCTCATCAACATGCCGTTGCCCAAGGCGCTCGCATTGGGGACGGCGCCAGTCGTCTGGACGGCAGCGCGCCGGCTGCGGCCCGAGGTTGTCATGGAGCGCTACTACAACTTCGCCGGCGCCGGTCTCGGCTGGGCCGCGCGTCACGGTGTGCCGGCGCTGCTGGAAGTCAACGCCCCACTCTGGGACCCGCCCGGCTCGCCCAAGGACCGGCTGGACCGGCTGCTGCCCGGCGGTCCGCTGCGGCGGTGGGCCAGATGGCAGGCGCGGGTTGCCGCTCGAGTCGTGGCGCCGCTGCCGGAGGCAGTGACTTGCCTCACCCCTCACCCCGCCATTGAGCCGCTGACCTGGGGCGCCAATATTGACCGGTTCGACCCGGCCCGCATCGGCGATACCGAGCGCGCCGCGCTGCGCGCCGATCTCGGCATCGCCGCCGGCGCGACCGTGATCGCGTTCGCCGGCAGCTTCCGGCGCTGGCACGGCGTCGAGACGCTGCTCAGCGCCACCCGGCCGCTGTTGGATGAGGGCCGGGCGATCCATCTCCTGCTCATCGGCAGCGGTGAGCGGTGGGAGTGGGCGCGCACACTGGCGACGACGCCGCCGCTCAGTGGCCACGTCACGCTGACCGGCCAGGTGCCCTATGGTGACGTCCCCAGGTTGCTGCGCGCGGCCGACGTGGCCGCGGCGCCATTCGACGTCGCGGCACACGCGCCGCTGCGAGCGATCGGCTTCTACTGGTCGCCGCTCAAAGTATTTGAGGCAATGGCGATGGCGCTGCCAGTCGTCGTCCCAGCCATCGCAGACCTGACGGCGATCGTGCGCGATGGCCTCGAGGGCCTCGCCTTCGCGTCCGGCGACACAGCTGACCTCAGCCGAGCGCTGGCCTGGCTCGACGACCATCCCGCCGAGCGGCAGGCAATGGGCCGCCGTGCCCGCGAGCGTGCCGTTGCCCGCTACTCCTGGAGTGCACACTGTGGGGAGTTGGAGCGCATCCTGTTGGAGATGCGCGACGTCGCGCGGCCGACCGCGCGCGCCGTCGCCCAGCGATGAGAATCCTGCTCGCCACCGACGTGTTCCCGCCTCGCTGCGGTGGCAGCGGCTGGAGCACCTACCACCTGGCGCGGGCGCTGCGCGAGCGCGGCCACGCCGTGTCAATCGTGCGGGCGGCGCTGAACCTGGCACACACTGCGGCCTACGAGTTCGACGGCTTTCGTGTGACGCAGATCGCGACGCTCGCGCCACCCGTGCCAGTGTTGCGCAACGTGGCCAAGAACGAGGTGTTCTGGCATCTTGGCGGGCAGTCACTGGCGCGGCATGCATTCCGCCTCGGGGCTGACATCATCCATGGTCAGCACGTCATGACGATTCCGGCCGCCGCGCAGGCCGGCCGCCGGCTGGGGGCGCCGGTCGTCGCGACGGTGCGCGACTACTGGCCAACCTGTCCGATCAGCACTCGCCTGCGTCCCGATGGTATCTGCACCCATTGCTCATCAGAGCGGCTTATCCAATGCGTCGCCGGCCACCGCCCGGTAGCGACCCGAGTCGCATCTTTGCTCGCGGGATATGTCGTGGCCAATCGCCGCCGGCGTCAAGCCGCCCTCCGCGCCGTCGATCGGGTTATCGCCGTCAGCTCCTACGTTGCCGCCGACCTCCGTCATCACGCCGGCATCGACGCCGTCGTCGTGCCGAACATGGTCGATGTGCCGCCGTCGCCGCTGCCGCCGCCACCTGAACTGGCGTCGCTGGACAGTCCGGCTATCGTCTTCGTCGGCAAACTCGACGCCCACAAAGGCGCCGACCGGCTGCCGGCGATCGTCGCCAGCGCTGGCCAGCCGGCCACGCTCGTCGTCATCGGCGACGGCCCGCTGCGGGAGCGCCTGACGGCCGAGTGCCGCGAGCGCGGCGTGCCGCTGCGCCTGCTGACCGAGGCGCCGAACATCGAGGTGCTGCGCTGGCTCGCCCACACTCGGGCGCTGGTGACGCCGGCCCGCTGGCCCGAGCCACTCAGTCGCGTCGGGTTGGAGGCAGCCAGCGTCGGCTGCCCGATCGTGTCGACGCCGGTCGGCGGCGCCGCCGACGCCATCGTCGACGGTGACAACGGTTTCCTGGCCACTGACGACGCCACGCTCGCGCACCACGTGCGCCAGTTGCTGTGCGACGACGACTTGCACGCCCGCCAGCGCACGGCGGCCATCCGGTTGGCGCGCACCCGCTTCGCCACGCCGGTCGTCGTGAGCCAGATGGAGACGCTCTATCAGGACGTGGTGGCGCGGCGTGGCCAGTGAGCAAACCGTGCGGGTCAGCGTTCTTACCCGGTCGATCGCCGGGCTGCATCCGCCCGGCGGCCTGGAGCGCGCTGTCGCTGAGCAAGTGCGCCTTCTAGCCACCTTCGATACGCCACTAACGGTCGTGACCCGGCCACCTGACAGTGCCCGGTCAGCAGACACCTATCCCACCGCGATACTAGATCGCGTGCGCTGGCGGTTCGTGCGCTATCGCTTCGTGCCCCTGCGCCATGGTTCGGTGCCCGATCGCCTGGTGAACTACCCACTGTTCACCGGCGCGGTCGCCCGCACATTGCGCCGCCAGCCGGACCTCACCGGCGACATCGTCCACGGCCATGGCCTGCTGGCCGCCGCCGCGCCGGCCGGTGTCCCGCTCGTCTACTCGCCCCACGGCTTGGAGGAGTTCAGCCGCGCCGACTGGCGCAAGTGGCTGATCTTCGGCCCGATGCGCCAGGTGCTGCGGCGTGCCGCCCGCCGCGCCGCCGCCATCCTGGCGACCGACAATCACCTGGCGCCGGCCGTGACGGCGGCGCTCGGCGTGGCACGCAGCCGGGTCGTCGTGATTCCCAATGGTGTCGATGTGGCTGCGCTCGATGCGCTGGTGGATCAGGAGCGCGCCCTGCGGCTGGCCAACCGCCACGGACTGGATGCCGCGAGCATTCGGCTGGTGACCTGTGCCCGCCTCGAGGCCAACAAGGGTCTGTCCGTGATGGTGCGCGCGCTCGCTGCCCAGCGCTCCCGGCTGCCGCCGACGTGGGGCTGGTGGGTCGTCGGCACGGGGCACGAGGAGGGCCGACTGCGCCGCGAGATCGCCGTCACGGGCCTCCAGGAGCACATCCACCTGCTTGGTCATCTCGCCGATGGCGATCTACACAGCCTGCTGACGCGCATGGACCTTTTCGTCCTGCCTTCCCTGTATGAGGGTAGCTCGATCGCCACGCTCGAGGCGATGACTCACCGGCTGCCAGTGCTGGCCACGGCTGTCGGCGGCCTGCCGGATAAAGTCCTGCCGGGTGATACTGGCTGGCTGGTCGCCCCCGGTGACGCCGATGCACTCGGCGCCACGCTCGTAGCCGCCGTGACCGAGCGGGACCGCTGGCCCGAGCAGGGGCGAGCCGGCCGGGCGCTGGTGTTGGCGCGCTTTGACTGGCCCAGCATCGCGCGGGTGCTGCTCGACCTGTACACCGTTCTAACGCGGGCAGCCCGCTGATTCACGCCCCGGCTGGTCCTCGGAACCCCCTGGCGCGCGTGCTATACTCGCCGGCATACGCTGGGCCGACCGCATCGCCGTACCGCGTACGCCGCGACCAGCAGGGAGACGCCGATGGGCAGCATTCTAGGACTGGCCGAAGTCGTGCTGTGGGTCCACGACATGGCGGCGGCGCTCACCTTCTACCGTGATCTGCTGCAATTGCCGGTCATATCGCCGCCGGAGCGCCTCAACCCGATATTCTTGCAGGCCGGACCGGGCGTCGGCGGCATTCCGGCGATGATCGTACTGGTGCAGATGCCGGATGGCTCGCCGCCGTTCGCCTCACCCCGCCCACTGCATCACCTGGCGTTGACGGTGACGACCGACGACTTCAACACGCTCCGCCAGCGGCTCCAGGCCAGCGGCCGGGAGGTGCGCACCGGTCAGCACCCAGTGATCCCATCACACACCATGTACATCGACGACCCCGACGGCAACGAGGTCGAGTTCATCTGCCCGGCGTGAGCGAGGGAGGCAGCCATGCGCGTCAGCCGAACGGTGGAGATCAAGCAGTCACCGCGCGCGGTCTGGGCCAGGCTGGAGACATTTGACGACTGGGGCAAGTGGGCAACGCCGTTCGGGACACCGCGTCGAATGAGCGCGGGTGGTTGGAATCTGGGCTGGCGTGGCCGGCTGGGCAGCACTGTCTTCGAGATCACTGACCTAACGAACACGCCGCCGAACTTCCAGATGATCTGGTTTGGCAGCTCGTTTGGCACGACGAGCATTTGGACGTTCCTGGTTGAGCCGGTGCGCGGCCGGACCGAGACGACCATCATCATCGAGCAGAATGGCTGGTGGCCGGCGCTCACCGGCCGCTGGCGGCAGAAGGGTCTCGACGCCCGCCTGCGGGCAGCGCTGGATGGATTCCGCAAGTACGCCGAGGCGACACCCGCCGTCCCGCGCGTGAGCCAACCGACGCGACCAGCAACCGAAGCCACCAACGATGCCTGATGGACCACGGCAACGCACGACCGTGACGCCCGACGGCACCCCGCCCAGGCAAGGATACTGATGGCGAATCGCCTCGCCGACGAAACCAGCCCCTATCTCCGGCAGCACCAGCACAACCCGGTCGACTGGTACCCGTGGGGGGAAGCAGCCTTCACCCGTGCCGCCGCCGAGGACCGGCCGATCTTGCTGTCAGTCGGTTATTCGGCCTGCCACTGGTGCCACGTCATGGCCCACGAGTCCTTCGAAGACCCGGCCACCGCCGCTGTGATGAATGATAATTATGTCAATATAAAGGTCGACCGTGAGGAGCGACCCGATGTGGATCACCTGTACATGGAGGCAGTGCAGCGCCTGACCGGTCGGGGTGGCTGGCCGATGACGGTCTTCCTCACCCCGGATGGCCGCCCGTTCTACGGCGGCACCTACTTCCCACCGACGGAGCGCTACGGCATGCCGTCGTTCCAGCGCGTCCTGCTGGCGATGGCGGCCGCCTGGCGCGACCAGCGCGCGGCGGTGCTGGCGCAGGCCGACGAGTTGACCAGCGCGCTCGTCCCGGACCTGCCGGCCACCACGGCCGGAGCGATCGAGGTCGCGGCCCTCGATGCGGCCACGGAGGCCGCCCTGGAGCAGATGGACGCGCTGCGAGGTGGCTTGAAGGGGGCACCGAAGTTCCCCCAACCGATGCTGCTCGAGTTCCTGCTGCGGCAGTGGCGGCGCACCGGCGATGCGACCGTCGCGACGCTGGTATGCCTGACGCTAGATGCGATGGCGCGTGGCGGCATCTACGATCAGATCGGTGGCGGATTCGCCCGCTACTCGACCGATGCCGACTGGCTCGTGCCGCATTTCGAGAAAATGCTGTACGACAACGCCCAACTGGCGCGCCTGTACCTGGATGCCTACCGTGCCTTCGGGACGCCCGACTATCGCCGCGTGGCCGAAGAGACGCTGGATTATGTCCTGCACGAAATGACCGCGCCCGACGGCGGCTTCTACTCGGCCCAGGACGCCGACTCTGAGGGCATCGAAGGCAAATTCTACATCTGGACGCCAGCCGAGCTGGCGGAAGCGCTGGGATCAGACAATGCGCGCATCGTCGGCGCGGTGCTCGGCGTCACCGAGGCGGGCAACTTCGAAGGCCACTCCATCCTGCACCGACCCGAGTCGCTCGCGGTCGTCGCCAAACGGTTCGACACGACGCCGGCAGCGGTCATGGCAGCACTGGACGCGGCACAGCCGCTGCTCTACCAGGCGCGAGCGCGGCGCGTGTGGCCCGGTCGCGACGACAAAGTGCTGACGAGCTGGAATGGGCTGATGCTGCGCGCCTTTGCCGAGGCTGGCAGCGCACTGAACCGGCCCGACTATCTCGCAGCAGCGCGACGCAATGCCGATTTCGTGCTAACGGTGCTGCGCCAGTCCGACGGTCGGCTCTGGCGGACCTGGAAGGATGGCCGCGCGCACATCGACGGCTTTCTGGAGGACTACGCCGCCTACGCCGATGGCCTGCTCTCACTCGCCGCGGC
The DNA here is from genome assembly GCA_020849725.1 of Chloroflexota bacterium. Next base: position 39,007 of record JADLAZ010000146.1, read on the forward strand.
CACGAGTGAGGAGCGCTATTTCGTGGCCGCGCGTGCGTTGGTCGACATGATGCTGGCGCTCTTTGCCGACCCAAGCGACGCGGGCTTTTTCGACACGGCCGCCAACGGCGAGCGACTCATCGCTCGTCCGAAGAACCTGTACGACAATGCCGTGCCGGCCGGCAACAGCATCGCCGCTGAAGTTCTCCTGCGGCTGGCGGCGCTGACCGGCGAAGATCGCTATGCCGCGGCATCTCTGGCGCTGCTCGGCCGCCTGAGCGGCGCGCTCGTCGCTCATCCGACCGCCTTCGGTCGCCTGCTGTGCGCGCTTGACCTGGCGGTGGCTGGCGCGACCGAGGTGGCCATTGTCGGTCCACCCAACGACCCGACCGTGCGGATGATGGGCGCGGTGGTGGCCCAGTCCTACTTGCCGAATGTCGTCGTGGCGTGGCGGGAAATGGCGGTGCCTGCGCCCGGAGAGCCAGTCATACCCCTGCTGCGGGGGCGGCCGCTCGTCGATGGCCAGGCCGCGGCATACGTCTGTCGCCAGTTCACCTGTCGCGCGCCGGTGACAACCGTCGCCGCCCTGCGGGCGGAACTGGGGCTGGGAGACGCATGAGCGGGATGGCCGGCGAGCAGATCGCTATCGAGGGCACGCAGGTCACGATCGTTCGCAGCGATCGCCGCCAGCGCACCGTCAGCCTGGAGCGAATCGACGGTGCGTGTGTGCTGCGCGCGCCAGCGTCGCTGACCGCTGCCGAGGTTCAAGCGCTGGCCGAGCGGCTGCTGCGGCGCTTCCAGGAGCGGGGCCGGCGACACATGCTCAACGGCGATGATGGCCTGCGTCGCCGGGCCGACGAACTGAACCGACAGTACTTCGGCGGCACGCTGGGACTGGCCGATATTCGCTATGTGACCAACCAGCGGCGGCGCTTCGGCTCGTGCAGCCCCGCCCGCGGCACTATCCGCATCAGCGACGCGTTGGTCGACGTGCCAGGCTGGGTGCTCGACTACGTGATCGTCCACGAGCTGGCCCACCTGGCTGAGGCAAATCACGGTCCGGGCTTCTGGCGCCTAGTCAATCGCTACCCGCTAACCGAGCGGGCACGGGGCTACCTCATGGCGCTCGGTCTTGAGCCGCCCGATACGCCCGATAGCCGTGCTTTCGACGACCTGGAGCGTGATGAGGCCTGAGTGCCGTTCCTCAGCCGGCGTCCGGCGCCAGCGGCAGCATCACCGTGAACAGGCTGCCCTTGCCGGGCTGGCTCTGGGCAGTGATCGTTCCACCGTGCAGCCGCACGAGCTCGTGAGCGATGTGCAGCCCCAGCCCTAACCCCGGCGCGTTGCGGTCGCTCAGATGCTCCACCCGGTAGAAGGCCTGGAACAGGTGCGGCAACTTGTCGGTTGGGATGCCGATACCCTCGTCGCGCACTGACACAGCGCCTGACGCACCATCCTGCCAGACGCGCACCTCGACCGTGCCGCCCTCGGGCGAGTACTTGATGGCGTTACCGATCAGGTTGGCCAGCACCTGCTCCAGGCGCGCTGCATCCCAGGCGCCAACGACCGGCCCATCGGCTGTCAGTACCAGCCGGTGGCGTGGTGTGGCCGTGCCGGCGCGGCACCGGTCCAATACCTCGCCGGCCACGGTCACCAAATCGCATGGCGCGGCCGCGACACGCAACTGGCCCGTCTCCAGCCGCGAGACGTCGACCAGGTCGCCCGCCAGCCCGGCCAGACGATCGACCTGACGCATCACCAACTCCAGGTTCCGAATCGCCCGGTCTCGGTCCAGCGCGTCGCGCTGCAGCATCCGCAGCACCTGCTGGGTGTAGCCGCGCAGCGTCGTCAGTGGCGTGCGCAGCTCGTGCGAGGCGATCGACAGAAACTCGTCCTTCTGCCGTTGCAGGTCGCGCACCTCGGTCACATCGCGCGCGACCACGACGGCCAGCGCCACTGTACCGCCGACTGTGTAGACCGGCGCACTGCTGACACTGATGATCGTGTCGCTCGATCGGCCGTGCCCGCGCAGCAGCAACTCCTGGTTCTGGACGGTCTCACCGGCGAGCGAGCGGCGCCAGGGCAGGTCATCCTCCTCTGCCGGCATGTCGTCCAGCCGTCGGAGCCTCAGCAGCGTCAAGTAGTCGGCCGCCGGTCGCAGTACGTCATCATGGGAGAGACCGGTGAGGCGTCGACCGGCCGCGTTGACCGTCACGACCGAGCCATCGGCGCGGACGATGAAGACGCCATCGACGATGCTGTTGATGAGGGCCTCAAGCTGCCCGGCCCGCGCCACGGCCAGGTCTTTCTCACCGGCCAACTCGCTGACGAGCCGCGCGTTGTCCAACACGACTGCCACTTGGCCGGCGAAGATCAGCAGCGGACGCACATCGTCTTCGTGAAAACCCGCGCCATAGCGGTTGATGACGTTGATAAAGCCGAGAATGCGCCGGCCACTGGTCAGCGGCACCGTCAGCAACGACGAGATTTGCAGGGCGCGCAACTGGCGCTGGCTGAGCAGCGGATCGCGGGCGGCATCATTGCTGATGCGCGGCTGACCGGTCTGGGCAATCTGGCTGAGGTGGCCGCACTCGGCCAACCGGATGCGCAGCGCCGGCAGATCACTCTCAGCGATGCCGACCGCCGGTACCAGTGGCTCGACCATGTCGGTCACCGGGTCATAGCGGCTGATATAGCATTTCTCTACGCCGAGCAGTTGCGCAAGCTCCGTTACCAGATGGCTGGTCACCTGGCGGGGGTCAGTGATGCTGGCGAAGGCGCGGGCGATGCTCGTTAGGCCGGTCAACTCGTGCATCTGGCGGGACAGCTCGGTCGACTCAGTCAGATCGCGGACGTAGGCCAGGTGCAAGTTGGTGCCCTGCTCGATTCGATGCTGCACCACAACCAGCAGCCGGTCGCCGAGCGAAGGAATCAGGTGTACTCGGTAGCTGTCCTCCTGGCCGTGACTGAGACGCCGCCAGCGCAGCAGCACCATTGGCCGCTCCGATTCGCGCAGCAGGCCGAGAAAGCTCTGTCGCACCAGCCGCGACGCCTGGATGCCAACCAGCCGGCCAAACGCGGCGTTAGCAAACACGATGCGACCGACATCATCGAACAGCACCACACCGTCCATGGTTCGCGTCATCATGCGGTAGAGGTAGCCAGTGACGCCGGTCGGCTCGTCCAGCCCGCGCGAGGCATCGATGGTCGGCGCGGCAATCAATCCGGTCATGGGCGTCCCTCGCTGTCATTGGGCTGTGGCGCTCGTCGCAGTCGCCCGGCGCACCTCGTGGCGCGGCCGGCGTTAGGGCAAAACAGTGGTAAGTTCCAGCACGGCGCGCGCCTCGGCCGGCGTGGCCGGTGGGCGGCCCAACTCGCGACCGAGCCGCGCCAGGCGGGCCACGAGATGCGCGTTGCCGGCCGCGAGGACGCCACGGCTGTATTGCACGTTGTCCTCCAGGCCGGTGCGAGTGTGGCCGCCCATGATGATTGCGGCCATATTCATCGACAGCTGACTCCGGCCGACCGAGCAGACCGACCAGGGCGTTCCCGGCGGCAGCATGCCGACCATGTGGCAAAGTTGCGGCAAAGTCGCCGGCGCGGCGCCCCGAATGCCCAGCACGAACTGGAAGAAGAGTGGCCGCTCGATCGCGCCCTCATCAGCCAGTCGCAGCGCCGTGGTGATCATGCCGCTGTCGAAGCACTCGATTTCGGGCTTGACGCCGTACTCACGCATGGCCGCCGCCAGCCGGGACAGGAAGCGCGGCGAGTTCTCGAACACCCGGTCGCCAAAGTTCGTTGATCCTGCGTCGAATGAGGCGATCTCGGGCCGCAGCGTCACGGGCGCCAGGCGCTCGTCCTCGGTCGTGCGGCCGGCCCCGCCGCCAGTGCTAAAGTTGAGGATGACATCGCAGCCGGCGGCGCGAATGCGGTCGCGCGCCTCGGCGTAGCGGCCCGGATCACAGGTGATGACGCCGTCGTCGTCACGGACATGCAGATGGGCAATGGCCGCGCCCGCGCGCCACGATGCCACCGCTTGCTCGGCGATCTCCGCCGGCGTGAGTGGCACATACGGCGTGTGCTGGCGCGTGGTCCAACTGCCGGTGAGGGCAACCGAAATGATCAGCTTGTCCATGCTGGCCCTCCCACAACCGGGCCGTCCTCGCCCTCTCAGCATAGCGGGACAACCGACTGCCGCCGACAGGACGAAGGTACCAACCCGCGCCGCGGCGCTAGCGCACCGCCTCGACCAGCGCCAGCAGCAGCATCAGGTCACCCAGCAGCAAGCAGACGAGCAGTGCGACCGGGGTCACCAGACCGACCCGGCGCAGGTACTGGCCGAAATGGAGTACGTTGGTGCTGCCGGCCACGAAGACAACCCAAGCAAACAGCACCAGGCCGAGGCCAACCACCTGCAAGCCATCGGTCGGCACGCCGTAGGCGCCCGTCGGCCGGTCCTGGGAAAAGCGCACGACCGCGTTGATCACCGCCAGCAGCAACCCTGGCAGCAGCAAGATCGCCACCGCCAGCCAGGCCGAGCGGCTGCCGAGCGCCATCGGATTGTAGCGGTCGTCGCCGCGGCGCTGGTGCGGCCACGGCCCGGTCAGATAGCCCTCGACGCGCTCGATGCTCAGCACAAACAGCGCGAACAGCACGATGATGGCCCAGAGACGCTGGTCCTTGACCAGTTCGACCAGGGGTCCAAGCTGTCGCTCGATTGAACTCACCCGTCACCTCACCGGCCCGTTCAGCCGACCAGGAGCTTAGCCGGTGCGTGACCCCGCCGCAACGTCACAGTGACTGTGTGGCTGTGGGGTGCGTGTCACGTTGTTGGCGTGGCTGAGGATGGGTGGCAGTGCCGATTTGAGCCGCGCCGCGCCCGGCCAGGTCATGCGTACGTTCCGTCACAAGGGTATTGCCCGCCCCCGCCATCCATGGCAGAATAACCGCCAGTGGCCGCTGACCAGGAGGAACGCCATGGTGATCAGCAAGCGCAACGGCAACGGGACGAACGGCGATGGCGCAGCGCACGCCGCCGGCGCGACGGACGTATTCACCCTGCCGGAGTACCGCCATCTGGCCCACAACGGCGCCAAGCTGCGCGTCGCGACACCCGACATCCAGTGGTTTAAGAACAACATCTCCTGTCAGGTTGGTTGTCCGGCGCTGACCGATGTGCCGCGCTACATCCGACTGATTGCCGAGCACAATTACGACGAGTCGTATCGGGTCAACGCCCACGACAACCTGTTTCCAGAGATCCTCGGCCGCATTTGCGCCCATCCGTGCGAGACCGCCTGCCGGCGCGGGCGCATCGACGAGCCGATCGCCATTTGCTTCCTCAAGCGCGCTGCCTCGACCTATCGGCAGGACCGTGATCTCCATGTTCGGCCGCCGGCACGCTACAAGGGCAGCGTCGGCATCGTCGGCTCTGGCCCGGCCGGTATGGCCGCCGCTCACCAGGCCACACTGCTCGGCTACAAGGCCGTCATGTATGAAGCACTGTCCGTCGTCGGTGGCGCACTGACGATTGGCATTCCGCCCTACCGGCTGCCACGCGAGTACATCAAGCAAGCCTTCGATCGCCTGCAGGCGATGGGTGTTGAGGTCCACACCAACACCCGCGTTGGCGATCAGGTGACGATGCAGCAGCTCGAGCGCGAGCACAACGCGATCGTCATTGCCGCCGGCTGCATCATTCCTAACAAGCTCAACATCCCCGGCGAGGACGACTACGAGGGCCTCTACGGCGGCGTGACGTTCATGCTCGACATCAACCTGAACCCGCCGGAGAAACTGCCGCGGCGCGTGGCCGTCATCGGCGGCGGCTTCACGGCCATCGACTGCGTGCGCTCGGCCACCCGCCTCGGCGCCGAGCAGGTCTACATGCTCTATCGCCGCACTGAGACCGAAATGGGCGCGACGCCGCATGAAATTGACGGATCGAAGGAAGAGGGCGTCGAAGTGATGACGCTCGTGTCGCCAACGAGGATCGAGAGCGACGACGGCAAGACCGTGTCCCGCCTCTGGCTGGAGCGCAACACGCTCGGCGCACCGGATGCGTCCGGCCGGCGAGCGCCGGTGCCGGTGCCTGGCAGCGAGTTTGCCATCGACGTCGACCTGATCATTCCGGCCGTCTCGCAGGCTCCCTCCTACGACTTCATCCCGGAGGACTGGAATCTGCGCCGGTCGCGACGCGGCTATCTGGTGCGCGACCCGGACACCTTCCAGACGTCCCGTGACGGTGTTTATGTGGTCGGCGACTATGCCACCGGCCCCCTCAACGTCATCGCCGCCATTGCCGAGGGCAAGCGCGCCGGCAACGGTATCGACGGCTTCCTGGGTCACACCGTTGCCGAGCACTTCACAGTCGAGCCGTTCTTCCGGCCGACGAACTACACCGAGCTGCTGCGCGAGCCAATGCCGAGCTTGATGCCCGAGGAGCCGGCCCGGCGTCAGTTTCTGGCCGAAGTCGACCTTGGCTTCAGCATGGAAGGCGCCGATCGGGAAGCCATCCGCTGCCTCCAGTGCCAGATCAACGTCCACATCGACCCAGACCTGTGCATCTTGTGCGCCCGCTGCGTCGAAGCCTGCCCCTACGGCATCATCTACCTGACCAGCATCGACAACCTGAAGCTGGATGAGGACGGCAAGGCGCTGGCCGAGTTGACCTTCGGCCAGCCTTATGAGGTGCTGGCCGCCGTGCGGGTGGAGGGCGACGCGGTGCCGGGTCAGGTCTTCGCCCTGGATGAGGATCTGTGCATCCGGTGCGGTCTGTGCGAGAATTCGTGCCCGACCGGAGCGCTGGCGATGAAGAGCTTCGAGTACCGGGAAGTGGCGGTGCGTCCGAAGCGGCAGGTCGAGTTCCAGCCGGCGGCGGCCATGGCACTGGCAGGAGGGAATCGGTGAGACTTCCGACTATTGACGACTTGAGGCAATCGCAGCTGTATCGGTCGATTGCCCGCCATGGCTATCCCGACACGCCGCGCAATCAGGCGCTCGTTATCGTCAGCAACGTCTTTCTACATCTCCACCCGGTGCGCCTGCGCCGCCACGCGCTGGCCATCCCCTACACTTTCTGTCTCGGCGGCCTGTCGTTCTTCATGTTCCTCAGCCTGACGATCACCGGCGTTCTCCTCATGTTCTATTACATCCCGTCGATCACGGCGGCCTATCAGAACATGAAGGACATCCAGGCGACAGTGACGTTTGGCCAGATCTTGCGCAACCTGCACCGCTACGCGGCGCACGCGATGGTGATCACCGTCTTCTTGCACATGTGTCGCGTCTTCTACACCGGCTCCTACAAGGCTCCGCGTGAGTTCAACTGGGTGATCGGTGTCGTGCTGCTGTTCTGCACATTCCTGCTGTCGTTCACCGGCTACTTGCTGCCGTGGGACCAATTGGCGCTGTGGGCCGTCACCGTCGGCACCAACATGATTGGCGCCACGCCCATCATCGGCACGCAGTTGCGCTTCATGGCCATCGGCGGCTTCGAAGTCGGCCAGAATGCACTCATCCGCTTCTACACATTGCACGTCGTGGGCCTCCCGCTGCTGACAGCAGTGTTGATGGCCGCGCACTTCTGGCGCGTGCGCAAGGACGGCGGCATCTCCGGGCCGCTGTGACAGCGGTCGGTATTGGAGCATCGCTCAGCCGGCCGGCCCGCCAGCCGCACCCAGCAACCGGCGCCCCTGGCGGCTACCGTGACGAAGGAGACGACCGTGGCTGACACACCTCCCCCATCGGACGGACCCGTCGGCTCGCCGCCGAACCCGTTTGACACCCAGCCGCGCGTGCCGCAGCGACAGGATGTTGGCCGGCAGATGCTAGGCGAGCGCGAGCGCACCTATCGCCTGCTGGCCCTCGTGCGCGGCGACGTCTTCTCCAAACCGAAGCACCGCATGATGGCCGACGAGGTCATGGTCTGGCCAGACCTGGTCGTGCTGGAGATGTTGGCGGCCGTTGTTTTCACAATCCTGCTAGTTGTCGTGAGCATTCTGGTCAACGCGCCGCTGGAGGAGTTGGCGGACCCGACAGTGACGCCCAATCCCTCCAAGGCGCCCTGGTACTTTATGAACCTGCAGGAGCTGTTGCTGCACATGCACCCAGCGCTGGCCGGCGTGATCGTGCCACTGGCGGCGCTGGCGCTAATTGCCGCCATCCCCTACTACGACCGCGACCCGCGCGGCGTCGGCGTCTACTTCACGACCGCCGCCGGCCGGGCCATCGCCATCTTCTCGTTCATCTACTCAACAGTGCTGTGCATCCTGCTGGTGCTGTTCGACAAGTTCACCGTCATCGACCCAAACACTGGAGGCATTGACGCGGCGGCCGGCGCCGGTGGCACCCGGTACGTCTTCGCCTGGCTCACCGAGCCGCTCAATCAAATGAGCGGCGATCTCAAGCTTGGCAATATCGTCACCGAGATCGTCATCCCGGTCATCCCCATGCTGGTGCTGCCGTGGATCCTATGCCTGATCGTCCAGCGGCGCTGGGGCGGTAACCCGCGCTACTACGCGATCGCGCTCTTCACCGGCTTTGTGGCCGCCTACATCGTGCTGACGATCATCGGCACGGCTTTCCGCGGCCCGGGCATGAACCTGTACTGGCCGTGGGCCATGCCGCCGCGCGCGTCGCACTGAGTAGTAAGGAACACGAGCTATGCAGCAGAGTCTGATATCAGTCCTGGCCGCGGCCACGCTCGCCCCGCTGGGTACACTGCTCACGCGTGGCGCGATCCAGACCCAGCGCCTCGGGCCGGGCGCCACGCACCCTCAGCAAGCGCGCGTCTACAACCCGGCGCACTCGCGCCGCTCGTTCCTGCGCTGGGCGTTCCTGGGCGCGCTGGCGGTGACGGCGGCGCAGTCCGGCCTGATCTTCATGCGCTTCTTCTGGCCAAACAAGACCGACGCCTTCGGCTCGGTCATCCTGGCCGGCAAGGTCAGTGCCATGCCGGCGGTTGGCGCTGCCCCGCTGCGCCATGAGAACGGCCGCTTCTACGTCATCCACAATGCCGCCGCCGCTGGCGCCCCAGCTGGACTCATGGCCTTCTATTGGAAATGCACCCACCTCGGCTGCACGGTGCCCTGGGCGCAGGCCGAGGACAAGTTCCATTGCCCCTGTCATGGTTCCATCTTCGATCGCCACGGTCTCGTCGTCGGCGGTCCGGCGCCACGCCCGTTGGACACCATGGCGATCAAGATCGACGGCGACAACGTCACGGTCGATACCGGCAAGATCACGGTGCGGTCGGACTTCAAGCCCGATCAGGTGACGCCGCTCTAGTCGAAGCCACAGTCACCCGTCATCCGGATTTCGCGACCGCAAGGAGAGAGGCACGCTCGTGGGTGCGATCGAGAAGCAGGTAGCCATCACGCTGGCCTCGGTGCTGTTGATGGCAGTGTTGGGCGTCGGTTACGTCCTGATCGAGCCGTACTGGCGGGCGCAGCGGGCGCACGAGATGCAAAAACACTCGGCCAGTCTGGGTCAGGCGCTGTTCGAGAGCCAGGGCTGTGTGACCTGTCACCTGGCCAACGGCTATGGCACACTTCAGGGTGGCGCCGGCTGGCCGCTCAACACGACTCAGAACCAGCAGGGATCTGACCCGGAGATGCTGGCTCGGCACGATTTGCTGACGCGCACGATCGACCGCGGTCGTGGCCCGGTGATGGCCCCGTACGGCCGTGACAACGGTGGCCCGCTCAACAGCGAGCAGATCCAGAACATTATTGATTACATCCAGCACGGCACGTGGCCGGTCGCGCCGGTCCAGGGCGCGGCGGCGACCCTCGTGCAGGGTGGCGCGACCGCGCCAGCCGGGGGTGGGACACCCAGCGCCGGCGGCGGCCAGGGCGCCCAGTTGTTCGCCGCCAACGGCTGCGCCGGCTGTCATCAGGTCGGTGGCCAGGGCGGCACCATCGGGCCCAATCTATCCAATATTGGCACGACGGCCGCCACGCGCGTGCCTGGCAAGAGCGCCGAGGAGTACATCCGCGAGTCGATCACCAGTCCTAACGCGCATGTCGTGCAGGGCTACACTGCGGGACTGATGCCCGTCATGCCCTTGCAGCCCGCCGACCTCGATGCGCTGGTGAAGTACCTGGCCGAGCAGAAGTAGCGACCAGCGCGGGCGCCCCGCCTACCAAGGGAGAGCAACTGTGATCTTCGGTGCTGTCGGTGAAACCCTGGAACTACTGGCCGTCGTCATCATGACCGTCGTCGGTCTCTTGTTCCTCGTCTGGATTCAGGCGCGCTCGCAGAACGTCTAGTTCACCCGCCTTCAGGAACATCTCCAGTCGCCGGAGCCGGCCCTACTCGCGAGTGGCCGGCTTCGCCATCGTTCGGGAGCCACCATGTCCGAGGAGGCGTCACTCGGCCCGCCAAACCCGGTTGCTGTGCCGACGCGTCAGGCGCGGCGGTTGCGCCTGGCGCTGGTCGGTGGCAGCCTGGTGCTGCTGTGCCTCCTGCTCTGGTCGGCACGCGATGCTCTGACGCCGTTCATCTTTGGTGGCATCATCGCCTACCTGCTGCTGCCGGCCGTCCGCCGCCTCGAGGCCGCCCTGGCCACGGCGCGGGTGCTTCCCGCCTGGCGTCGACCGATTGCCGTCCTGACGGTGTACGTTGCGACGATCGTCACGATCGTGCTGGTTGTGCGCCTGGTAGTGCCGCCGCTCGTGGCCCAGATTCTCTCGCTGGTCGATTCATTTCCAATGCTGGCGAATGCCGGTCGCGACCGCATCAGCCAACTGCTTGCCATCTACCACGATTTGGTCGCCGACGAACTCGAGGCGGCTATCGAGGCGGGCCTGGCCGATGTCAGCAGCACGCTCGCCGCCGCCGCCCGCGCCCTCGCGACGGCCACGCTTGGCTAGGCGATGCGAACCGCCAACGGCATCGTCGGCTTTCTGGTCATTCCCATCTGGCTCTTCTACGTGCTCAAGGACCAGGAGCGTGGCTCGCGCTTCTTCTACAGCCTGTTTCCGCCGACGATCCGGCCAGATGCCCGGGCGATCGCCGGCATCGTCGACGATGTGCTGATGCGCTACATCCGCGGCCAGCTCTTGCTTGGCCTGGCCATCGGCATCGCCAGCTTTGTCTTCCTGGTGCTGTTCGGCGTGCCCTATGCACTCGTGCTGGCCGTCGTCAACGGCCTTTTCGAGCTGGTGCCGATCATCGGGCCGTGGCTGGGCGCCATTCCGGCGGTGCTGGTGACGCTGGCAGTGGCGCCAGAGAAGGTGCCGTTGGTCATCCTGTTCTACATCGTGCTGCAACAGGTCGAGAACACGCTGCTGGTGCCGAAGATCCAGGGCGATGCCGTCGACTTGAATCCGGCGATCCTGATCGTCGCGCTGGTCATCGGCGGCAGTGTCGCCGGGGTGTGGGGCCTGCTCGCGGCGGTGCCACTGGCAGCCATCGCCCGCGACGTGTTCATCTACCTGCACCGGCGCCTGTCGCCCGCGGAGCCATCGGCCGGATGACCGCCAGCAGCGGGACAGCCACGGCGCGTGCTACACTGCGGTGGCGGCATGGGCCGCGGCGCCGTCACGATGGCACGGCCGACCGATCGGCCCAGGACGACCAACGATGCTGGACGGCGCGCTAGCCTCGCTCGCATCGGCGCTGCTCTGGGCCACCACCAACCTGCTGGTCAAGCTCGAAGCCCACCGCGTCGGTGTTGTGGCGATGAACGCCTACCGCACGACAGTCGGCGCGGTGGTGATGCTCGCTGTCTTTCTGGCTGTGCCCGATCCCGGCCGTCTGTTGACGATGCCGCTGTCGTCGATCGCGGCGCTACTCGTCTCGGTCATTGTCGGTCTGGTCTTCGGCGACACGCTGAATTTTCGGGCGATGATGCTGATCGGGCTGGCCCGCTCGTTCCCGATCAGTGGCTCGTTTCCGCTCTTTACGCTGATCCTGGCCGCGGTCGTGCTTCGGGAGTCGGTCGGCTGGCGCGAAGTCATCGGCTGCCTGGTCACGCTGGCTGGCGTGATGCTGGTGGCGATACCCTCGGCCGGCATCCATGAGCCACGCCTTGATCGGCGCACCAATCTCGCCGGCGTCGCCTGCGCGCTGGGCGCGGCCATCATGTGGTCTATCTCGTCCACGACCGTCAAGATTGGCCTCGATGACCTCGACGTCGTGGCCGCCAATGCCATTCGTCTGCCGGTGGCGGCAGCGGTGCTGCTGGCCATGACGGCGCGCGGGCGACCGCAGCCGCGTCCGTGGCAATTGCCACGCTCGACCATCACCGTCATCGTCCTGACTGGCGTGCTTGGCTCGGGACTTTCGGGCTTCCTGTGGATGTACGGGGTGCAGGCCATCGGCGCGGCCCGGGCTGCGGTGCTATCGGCCACGTCGCCGATCTTCGCCGCGCCGATGTCGGCGGCACTGCTCAAGGAGCGGCTCACCCGCCGCATCCTGGCTGGCACGCTGCTGTCCGTCGCCGGCATCATCGTGATCGTCAGCGCCGGCATCGGCTGATCAACTCGATCACCGCCAATGCATGGCGTCGTGCGCGCGTCACCAGCGCCGTACAATGCCCTGCAGCAGCGGCGACGCCCGGACCTCGCCGCCACGGAGCGCAAGCGTCGATGACCGCCTTTTTCGCTAACATCCAGGTGCAGTGTGACGCGCGCGATGCCGTCATCGACGCCGTCGTCACCCAGATCACTCGTGCCGGCTTCCGACCGGAGGCCGAGCAGTACGGCGGCGACCGCAGCATCTATGTCGGACCGGATGGCGACGGCTGGATCGGAGTCTACGACTCGCTCGCCGACGGGGTCAACGTTGGCCCACTAGCCTGGCTAGCACAGCGATTGTCGGCCCAACTGACCACCGTGGCGCTCGCCTGGATGATGCACGACACGGCCCTGCTCTACCTCTTGTTCGAGCGCGGCGATGTCGTCGATCGCTATGTGTCGCGACCGGCGGTCTTCCAGCCACCCGACCCAGAGCGGCCGGTTCGGTCAGTCCCACCGCTCGGTGGCGATGGCGAGCGCCTGCTGGAGGTCACCGGCATCGCCGGCGATGGCCGGCTGGTCGGGCGCTGGCTGGCCCACCCGGACCCCTTTCCGCAGGTGACGCTAGCGCGCGTTGCGTCGGCGCTTGGCCAGATCCACGCCGATCTCGGCCATGCTGACATCGAAGCCGATATCCTGGCCGGTGGGCTGCAAGTGGAGCCAGCCGACTTCACGCGGCTGGAGTTCGTGCGGCAGGCAGCGAGCACGACCGATGCTGTTTGACAGTCATTGCCACCTGTCGCTCGATGCCTTTGACGCCGACCGGCCGGCAGTGCTGGCGCGCGCCCGCGCCGCCGGCGTGCGGGCTATCATCGACGTGGGCACGGAACCTGGCGGCTGGGAGCGCACCCTGAGCCTGGCCAGCCAGGAGCCAGATGTGTGGGCGGCGCTCGGCCTGCACCCGAACGAGGTCGCCGACGCACCGGCCAGTGCGCTGGCCAGACTGGCCGAGCTGTTGCCAACCGCGCGCGTCGTCGCCATTGGCGAGACCGGGCTGGACTACCACTGGCAACGCACACCCCCCGATCAGCAGCAGGCGGTACTGCTGGCCCATCTCGACCTGGCCCGCCAGTTCCAGCTGCCGGTCATCATCCATTGCCGCGATGCGTACGCGGACCTGTTAGCGGTGCTTGCCCGTCACGGCAGCGGCACGCGCGGCGTGCTGCACTGCTTTGGCGGCACGGTCGAGCAGGCGCGGCAGGCGCTGGACATCGGCTACGTCATCTCGGTTGGTGGTCCGGTCACGTTCAGAAATGGCGGCGCCGTCCGCGAGGTCGTCGCTGACGTGCCGGCAGGCAGCCTCCTCCTGGAGACCGACGCACCGTACCTGACGCCGCACCCGCACCGCGGCCGGCGCAACGAGCCGGCGCAGGTTGCTGCTGTCGCCCAGGCCGTGGCGGCCGCACGCGGCGAGGATCCCACCACGACTGCAGCGCACACATCGGCCGCGGCCGCACGCATCTTCCGCCTCGCCGTGCCGACCTGACCGCGCCGGCTCCAGGTGGGCAGCGGCGCTGGCTGTGCTATCATGCGCGCCGGGAACGTTCCCTCTGGTTCTTCGGCCGGACCTCGCACTCCGCCTCGCGCCGGGCGCGCCACGGATGCTGGCCGGGCACGCGCAGAAGGAGTCGCGACGGATGGCAGGACTTCGCGTCGGCATCATCGGCTGTGGCAGCATCGGCCGCGCTCACGCCCACGGCTGGACAACCTGCGAGCGAACCGATCTGGTCGCCATAGCCGACATCACCCCGGCCGCGCGTGACGAATTCGGCGACCACTTTGCGGTTCCGGCTGCCGGCCGCTACGCTGACTTCCGCGAGATGCTCGACAGCGAGCGCCTCGACATCGTCTCGGTCTGCCTCTGGCACGGGCAGCACGCTTCGACCGTCGTCGCTGCCGCCGCGCGCCAGCCGAAAGTCATCCTCTGCGAGAAGCCGATGGCGACCAGCCTGGGCGAGGCCGAGCAAATGCTCATCGCCGCCCAACGCAACTCGGTCAAACTCGCAATCGGGCATCAGCGCCGCTTCCTGCCGGGCTGGAACGAGGCCCGCCGCCTGGTGGCCGACGGCGCCATCGGCCGACCGACGCATCTCTGGTCGACGGTAGCCGACGGTTTGCTCAACTGGGGCACACACACCATCGATATGATGCGCTACATTATGGATGACCCTGAGGCGACGAGCGTCGTCGGCGCGGTTCAGCGCGAATCGGACCGCTACGAGCGCGGCATGCGCATCGAGGACTCCTGCCTGGGCCTGATCCAGTTCGCCAACGGCGCGCAGGCGACGATCCAGAGTGATCTGACGCCGCGCGAGTTGGCGTCAATCAACTGCAACTTCTATGGTACCGAGGGCGTGCTGACGGTCGACGAGAACACGGTGCGGCTGATGAATGGCGCCACCAGCGGTTGGCGCGACCTTTCGCTCGGCTCACCCGACCACACGTTCCGCGATGCCTTTGCGGCACAGGCCGACGGCATCGTCGACTGGATCGAGGGTCGGGTGGACAACTACCGTGGTGAAGCGACCAAAGCCTACAAGGTCGTCGAGATCATGATGGCGCTCTACGAGTCGGCCCGCCTGAACGAGGTGACGCGCCTGCCGCTCCTCACGCGCGCCAACCCGCTGGACCTGATGGTCGAGTCTGGCGCGCTGCCGGTCAGCCGGCCGGGCAAGTACGACATCCGCTCGTTCCTCGTCCGTGGTGAGGGCATGTCCTGGCTCTCGCAATGACCGGCGCTCATCCAAGGTCAGCCGCAACCTTCCTGAAGGTTGCGGCTGATGGGGAACCGTTAGACCCCTGATTCCCCTTGTCTGGGGGAACTCTGGTATCGACGTCGATGGCGCTACCTCTCCACTGAGACGTGGGTGGGAGGATAGCGCCAGCCGTAGGGGAGTGCCCTTCGACATCTCGTCGCGCCTGAAAGTCCTTGATCACTCGGGCCACCCGTCAGCGCCGCCCTTCGGACCTTGACTAATGGGACTTGAGTTGGTATATATCAAGCTGATTGGTCCAGGGCCGTCGTGGGCGGCCGGGTGGCAGGCGCATGCTGGCCTCCGGCACACCGATCGGCAAGGAGGCAGCGCGCCGATGAACCCCGAGTCTTTGACCGAGAAAGCCCAGGAAGCGATCGTCGCCGCGCAGCGTGCCGCCGAGGAGCGCCGGCACACGCAGCTCGAGCCCGAGCACGTTCTGCTGGCGCTGATTGCTCAAGAGGGTGGTGTCGTGCCGGCCATTCTGAACACGCTCAGCGTGACCGCCACGACCATCAGTCGGCCGGTCGAGGCCGCCGTCGACCGGCTGGCCCGTGCCAGTGGGCCGACCAAAGTGTACGCCTCGCCCCGCTTTCGGGCCGTCCTGGAGGCCGCCGGACAGGAAGCCGAGCGACTGAAAGACGATTATGTCTCGACCGAGCATCTGCTCCTGGCACTGGCCGATGACGCCGACACCGGTCCCGCCGGGCAGGCGTTGCGCCGCGCCGGTGTCACCCGCGACCGCATCTACGCCGCGCTCCAGGACGTGCGTGGCGGCCAGCGCGTCACCAGCCCAACGCCAGAGAGCAGCTATCAGTCGCTGGAGAAGTACGGGCGCGACCTGACGGCCGCCGCGCGCCGCGGCAAACTCGACCCGGTCATCGGTCGTGACGAGGAGGTGCGGCGCGTCATCCAGGTACTTGCTCGGCGCACGAAGAACAACCCGGTGCTGATCGGCGAGCCGGGCGTCGGCAAGACGGCTATTGTCGAGGGTCTGGCCCAGCGCATCGTGCGTGGCGATGTGCCGGAGGGCCTCAAGGACAAGCGCGTCATCGCACTCGACCTGGGCGCGTTGGTGGCCGGCGCCAAGTTCCGCGGCGAGTTCGAGGAGCGCCTCAAGGCCGTCCTCAACGAGGTCACCGAGTCCGAGGGCCGGGTCATCCTATTCATTGACGAGTTGCACACCGTCGTCGGCGCTGGCGCGGCCGAGGGCGCGATGGATGCTTCGAACATGCTCAAGCCGATGCTGGCGCGCGGTGAGTTGCACTGCATCGGCGCGACGACGCTTGATGAGTATCGCAAGCACATCGAAAAGGACGCCGCGCTCGAGCGCCGCTTCCAGCCGGTGCTGGTCGACGAGCCAACGGTGGAGTCGACGATCTCGATCCTGCGCGGCCTGCGTGAACGCTATGAGCAGCACCACAAGGTGCGCATCAAGGATGCGGCGCTGGTCGCGGCGGCGCTCCTGTCGCACCGCTACATCGCCGATCGCTTCCTCCCGGACAAGGCCATTGACCTCGTCGATGAGGCCGCTTCCAAGATCCGCATGGAAGCGACCAGCATGCCCGCCGCGTTGGACGAAGTGCGCCGGCGCATCATGCAGCTCGAGATCGAGCGCGAGGGACTGCGCAAGGAGCGCGACGATCCGTCGCGCGAGCGGCTCAGCCGGCTCGAGGCTGAGCTGGCCGCACTGATCGCTCAGGCCGGGGCGCTGGAGGCGCAGTGGCAGACCGAACTCGCCGGGCTCAATCGTGTCGGCCAACTCCAGGAGCGCATAGACACCACGCGCAACGAGTTGGAGCAGGCGACGATGCGAGCCGACTGGGAACGCGCCGCGCGCCTGACCTACGAGCTGAGCGAGCTGGAGCGGCAGGTGGCTGGCGCCGAGACCGGCGACCAGCCACCCAGCGGCCGGCTGGTGAAGGAGGAGGTCGACGAGCAAGACATCGCCGATGTCGTCAGCAAGTGGACCGGCGTGCCGGTCAGCAAGCTGCTGCAGGGCGAGCGCGACAAGCTCGTACGGATGGAGGAGCACCTCCGCCAGCGCGTCGTCGGCCAGGAGGAGGCGCTGGCCGCCGTCGCCAGTGTCGTGCGGGCCGCACGTGCTGGCTTGCAGGACCCCAACCGGCCGCTCGGGTCGTTCCTGTTCCTCGGCCCCACCGGCGTCGGCAAGACCGAAACGGCGCGCGCGCTGGCCGAATTCCTATTCGATGATATTCAGGCGATGGTTCGCATCGACATGAGCGAGTACCAGGAGAAGCACACTGTCTCACGCCTGATCGGTGCGCCGCCGGGCTACGTCGGGTATGACGAGGCCGGCCAACTCACCGAGGCCGTGCGCCGCCGGCCGTACAGCGTCGTCCTGTTCGATGAGGTCGAGAAGGCACATCCGGAAGTGCTGAACGTCCTGCTCCAGATACTCGACGACGGTCGCCTCACCGATGCCCAGGGGCGCACAGTCGACTTCAAGCAGACGATCGTCATCATGACCAGCAACCTCGGCAGCCACTATATTGTCGAGCGCGACCTGGCCTGGCCGGAGATCCAGCGTCGGGTGATGGAGGCCGTGCGTGCCGGCTTCCGACCCGAACTACTGAACCGCATTGACGAGGTCATCATCTTCCGACCGCTTGGCCGCGACCAGATCGCCGCCATCGTTGACATCCAGCTAGGCGACCTCCGCCGCCGCCTGGCCGAGCAGAAGCTCGACTTGCGGCTGACGCCTGGAGCCCACGCCCTGCTAGCCGAGGAGGGTTTCGACCCGATCTACGGCGCCCGGCCGCTGCGCCGGGCGATCCAGAAGCACGTGCTGCAGCCGCTGGCGCTGCGTCTGCTGGAGGGAGACTTCGCCGCCGGCGACACCATCATCGTCGACGCCGACGGCGGCCATCTCGATTTCAAGGCTGCGTGACAGTCTTCACGCCACGACGGTCAGGTCGCGCGAGACGGTCGTGAGGCGCTCGGCGCCATCGGCGGTGACGATGACGCAATCCTCGATGCGCACGCCGAATTCGCCGGGCAGGTAGATGCCCGGCTCGTCACTGAACACCATCCCCACCTGCACCGGCAGCGTGTTGCCGCCGACGAGGTAGGGCTCTTCGTGGATGTCCAGTCCCAGGCCATGGCCCGTGCGGTGGATGAATCGGTCGCCGAAGCCAGCCGCGTCGATGACCCAGCGCGCTGCCGAATCGATCTCTTCGCAGCGCACACCGGGCTTGATCGCCTTGAATGCCGCCTCGTGCGCTCGCTTGACGATGGCGTAAATCGTCGCGAACCGCTCGCTCGGCGGCCCGACGTGGACGGTGCGCGTGATGTCCGAGCAGTAACCGTCCAGCACGCCGCCAAAGTCGCACACGACTGCCTCGCCGGCCATGATGACTCGCTCGCCCGGCGTGTGGTGCGGAGACGCGCCATGCGGTCCTGCGGCGACGCAGGTGTCAAATGACGGCGGCATGCCCTGCGCCGCCAGCAGCGCCTCCAACCGCGCCGCCGCCTGCCGCTCAGTCATCCCGGCCAGTGGCTCGGTCAGAAACTGCTGCCAGACGAGGTCGGTGCGCTGGCCAGCTTCGCGCAGCCTGGCCAGTTCGCTCTCGTCCTTGACCCGGCGCAGTTCGCGCAGGACCGGCGCGGCGGAGACCCACCGCGAAGCGCGGTAGGCATCCTGCAAGCGCAGCAGGAACGTGGCCCACAACCGATCGCTGACGCCGATGGCCGACAGAGACACCGGTGCGAAGGCCCGCCGCAGCACATCGATCGGGTCCTGGCCATCCTGCCAGGGCAGGAGCGTCAGCCCGTCGCCCCAGGCGTTGTAGCCGGGCATCTCTAGCGCGCCGGCCAGCAGCGCCGGCTGGCCAACGGCCGGCAGCGCCAGCAGTGTCAACCGGGGACTGGCATGGCCCGGCTGTCCAAGCAGATAGCGGAAATCGGACCCCGGCGCCACGAGCAGGAGATCGAGATGATGATCGACCATCTTCGCCTGGGCGCGCGCCCACCGGTCCATGTGGCGTTGTCGGTCGTGCGCCATCGGCCTGTTTCCTCCCGTCCATCGCGCCCCACGGCGCCTCCGGCCGGCGAGCATAGCACCGCCGATCGCCGGCTGTCGCCCTCCTCCTTGCTCTTCTCCTAGAGTCAGGCGCTTCAGCACCGGCCGACGAACGCCACGCTTCCCGCGGTCCGATGCGGACCAGCATCCGCGTTCGGTTGGTGGTCATCTTCCCTTGGCCGCGGCCGGGCGGCCGTGTACAATCGCGGCCGGTCTGCTGGGCCGCGACCCGGCGCCAGATGCTTGTGCGCGATTGCACAATCGGGTAGACTCTGGGTGCCGAAGGGGGGGACTGTGCCGTCCGATTATCTGCCAGTGCTGGTGATGGTGGTCGTGGCGACGGGCATGGCGTTCCTGCTGCTCGGCCTGTCCGTCTTCCTTGGGCCGCGCAAGCCGAGTTTTCGCAAGCTGCTGCCTTATGAGTCGGGGATGCAACCGCTCGATACCGTGCGGCGGCGCTTTCCGGTGCGCTTCCACCTGATCGCCATGTTGTTCATCGTCTTCGACATAGAGGCGATCTTCTTCTACCCCTGGGCGGTCATCTACAAGCGTCTGGCGCTCTTCGGCTTCATCCAGATGCTGGTGTTCGTCGGCATTCTCCTGGTGGGGTACGTCTACATCCTGCGCAAGGGGGCCTTTGAATGGGAATAGAGACGAAGGCCAATCAGGGCGCGATCGGCGTCCACCTGACGCGCCTGACCGATTGGAGCCGCAAGTCGTCGCTGTGGCCGGTGACGTTCGGTCTGGCCTGCTGCGCCATCGAGATGATGGCCACCAGTGCCTCGCGTTATGACCTGGCCCGCTTCGGCTCGGAGTTGTTTCGTGCGTCGCCGCGCCAGTCAGACCTGATGATTGTCTCCGGGCGCGTGTCGCAGAAGATGGCGCCGGTGTTGCGCCAGTTGTACGACCAGATGCCAGAGCCGAAGTGGGTCATCGCCATGGGCGATTGCGCCTCGTGCGGCGGCGTCTTCAACAACTACGCGATTCTGCAGGGCGTCGACCGGGTGGTGCCGGTGGATGTGTACATCCCCGGCTGCCCGCCTCGACCCGAGGCGCTCATCGACGGCATCATGAAACTGCAAGCGCGCATCTCGCAGGAGGCGCTGGCGTGAGCACGCCCCCACCGGCGCCGCCGGCCGAGGAGGCGCCGCCTCCGCCACCACCCGACCCCATCGTCGCCCGCCTGACTGCCCTGCTGGCTGAGCCACTGCTTGACGATGAGATCGCTGCCGACGGCCTGACGCTGCTGGTCGCCCGCGAGCGGCTGGTGGAGGTGCTGACAGCGCTGCGGGACGACCCTGACCTGGCTTTCGGCCACCTGTCGGACGTGACGGCCGTCGATTATCTCGACTTCGGCCGCTCGCCGCGCTTCGATGTTGTCTACCATCTGTTGTCGCGGCCGCTGCGGCGGCGGCTGCGCCTGCGCGTTCCGCTCGACGAGGACGACCCGATCGTGCCGACGGCTACCGCCATTTATCCAACGGCCGACTGGCTCGAGCGAGAGGCGAACGACCTGTTCGGCATCGGCTTCCACGGTCACCCCGATCAGCGCCGC
>JADLAZ010000147.1 GCA_020849725.1 Chloroflexota bacterium
GGAGGCGGTTCTTGACTTTGGCGTAGGCAGCGGCAGTGTGGACCATCGCCTGCTCGTTGCGGCACTGGTAGAAGCGGAAGTCGGGCATCTGCTGCAGCGCCTGGGCGATGCCGGCGATGTTGCCGTGACCAAAGATGCCGAAGCAGCCGGCGAAGAACGGCTGCTCGACGCCGTCGCGCTCGATCACTTGCTGCTTGAGGAAGGCGATGACGGCCTGCGCGACCGTCAGGCGTGTCGTTAGCTCGGTCATGTGGCTCTCCCCGGCATTCAATGCGGTTGCCTACGTCGTCGTGAGGGCAGTGTAGCGCACCAACCACGCGCCGTCGTACCTGGCCGAGTTGCGCGGGCCGCTCGCCAGCGCTAGCATCCGCCGCGGTCGCCGGCAGCGAATCCACTGGGAGCGGCGAGTGATGGAGCGGGTCCTTCTGGTTGGCATCGGGGCCTTCTTCGGCGCCATCGCGCGCTATGGCCTCACGATCTGGCTGGCGGAGCGGCTTGGCGATAGCTTTCCGTATGGCACGCTTGTGGTGAACGTCACCGGCAGCTTCCTGCTCGGCTTCGCCGTGGTGCTCACCACGGAGCGGCTGGGCTACGGGCCGGGGGCGCGCCTGTTGGTTGGCACCGGTTTTTGCGGCGGCTATACGACCTTCTCGACGTTCGCCTTCGAGTCGCTGGCCCTGGTGGAAGGTCGCGCCTACGCCGCCGCCACGCTCAACATACTGCTGAGCGTGGCTCTGAGCATCGTCGGCGTCGCCGCCGGCATCTGGCTCGCCCGTGCCCTCTGACCCGCGCGCCTTACGCGCTCGCGGCCGCCTCGACGATGGCGATGAAATCGGGCGCCTTCAGGCTGGCGCCGCCGACCAGTGCGCCATCGATCTCCGCCATCGCCATCAAGCCGGGCGCGGTCTGTGCCGTGACGCTGCCGCCGTACAGAAGGCGCACACCGTTGGCCGCCAGCGCACCGAAGCTCTCCCTGATGAGCTGCCGGATGTGGCCGATGACGGTGTTGGCGTCCTCTGGCGTGGCGGTGCGGCCGGTGCCGATCGCCCAGATCGGCTCGTAGGCGATCACAATATCGGCCACCTGATCGTCGGTTAGCCCGGCTAGCGCTGCCTGCACCTGACTGCCGACGAACGCCAGAGTCTCGCCAGAGTCGCGCTGGGCCAGGTTCTCGCCGACGCAGACGATCGGCAGCAGCTCGTGGGCGATGGCAGCGTGGACCTTCTTGTTGACCGTCTCGTCCGTCTCGCCGAAGAACTGCCGGCGCTCGGAGTGGCCGAGGATGACGACCGAGCAGAACTCGGCGACCATGCCCGGCGCGATCTCGCCGGTGTAGGCGCCCTGCTCGGCCCAGTGCATCGTCTGCGCGCCGAGCCGGATTGGCGTGCCCTCGACCGTCTCGTAGACGAGCGCCAGCCAGACGAACGGCGGACAGAGCACGCACTCCACCCCGTCGGTCGCCTCCAGTGGCTCGATCAGGTCCTCGACCAGCTCCAGCGCCGCGTCGAGGCTGGTGTTCATCTTCCAGTTGCCAGCGATCAGCGGCGTGCGACCGCCGCGCTGCCGACCTATCGACTCGATCGGGATGACCATCACCACGCCTCCAGGGACCCGTCGCCGGCCGCGCGGCCGGCCGTCAGCTCAGGACGGCCACCCCCGGCAACTCCTGTCCCTCCAGGAACTCGAGGGACGCGCCGCCGCCGGTCGACACATGTGAGATGCGGCCCGTCAGGCCGGCTTGCTCGATGGCCGCGACGGAGTCGCCGCCGCCGATGAGGGTGAAGGCAGTGGCGGCGGCCACGGCCTCCGCCACCGCCCGCGTGCCGGCGGCGAACGGCTCGATCTCGAAGACGCCCATCGGACCGTTCCAGACGATCGTCTTCGCGCTGGCGATGTACGCGCTGAAAGCGGCGACCGTGAGCGGACCGATGTCCAGGATGCGCTCCTCCGGGCGGACCGCCTCCACGGCGATCGTGCGGCGCGGCGCGTCGGCTGACACCTCCGGTGCGACGACGACGTCGATCGGCAGCACCAGTGTGACACCGCGCTCCTCGGCTGCCGCCAGCAGCCGCTTCGCCTCGGCCACCTTGTCCTCTTCCACCAGCGAGCGGCCGATCTCGCGCCCCTGCGCCCGCAGGAATGTATTGGCCATGCCGCCGCCAATGAGGATGGCATCGGCGCGCGTCAGCAGGTTGGCGATGACGCCGATCTTGTCGGAGATCTTCGCCCCACCGAGGATGACAACGAGCGGCGGATCCGGCTGGCGCAGCACACGCCCGAGCGCGGCGACCTCCCGCTCCATCAGCAGCCCCGCCGCCGCCGGCAGCAGGCGGGCCACGCCCTCGGTCGAGGCATGCGCGCGGTGGGCGGCCCCAAAGGCATCGTTGACATACACATCGCCGAGCGCCGCCAGTTGCCGGGCGGCGCTGGCGTCGTTGGCCTCCTCCGCGGCGTGAAAGCGCAGGTTCTCCAGCAGCGCCACGCCGCCGACCGGCAACGCCCGCACCGACGCCTCGACCGCCGGCCCGATGCAATCGTCGAGCATCGCCACCGGCCGGCCGAGCAGGTCGCTCAAGCGCGCAGCCACCGGGCGCAGGCTCAGCGCCGGGTTGGGCTGACCCTTCGGCCGCCCCAGGTGCGACATTAAGATGACGGCGTCCGCCCCCCGCGCCAGCAGCGCCTGAATCGTCGGCAGCGTCGCCCGGATGCGCGTGTCGTCGGTGATGTGCCCGCCCGTCTTGGCCAGCGGCACGTTGTAGTCGACACGAACGAGGACGCGCTTGCCCTGGAGATCGAGATTGTCCAGCGTGCGCATGGCTCCCTCCGGCTGGATCGCGTTCGTGGGCGGGCGCGGGGCTGGCTGCCCGCCAGGCCCATCGCGCCCTGGTTGGTGACCCGGAGCCGGCGCGAGCGCGCCAGGCCGGCGTCAGCGGCTAGCTCGGGAAGCCCTTCTCGGCCACCATCGCCGTCACATCGGCCAGGCGGCAGGAGTAGCCCCATTCGTTGTCGTACCAGGCGACGACCTTGACCAGGTTGCCGTCCATAACCATCGTCAACTCGGCGTCGACGATCGAAGAATGGGTGTCCATCTTGAAGTCCGACGATACCAGCGGCTTGTCGCAGTAGCGCAGGATGCCCTCCAGATCGCCGTCGGCCGCCTCCAGGAAGGCTGCATTGACCTCCTCGACCGTCGTCGCGCGCGACACCTCGACGACGAAGTCGATGATCGAGACGGTCGGCGTCGGCACGCGCAGCGCAAAGCCGTCGAACTTGCCTTTCAACTCCGGAATGACCAGTGCGACGGCGCGGGCGGCGCCGGTCGTCGTCGGCACGATGTTGGTGGCGGCGGCGCGGGCGCGGCGCAGGTCCTTGTGCGGCCCGTCCAGCAGCATCTGATCGCCGGTGTAGGAGTGGACGGTCGTCATCATGCCGCGCACGATGCCGAAGCGGTCGTGCAACACCTTGGCTACCGGCGCGAGGCAGTTCGTCGTGCAGGAAGCGTTGGAGATGATGTGGTGGGCAGCCGGGTCGTAGGTCTCGTGGTTGACGCCCAGGCAGAGCGTGATGTCTTCGCCACGGGCCGGGGCCGAGATGATGACTTTCTTCGCGCCGGCCGTGCGGTGCGCCGACGCCTTGGCGGCGTCAGTGAAGAAGCCGGTCGACTCGATAACGATGTCGGCGCCGATCTCGCCCCAGGGCAACTTGCCCGGGTCGCGCTCGGCGTAGGCCTTGATCTCGATGCCGTCGACGATGATGCGGTCGTCGGCGACCTCGATGTCGGCCTCGAACTCGTTCGGATAGGTCGAGTCGTACTGCAGCAGATGGGCCAGGGTTTCGTTGTCGGTCAGGTCATTGATGCCGACGACCTCGAGCTCGTCCTCGTAGTAGTCGAACATCGCTTTGAACACTTGCCGACCGATGCGGCCGAAACCATTGATGCCAACGCGGACGGCCATGCTTGCTCCTCCTCATGCGCGCGAACGAAAGTGGTGTGACGATTGTGAGATGGCGACACCCGACCGTGCTGGCCCCACCCGGCTAGCGTGGCACCCGGGCGTCCGCGACTGGCTCCGGCGGCGCTGGCCGCGCCGTCGCGAGCGGTGGCGGCTGGGAGCGCGCGGCCCAGGCCGCGCCGCTGGCGCGCTCCTGCCACAGGCGCAGCAACCGACCGGCCAACTTGTCCGGGTCGTGGCGCAGCGGGTTGTCGACGTTGACGACGTCGGCCAGCACGACCTGGGCGCCATGCAGTGTGCGCGCCGTCTCGCCCTGTCCGACCGGATGTACCTGCCACTCCGGCTTGATGCGCTCGATCGACTGGAAGTTGTCGTTGACCAGCACGACGTCGAAGAAGCCTGCCCCGACATGATCGACCAGCGCGTTGACGTGGTCGGCGACGGTGAAGTGGTCGGTCTCGCCCCGCTGGGTGGCGACATTGCAGACGTAGACCTTGGTCGCCGTCGACAGCCGGATCGCGCGCGCCACATCCTCGACCAGCAAGTTCGGCAGGATGCTGGTGTAGAGGCTGCCCGGCCCGAGAATGATCAGGTCGGCGTCGAGAATCGCCCGCAGCGCTTCCGGGTAGCCGGCCGGCCGCTCCGGCTGCAGGAAGATGCGCTTGATCCCCTTGCGTGCCGCCACGATGTTCGACTCGCCGACGATGACCGAGCCGTCCTGCATGTCGGCGCACAGCGTCACATCGGCCATCGTCGACGGCAGCACCAGGCCGCGCACGGCCAGCACCCGGCTGGTCTCGGCCACCGCCTTCTCAAAATCGCCGGTGACGCCGAGCATGGCGACGATGAAGAGGTTGCCGAACGAGTGGCCTTCCAGTCCCTGACCGGAGCCGGCCGGGAAGCGGTACTGGAACAGTTCCCTCACCAGTGGCTCGGAATCGGCCAGCGCCACGATGCAGTTGCGAAAATCGCCCGGCGGCAGGATGCCCATGTCGCGCCGCAGCCGGCCGGTGCTGCCTCCGTCATCACCGACGGTCAGGATGGCGGTGATGTTGCCGCTGTACTTCTTTAGCCCGCGCAGCATCGTCGACAGGCCGGTGCCGCCGCCCACGGCGACGATGCGCGGTCCGCGCTTGCCGTAGCGGTGGGCGTAGATCCGGTCGACCAGCGATCGCCGCGGGCCGGTCGGCTCCTCCGGCAGCAGCGCGGCCAGGAGCGACCGAGAGAGCCGGTAGGCGGCGTAGACGACGAGCAGCAAGCCCGGCAGCCCGATGACGATCTCGCGGTACGGGTGCGGGATGAACTGCAACGTGAGCGTCTGCACCAGGTCGGTGACGCCCGTGGGAAAGTCGATGTTGCGGTAGATCCAGGCTAGCCCCATCGCCAGTGCGAGGCTCAGCCCGACGACCCCTAGCCCGAGCAGCGCCAGCCAGCGCTTGATGTTCATGCCCGGGTAGAGCCACTTGATCAAGGGTGTCCCCTCCGTGCCGGTTCCAGGATTGGAGCGCGACCACGGTGTCGAAGCTCGCGTATTGCCGCAACGATCGACTGGGGTAGCGGGCATGTCCGCGCCGCGCGGCGCAGTGGCGTCCTGCCAGCAGTATACCACCGCTGCCTGAGCGGCGGCCGCGCGCCTTGAACTCGAGACCGCCGGCCGGTATACTTGATGGCAGCGAACGCATCCGTGCGGGAAGTGGGTCCACCCCACTTTCTTTTGTTTCCGGGGCAGCGGGCTGCCGACGGTCACTCCCGCCCGAGCGATGCTGCAGGAGGGGCAACCGACCATGAAGAGCGAATTCTACACTGCCATCGCGACCATCTCCGCCGAGCGCGGCATTCCCAAGGAAGCCGTCATCAGCTCCGTCGAGCAGGCGCTCAGGACAGCCTACAAGCGCGTCGCTGGCGGTGTTGAGGAGAACATCGTCGTGCGCATCGATCCGGGCACGGGCGAGGCGCGGGTCTTCATCAAGAAGACGGCTGTCGAGCAGGTGACGGATCCGGCGATCGAGATCGCGCTGGCTGACGCCCGTCGCGTCGAGCCGGAGACCGCGCTGGGCGATGACGTCCTGCTCGAGGACACCCCGCGTGACTTCGGACGCATCGCCGCGCAGACGGCTAAGCAGGTCATCCTGCAGCGCATCCGCGAGTACGAGCGCGAAAATGTCTACGAGGAGTTCAAGGACCGTGTCGGCGAGGTGGTGACCGGCCTGATCCAGCGCGCCGACAGCAAGGCCGTGATCATCGAGCTGGGCAAGGCCGAGGCCGTTATGCCGGCGCGCGAGCAGGTGCCGACTGAGCGCTACCGGCCGGGTCAGCGCGTCAAAGTCTATCTGGCCGAGGTCGTCAAGGACCAGCGCGGCCCGCAGTTGCTCGTCTCGCGCACGCATCCGGGGCTGCTGCGCCGCCTGTTCGAGCTGGAAGTGCCGGAGATCTACAACGGCGTCGTCGAGATCAAGGCGATCGCGCGCGAGCCAGGCCTGCGCTCGAAGGTCGCCGTCCACGCGCTGCAGGACGGCGTCGACCCGGTCGGCTCGTGCGTCGGCATGCGCGGCGTGCGCATCCAGAATATCGTCAGCGAGCTGTACGGCGAGAAGATCGACGTCGTCGAGTGGTCGCCGGACACGGCCACCTTCATCAGCAAGGCGCTCAGCCCGGCCAAGCCGCTGCAGGTCGTGTTGGACCAGGCCGAGCACACGGCGCTGGTGGTCGTACCGCGGGATCAGGTGTCGCTGGCGATCGGCAAGGAGGGCCAGAACGCCCGGCTGGCCTACAAGCTGACCGGCTGGCGCATCGACGTCAAGGACCCCGATACCGCCATCCTGCCCGAGGACGACGCGATGCGGGCGGCGCGGGCGCTGCTGATGGGCGCCGACACCGGCGGTGGGCGCGAGCCGCGCCTGGTGCGGGCCGACGGCTACATCACCTATCGTGGCGACCGCCAGCTCGGACCGATGCCCTTCGAGTTGCAGGGCAACACGGTCGACGTCGAAACCCTCAGCGATCGGATCAATATCTACGACGGTGACACGCTGGTGGCGGCCTTCTCCACCACCGGCCAGCCGCTGGGTGTGAAGTAAGCCGCCGCGACGAGCCTGGAGACCTCGATGACCACACCCGCGCCCCCCGGCCAGACGGTGGGGCTGCCAACGAAGAAGAGCAAGCGTGGACCGCGGCCGAAGCACGTGCCGCGGCGCACCTGCATTGCCTGCCGCACGGCCGCGCCGAAGCGCAGCTTCGTGCGCGTGGTGCGCACGCCGGCTGGTGCGGTGCTGGTGGACCCCACCGGCAAGCTATCGGGGCGCGGCGCGTCGATTTGCGGCACGCGCGCCTGCTGGACGAAGGCGTTGACCGGCGCCCTGCTCGACCGGGCGCTGCGAACCGAGGTGAGCGCGGACGACCGCGCCTCACTATCCGCATTCGTCGAAACCCTCCCCGAGGACGGGGAGGCGGCTGCGGATGTTGCCATGGACAGCACGCCGGCAGCTGGCGGCGCGGCTGGTCCGTCGGCCTGACCGCACCCGAAAGGAGTACGTGACGATGGGTAAATTTCGACGACCAGCCGGCCGGGGCGGCCCGAGTGGCCCCGGCGCCGGCACGCCCACCATGGGCGGCGAAGGTGAGGGCGGGCGCAGTGGCGGCGGTGGCCGGCGTCCCGGCGGTGGCCGGCGTCCGGGTGGTGGCCGGCGGCCCGGTGGTGCGGCCGTGCGCTCAATGCCGGCGGTCAAGCGCGGCCCCGTCGTGCCCGTTGGGCCGGCCAAGCTGCCGAGCGTCATGGCGGTCAAGGAGTTGGCGGATGCGCTGCGTGTCGCGCCAGCCGAGGTGCAGCGCGAGTTGATCAAGGCCGGCATCATGGCCAACATCAACCAGCAGATCGATTACGCCACGGCAGCCATGGTCGCCGGCGAATTGGGGCTGGAAGTCGAAGAAGATATCGCCACTGCCAACGGTGACAGCGAGTCGCTCAACGCCCGCCTGCGCGAGGCCGAAGCCGACCCGGACGCCGTGCCGCGGCCACCGGTCGTAACGATCATGGGCCACGTCGACCACGGCAAGACGAAGCTGCTCGACGCCATTCGCCAGACCAGCGTGGCTGAGGGCGAGGCCGGTGGCATCACCCAGCACATCGGCGCTTATCAGGTCGACGTGCAGGGCCGGAAGATCACCTTCCTGGACACGCCGGGCCACGAGGCGTTCACCGCCATGCGTGCGCGGGGCGCGCAAGTAACAGACATCGCCATTCTGGTCGTCGCGGCGGATGACGGTGTCATGCCGCAGACGCTGGAGGCGATCTCGCACGCCCGCGCCGCTGACGTGCCGATCATTGTGGCAATCAACAAGATCGATCGCGAAGGCGCCAACCCGGCGCGCGTCAAGCAGCAACTGGCCGACGCTGAGGTCGTGGCCGAGGACTACGGCGGCGATGTGCCGATGGTCGAGGTCTCGGCCCGCGAGCACCTCGGCATCGACGATCTGCTCGATGTGATCCTGCTGGTGGCCGACATTCGCGGCATGAAGGCAAATCCGCACCAGCCGGCTGTCGGCACGATCATCGAGGCGCGCGTCGATCGCAGCCGCGGTCCGGTGGCGACGGTGCTGGTCCAGAACGGCACGCTCAACTTGAAGGACTATGTCGTCGTCGGCGGGGTCTACGGCCGCGTGCGGGCGATGAATGACGACAAGGGCCAGCGCATCCGGCGGGCGGGTCCGGCCACGCCGGTCGAGATTCTGGGGTTGTTGGACGCGCCGCAGGCCGGCGATCTGCTCGAGGTCGTCGCCGACGAGCGAGAGGCGCGCACCCGGGTCGAGGAGCGCACCCGCATCCGCACGGTCAGCTTCCTCGATCGTCGTCCGACTGCGACGCTGGAGCGGGTCGCGGCGGCTCAGGCGACCGGTCGAAAGAACGACCTGCGTCTGATCGTCAAGGCCGACGTTCAGGGGTCCCTCGGCGCCATTCGAGGGTCGCTGGAGCGATTGCACACCGAAGACGCCAAGGTTGACATCTCCATCATCCATGCCGGGATCGGCGCTATCGGCGAGTCGGACGTCATGCTGGCGGCTGCCTCGGGCGCGATCATCGTCGGCTTCAACGTGCGGCCCGATCCGGCCGGCCGCCGCGTCGCCGACAACCAGGGCGTCGATATCCGCTACTACAACGTCATCTATACCCTGCTGGACGAAATCAAGGCCGCCATGGCCGGCATGCTCGAGCCGGAGTTCAGGGACGTCACCAGCGGCTACGCCGAGGTGCGGCAAACCTTCCGGCTGCCCAACCGCGGGGTCGCCGCCGGCCTGCGCGTGACGGACGGCAAGATCCTGCGCTCCGACCTGGTGCGCGTCTTGCGTGACGGCGTCGTCGTCCACGATGGCAAGCTGGGGTCGCTCAAGCGCTTCAAGGATGACGTGCGCGAGGTGATCGCCGGCTACGAGTGCGGCATCACCATCGACGACTATGCCGACGTCCAGGTGGGCGATCAGATCGAGTTCTACCACAAAGAGCAGATCAAATGATGAATGATGCTCGATAATCTACGCATCATTCATCATACATCGCTCGTCTGGGGGGCTGCCATGCCGGTGCGTCGACCGAACCGCCCACAACAACTTGGGGAACTCATCCGCGAGGAGATGAGCGATCTCCTCCAGCGCGAGATGAGCGATCCCCGGGTCGAACTGGTAAGCATCACCGAGGTGGAGGTGACGCAGGACCTCAAGTACGCGCGCATCTACTTCAGCCGGCTCGGCGACGATGCTGAGCGCCAGGAGACGCTGAAGGCGCTGCAGCACGCGACGCCTTACTTGCGTCGCCTGCTGGCCGGGCGGCTGACGATCCGCTCGGTGCCGGAGATCGAGTTCCGGCTCGACAGCTCGTTGGAGCATGGCGAGCGCGTGATGCGCTTGCTCAACCAGTTGCCGGAGTTGCGCCAGCCGCCGGCGCCGGCGCGCGGCGAGCCATGACCGAGGCGGTGCTGGCGCCCGAGCACGTGACGACGGCCGATGCTCTCTGGCGTCAACTCCAGGCGGCGCATCATATCCTCCTCCCAACGCACGTCAATGTCGACGGCGACAGCCTCGGCTCGACGATCGGCTTGGCGCGGGCGCTGCGCGCGATTGGTCGCGCGGCTCACGTGGTCCTGAGCGACGGCCAGGCGCCACACCTGCTGACGTACCTGGCCCGCGACGAGCCACTCCTGGCCGGGACGGCCACCCTGCCCACGACCGATCTCGTCTGCCTGGTCGACATCACCGGGCCAGGTCGCCTCGGGCCGCTGCAGATGGTGCTGGGCGACGACTGCATCGCGGCCGGCCTTGTGATCGATCACCATGTCTCCAACGAGCGCTTCGGCGCGGTCAACCTGGTCGATCCGACCGCGGCCTCGACCGCCGAGCTGATCTACCTGCTGCTGCGCCGGTGGGGCCTGCCGGTGACGGCCGACGTGGCCGCGCCGCTGCTGTCCGGCGTGCTGAGCGACACCCTCAGCTTCCAGACCACGGCCACGACGCCGCGAACACTGCGGGTGGCGGCCGATCTGGTCGAGGCCGGCGCGCCGCTAGCCGCCATCGTCGAGCGGCTCTTCCGGGCCAAACCCTACTCCACTGCCCGCCTGTTCGGCGCGGTCGTCGCCACGTCGCGGCTGGAGGACGGACTGCTGTGGGCGGAGATCACGCCGGCGATGCTGGCGGCCGCCGGGGCGCGCGCCAGCGAGACCGAGGGCGTGATCATGTATCTGGCTGGTGTGGAAGAGGCGATCGTGTTCGCCTTGCTGTACGAGCAGGAAGGCGGCTGGCGCGCCAGCCTGCGTTCCAACAGCGATGCCGTCGACGTGTCAATACTCGCCGGGCGCTACGGTGGTGGTGGCCACCGGCGGGCGGCCGGCTGCACCCTCAGCGGCGGCCCGCGCGTGCGCGATGCCTTCCTGGCGGATCTGAAGGTCGCGATCGCGGCCAGCCAGCCGGCCTAAACCGAAGCCCAGACGGGATGCCCAGGCCACCGTAGAGGCGGTTCGCGAACCGCCTCTACGCTACGCAATACGAAATATGCTATTCCCATGCGCGCTTCGGTATAGGCGCCGGCCGCAAGCGATATCGAGCAGCAGCGCCGGAGCGTCTCATGTGCGCTGCATGATGAGCACGCTCCGGCCCTTGCGCCGCTGCCGCGTCTCGATCCGGAGCCATCGTCGCGCCCGAACGGTTGCCTCAAGCCGGGCGATGGCGGTGGAACTGCCGGCCACCACGGCCGTGCCCCCCGTGGCAAGATGGGCCGCCGCTTGCTCCACCAGCAGCGCCTGCGCCGCCGGTCCCTCCTCGTCGCGCAGAATACCGGCGACGAGTGCGACGGGGTCATCGTCGCTCAGGCGCGCGCCGGTCTGGTGGGCCAGCGTCACGGCCGCGGCGGCGCAGCCGTTCCGGATGAGGTTCGCGTGCGTGACGCGCAGCGCCAGCAGATCGCGATCGACGACGACGAGTGCCGCCGGGTGGAGCAGGCGCCACGCCGCCAGCGCCACGATGCCCTGGCCGGAGTTGAAGACCAGCGCCCGCCGCACTGCCGCGCCGCGCCGACTGGCCAGGGCATCGACCCCCAGCTCGGTCGCGACGTCGACGCCGTCCGTCTCGGGCAACGCCGTGGCCGTGTCCAGCGCGAGCGGCTGGCCGCCCACGGCCATCTCAAGGCGACCATGGCGGTAGATGGCCAGCGCATCGCCGGCAGCAGCCGTCGCGTCCTGGGCGGCCGGCCCGCAGCGGTAGTGGACGACAGTGTGGCCTGGCCATGACGTGCGCCGGACGACGTCGATGCCTGGCGCGTCGAGGATGCGTGTGACCATCGCCTCCAGCCGCGACACGACGACGATCGCCACCAGCCCGTCGGGCGCCAGGAAGCCGGCGGCGTCCCGTAGAAAGTGTGCGATCGCCGGCTCGCCCGCCTTCGCTGGGATGTTTGACGCGATCAGGTCGAAGCCGGTGCGCCGCACGTCGGCGTAGCCGAGGCTGCCGTAGACCTGAACATCATCGTCCAGGTTGTTCAGCACGGCGTTCTGGCGAGTGTACTCGACTGCCAGCGCATCGCGATCGACCAGATGCACGCTGCGCGCCGGGTCGGCCTGCTTGAGCGCCAGACCGATCGGGCCATACCCGCAGCCGAGATCGAGCACCGCGTGCGCCGCCGCGAGCGGCGTGTCGAGCAAGCTCCGCAACAGGCGCTGCGTGCCGACGTCGACCTCATGGCTGCTGAACAGCTCTTGCGCCACCCGGAGGCGCAGCACCCGGTCCCGGTAGCGGAAGGTTACGATCTTCTTGAAAGCGACGTCCTCACCCGTCACGGCGCGGTATCCTTCCGGTCAGTGCGGGCGCCACGCGCCGGCAGCGCCATCATCATCGGCGGCGTGCCGGCGCCCAGCAAGCGTGGCTGCCACCGGGCATCACGCGCAATGGAGGAGATGGTGCGACGCGGCGGCCGGCTGCATGGCGTGCTAATCGTCGACAAGCCGGCGGGATTGACCTCGCATGACGTCGTCGCCCGCGTTCGACGCCTCACCGGTGAGGCCCGCGTTGGCCATGCCGGCACGCTCGACCCGGCCGCGACCGGCGTGCTGCCGCTGTGCGTCGGCGTGGCGACCCGGCTGGTCGAGTACCTCAGCGATGCCGACAAGGCCTATCTGGCCGAGGTCGTGCTCGGCATTCAGACCGACACGGACGACCTCGAAGGTGCGATCGTCGCCAGCGTGCCGCTGCCGCCGCTGTCGCCGGCGGCGATTGACGACGCGCTGCGCCGGTTCCGCGGACCGCTCCAGCAGACACCGCCGGCCTACGCCGCTGTCAAGATCGGTGGCCGGCGCCTGTACGAGCTGGCGCGGGCTGGCACGCCAGTCGCGGCCCCACCGCGTGCCGTCACCATCCACCGCCTTGACCGCCTGGCCTGGCAGCCGCCGGCGCTGACGCTGCTGGTCGGTTGCAGCAAGGGCACCTACATTCGCTCGCTGGCGCGCGACCTCGGCGCGGCTCTGGGCTGCGGGGGCTACGTGCAGTCGCTGCGCCGGGTGCGGACGGGGCCGTTCTGCCTGGCCGACGCCTGGCCGCTGGCGGCGCTAGCCGAGCGCGACCTGGCCCGCGACTGGCCCGATGTGGCGCTGCCACTCGACGCCTTCCTGCGCCACTGGCCGGTGCTGGCACTGGACGCGAACGCCGCGCGCCGCTGGCGACAGGGCCAGCCGGTCGCCGGCCCACCGGCCGACGGTCACATGCTGGCGCGCGTCTACGGCCCAGCCGACACCTTTCTCGGTACGGCGCGCTACGATGTCGACGCCGGGCGGTGGCATCCGGACAAGGTGTTGGCGCTGGCCGAGGGCTGATGCCTGACATTGACCGCGCGGCTAGCGCGGCGCCTCATCCGGCAGAAATGCGTCGATCGCTCCATCTTCCCACTCCGGCTCCACTTCCAGGAGCGACCGCAGCCCCAGGAACCAGCGGTCCTGCGTTGGGTCGGCGGCGTTGCGGAGGTAGGCTGCCTCCGAAGTGAAGATGACCAGGCTGACGATCTCGCCGGGGCGCCGGCGTGAGTGCAAGCCGTACATCGCGACGAAACCCTCGACATGGGGCGCGCGATCATGGGTCCACCCGTCGATTCGTGCCAGCACGGCGCCTTCCTGACCGGGCCGGGGGCGCAACCGAACGACTGAGCCGAACACCGGCGACTCCTTCGTGCATTCACGATAGGCGATGGCGACCGGCCAGTGATCACGACGATCACCCTGGCCTCGATTGTAGCAGGCGCGCGGCGTCCATCCGCCCGGCCGGCTATAATCCACCGGCGTGCCCGTCGGGGTGCGGCCGGCCCGGCACGTGACCGTCGCCGGGTGGAGCGACCGGCGACCCGACGAGTGAGGAACAGGGCGACGATGGAGATCGTGCGACGACTGACCGACCTGGAGCCAGGCGCGCCCATCGTCGCCACGATCGGCAACTTCGACGGCGTGCATCGCGGCCACCAGCACTTGATCGCGCTGGCCCAGCAGCGTGCCGCCGCTCGCGGCGCGCGTGCCGCCGTCATCACCTTCGACCCGCACCCGCTGCTCGTGCTGCGCCCCGACCAGCCGTTCACGCAGCTCGTCTGCTTCTCCGACAAGGTCAAGTTGCTGGGCCGACTCGGCGTCGATCTGCTGGTCGTCGTCACGTTCACGCCACACGTCGCGAGCCAGACGGCCGAGGAGTTCATGGCGACCCTGCGGCGACGCCTGAACCTGGTGCTGCTGGTCGAGGGCGATGACTTCGCGCTCGGCCGCGGCCGGGCCGGCACGATGCCGGTGCTGGCGGAGATCGGCACGCGCCTGGGCTATCAGGTCGAGCCAATTCCGCGCATCACTGACGATGGCGAGGAGATTAGCAGCGCCGCCATTCGCCGCCACCTGGCCGCCGGTGAGGTCGACCAGGCCGGCCTCTTGCTGGGCCGGGCGTCGGTCGCCAGTGGTCCGGTCGTCGAGGGCGCGCGGCGTGGCCGCACCATCGGCTTCCCGACCGCCAACCTGGCCGTGCCCGAGGGTCTGGCACTGCCGGCTAATGGCGTCTATGCGGCCGTCGCCACCAGCCCGGAGCTGTCTCAGCCGGAGCGGGCGATGGTCAACATCGGCACCCGGCCGACCTTCGACCACGGGGCGCGCACGGTCGAGGCGCATCTGCTGGACTATGACGGCGACCTCTACGGCATGCTGCTGACGTTGCACTTCGTGTCCTGGCTGCGCACCGAGCAGCGCTTCGATGGCGTGGCCGGGCTGGTGGCTCAATTAGAGCGTGACCGCGTTGCGACCGAGGCGGCACTGTCGGCGGAGGTGGTCGCGGCGGCAGTGCGGCCGCTGGCCCGGCGCTGACGATGCCCGCGCCCGACCGGCTCTTCCACATCAGCGACCGGGGCGACATCCGCCGGTTCGAGCCGCATCGAGCGGTGACGGCGGCCACGGTTGACGCGCTGGTTTGGGCCATCGACGCCACCCACCTGCCGAACTACCTGCTGCCGCGCGACTGTCCGCGCGTCACCTTTGCCGCAGCCGCCGACAGCGACCCGGACGACGTCGCGCGGCTGCTGCTCGACGCCACGCGCGTCGTCGCCATCGAGGCGGTCTGGTTCGACCGTGTCCGACGGGCGCGCCTCTTCTGCTACCACCTGCCGGCCGATGACTTCCGCCTGCACGATGTCCATGCCGG
Source organism: Chloroflexota bacterium (assembly GCA_020849725.1). The sequence goes on from JADLAZ010000147.1 coordinate 15,144, forward strand.
CTACTACGTGGCCGACGCGGCTGTTACACCGGTGATCGTGGCCGAGATTGCCGACCCGCTGGCCGCACTGCTGGCGCACGGCGCCGAGTTGCGCGTGCTGCCGTCACTGTGGGCGCTGCGCGACGCGGTCGCCACCTCGACGTTGCAGTTCAGCATGATCCGCATGCGCAATGCTCAGCCGCGGAGTGACGCGTGATGGCTGGATGAGGCGGATGGTGGGTTTCGGACGTAGATAGAGTGTCGGGGCGCGGCGGCCGGGTGTGGGGACTGGACGAGGCCCTCTCCGGCATCAAAGCCGGTGGTGGGCGGCGTGCGTACGGTGTCATGGAGGGCGGCGCACGACGGGTGAGGGCAGCCGCGCCGGGTCGATGAGGAGCGAGAGTGATGTCGCTGGATGAGCCGCGCGGCGCCTATCTGGCCTCGGCCCAGGCCGGCGGCCTGTCGGACGAAGAGCGGGCGCTGGTGCTGGCCCACCGCCAGGGCTGGCTGGGGCCGGCGCAGCCGCCGCCCCGCAGCCCGCTGCGCCTGCTGCTGGGCGCGATCGGCGCGGTCATCGGGCTGCTGCTGGTGGTGATCCTGGTCGTCGTGTCGCTAACGCTGGTGCAGGTCGTCACCGTCACCAACCAGACCGCCGGCAGCCTGACCGAGCGCGCCGGCCAGGCTGCGGCGACGACGGGTCGCACGCTCGCTAGTGCGGCGCAGGAGCTAGCTGACCGCTTCAACCCGAGCCATCCGCCACGGGTGGCGTTGGCGCAGGACACCGAGTTCGAAGCGCTGCGGCTGCTTCAGCTGGGCGACACGATTGGCGAGACGGGCGAGTACGAGTTCGTGCTGACCGGTATTCGCCGTCGCGATGGCGTGACGACGCCGGACACGGCCCAGTACGCGGTCGTGACGCGTCGCTACCGCGTGCCGCGCGAGACGAAGCTGCTGGGTGTGACGGTGCGCGTCGACCGGGGCGAGATCGAGCACGTCCTCGATCGGGGCGAGGCGTTCCGCATCGGCCAGGCAGTCCACAAGGTCAACTGGGTGTCGGCCGAGCGCGGTCAGGTCGCCATCGCGCAGCTCAAGCCGCCGGTTCCGGCTAGCACACCGCTGGACTTCGCCTATGACTAGCACCCGCGCGCTGCGCCATGTGCGCGCGCCCCTCGATCTGGGCAGCCTGGCCTGGTCGACGACGGACCGCGCGATGGCGGTGGCCGCCCACGCCGCCATCGCCTTCGGCTTCCTGGGCATCGGGTTCGTGCTGTCGGCGGTCATCGCCGGCGCGATCTGGCTAATCAGCCGCCGCCGGCCGCACGTCGCCTTCCATGGCGAGCAGGCCGGCGTCTACCAACTCGCCGTGCTGCTCATCAATGCGCTGGTTATCATCAGCTGGCTGGCCGTGGGCACCGCGCTGTTCGGCCAGCGCCTGCCGATCCCCGGCATTGTCGTCCCGGTCGCGCTGGCCGAGCCGCCCGCGCCCTGGCTGGTGATGCTGTGGTTGCTGGCCGTGCCCGTCTTCGCCATTTGGTACGTCGGCACGATCCTGTACGGCCTCTATGGCGCGATCCAGGTCGCGCTCGGTCGCCGCTTCTGGTACCCGATCATTGGTCCGTGGGCCAGCAGGCGGAGCGGGGCCAGTGGAGCCAGTAGGAACAGTATTCCGAGTACTCCGGCTCCTGGCCCTACGCGGACAACTCCCTAAGAGGAGATGCCTCGCCGCTGGTGCGCGGGAGGCATCGAGAGGGGAGTATTCAAGAGGGGTGAGTGAGGAAGGCGTGGCCATCGATGGGGACGGCCAGCGAGGCGGCAACGGGGAGGCGCACCAGCCTCCATCAGAACCGGTCGGGTCTGGTGGCCGGCCATCACTGACTGGCCACGTCCTCAGGATAGATGACGGCTAGCGGCCGGTCATCGGCCGAGCGGCCGGCGCCGCGACTGGCCCATCGGCCAGTATCATGGCTGGCCGGGTGGGCGCTCGGCCCGCCTCCAGCGCCAGCGGCCCCAGGGTGACACGGCTATCGATGAGGAGGGCGGCCATGGGCATGGCAGCAGCGCCACCGCCACCACCTGACCCCAGCGGCTTCGACGTCGCGCGGGCGCGGGCCGAGACGCCCGGCTGCGTCCATGTCACGCACTTCAACAATGCCGGCGCGGCCTTGATGCCGCAATCGGTCCTCGATGCCGTCGTCGGCCACCTGCAGTGCGAGGCGCTGATGGGCGGTTATGAGGCGGCCGCCGCAGCCCACACCGCGCTCGAGCGCGTCTACGATGCCACCGCCACGCTGCTCGGCTGCGCCCGCGACGAGATCGCGCTGGTCGAGAACGCCACCCGCGCCTGGGACATGGCCTTCTA
>JADLAZ010000148.1 GCA_020849725.1 Chloroflexota bacterium
ATGCGGCCCGAGCGCATCGTCGTCGGCGAGTGCCGCGGCGGCGAGGCGCTGGACATGCTCCAGGCCATGAACACCGGCCACGACGGCTCGATGACGACCGCGCACGCCAACACCCCGCGCGACTGCCTATCGCGCCTGGAGACGATGGTGCTGATGGCCGGCGTCGACCTGCCGGTGCGCGCCATCCGCGAGCAGATCGCCGCGGCGGTGGATGTCATCGTCCAGCAGTCGCGCCTCAAGGACGGCACGCGCAAGATCGTCTCGATCACTGAGGTTCAGGGCATGGAGGGCGATGTCATCGTCATGCAGGATATCTTCGTCTACGAGCAGACGGGCATCGAGAACGGCAAGATCGTCGGCCGGCTGCGCCCGACCGGCATCCGACCGAAGTTTATCGAGCGGTTCGAGCAGAACAACATCTACCTACCGCCGAATATCTTCGGCTTCCGCGACAGCCTGTTCTAGGCCAGCCACCGCGGCGGCGCCAGGGCCGGAATGGGCGCCGTCGGCCGGCACGACGCCGGGAGCAGTTCGACCCGGTGCGCTGGCCTCGTAGCCGATGACGGAGGGCATCATGTGGATCGCGGTGTTAGTGGCGGCCACGGCCGCGGGGGCCATCCTCCTGATCTTTTTCGGGTTGGCCGGCGCGCTGGGCCGCGACAGCGCCATGGACGACCGCCTGGGCCGCTACGCCTCGCTCAATGCCGGCGAGGAGATGGATGAGCAGGCCAAGCGCCGGGCACGGTCGTCGCCGCTCGCACGCCGGCTGGAGCGCGCGGTCGAAAAGACGACCTATGCCGAACTGACGGCCACCAAGCTGGCCCGCGCCGACCTGCGGCTAACGGTCGGCGAGTTCGTCATGGCCAAGATCATCTGCGCGCTAGCTGGCTTCGCTCTCGGTCTGCTGTTCGCCCGCGACGCCGGTGTCGTAGCGCTGCTGGTGGGCGCGGCCTTTGCGCTGCCCGGCTCGTTCGTGCCCGACATCTGGGTCGGCATGCGCGCTCGCGCCCGGATCAAGAAGTTCAACCACCAGCTTGGCGACACGATCACACTCCTCAGCAACTCGCTCCGCTCCGGCTACAGCCTGCTGCAGAGCATGGAACTCGTCGCCCGTGAAAGCCAGGCGCCGATGGCGCAGGAGTTCATGCGCGTCGTCTACGAAGTCGGCCTCGGCATCTCGCACCAGGACGCGATGAGCAACCTGTTGCGCCGTGTGCCTAGTGAAGATCTGGACCTGCTGATCACCGCCATCAATATCCAGCACGAGGTCGGCGGCAACCTGTCGCAGATCCTGGACACGATCGGCCACACAATTCGCGAGCGGGTGCGCATCAAGGGTGAGATCAGCGTCCTGACGGCACAGGGCCAGATGTCCGGCTATGTCATCACCTTCATCCCCATCGTACTGGGCGGCGTTCTCTACGTCATTAACCCAAAGTACATGAGCGGCATCCTGGCATGGCCCTGGATCTGCATGCCAATCGGCGCCGGCGTGTGCGTCTTCCTCGGCTACCTGGCCATGCGCAAGATCGTCACGATCGAGGTGTAGACGATGGAGATGCTCATCGCGGCGCTTATCAGTCTGATGGTCACCGGTGGTCTGGTGATGGTCGTCTTCGGCGTGGTGCGCCAGCGCCAGGAGCTGGCGACCGTCAATGAGCGTATGGCCGACTTCGTGCTGCGGCCCAAGCGCCTGGAAGAGCTCGAGTTGTCGCGGCCGTTCATCGACCGCATCGTGCGACCAGCGCTCGGTGGTGGCATCCGCTTGATGTCGCGCTTCACGCCGAAGTCGAATGTCGAGCGCCTGCGCCAGAGCCTGGAGCAGGCCGGCAACCCGAACGGCTGGTCGCCGACCGATTTCATGGGTGTGCGCGGCCTGACCGCGGTCGGCCTGGGTGGCGCGACGCTGGGCCTGATGCTGCTGGCCCGGCAGAACATCCAGAGCCTGCTCATCTTTCCGGTCGTCATGCTCTTCATCGGCTACGTGCTGCCCGGCATCTGGCTGGGGCAGAAGATCGGGCGGCGCAAGAAGAACATTCTCAAGGCGCTGCCGGACGCCATCGACCTGCTGTCGATCAGCGTCGAGGCGGGTCTCGGCTTCGACCAGGCGCTGTCGCGCGTGGCTGTCAAGTGGGACAACGAGCTGGGCTGGGAGTTCCAGCGGACGCTCTCAGAGATCCGGGTTGGCAAGACGCGACGCGAGGCGCTCAAGGAACTGGCGGCCCGTACCGGCGTCGATGACCTGAGTACCTTCGTCACCTCAATCGTGCAAGCCGACCAGCTCGGTGTCAGCATCACCCAGGTGCTGCGCATCCAGTCGGCGCAACTGCGCCAGCGCCGCCGCCAGCGCGCCGAGGAGCAGGCCCACAAGGCGCCGATCAAGATGCTCTTCCCGATGGTGTTCCTGATCTTCCCGGCCATCTACGTCATCATCCTCGGCCCGGCCGTGCCCCAGGTGATGAAGTCGCTCGGCTCGTGAGGCGGTGCGGGATGGCCGCTGGCCTGCCCCGCGCTGGCACGGCGCTTGCGGAACCGGCCGGCAGCGCCGGACGCATGCCGGCGTGGCTATGAACGACACGTTCAATAGACTATACAGGTGGCGCGGCATGATTGGTCGCTACCCTTTACAGGTGGGGGGCGTGGGCGTATAATCCGCCTGCAGGCGCGCGGGAGCTGAGGGGTGAATTCCTCTCAGCCTTTTTGCGCTTTGGTCCGGTGGCGATGGCCAGGATTGGCCTAGCGCGACGTGGCGCAGCCACAGTGGCACGGTAGCAAGGAGCGGGTCGTTCATGGCTGAGGACAAGCCAGTTTTTCTCACCGAACAGGGCCGGCTGGACCTTCAGGCTGAGTTGGAGCAGTTGCGCCTGGTCAAGCGCCCGGAGGTCGCCGCTCGCATCAGCCAGGCCAAGGAGTACGGCGACATCAGCGAGAACAGCGAGTATGAGGACGCCAAGAACGAGCAGGCGTTCACCGAGGGCCGCATCCGCACGATCGAGTCGCTGCTGAGCCGGGCGCGAGTGCTGCGCGAGGATGCGCGCGCCGGGGCCGTTCGTCTTGGCTCGCGCATCACCATCCTCGATGATGAGGGCACCGAAGAGAAATGGATGCTCGTCAGCTCGGCCGAAGCGAAGGCCAGTCAGGGCAAGATCAGCGATGACTCGCTGGTCGGCCGGGCGCTGCTGGGCAAGAAGGCGGGCGATCAGGTGACGGTGCAGGCGCCGAAAGGCGCGATCAAGTACAAGGTCGTCTCGATCGACTGAGCTGTCTCTCGGGACGGCGTCGAGCGCCGGCCCGCGCATGTGCTAGACTGGATGACGGGGTGGGGCGCAAGCCTCACCCCGTTTCGCTGACCGTCGGCGCGTGGCTGGCGGCGAACAGGGGAGGAAGACACGTGGCCGAGACTGACGAGCCATCGCTCCCCGGTGGCTGGGACCATCTCCAACGCCAGCGGCTCGACAAGGCCCGGGCGCTGCGGGAGCGCGGCGAGGACCCCTATCCGGCTCACGTCGAGCGGACCCACACGGCCGCCGACCTGATCGCCGGCTTTGCCACCTTCGGCGACCAGGCCGTCACGGCCACCGGCCGCATCAGCGGCGGCATCCGCGACATGGGCCGCAGCACCTTCCTCCATATCGAAGACGGCAGCGGTCGCATCCAACTGTTCGCCCAGCGCAACCGGCTGGGCGACGATGCCTATGCCCGCTTCCAACGCGACGTCGACAGTGGTGACTTCGTGCAGGCCACCGGCACGCTGATGCAGACTCGCACCGGCGAGGTCACGATCGCGCTCGACAGGCTCAGCATGCTGGCCAAGGCGATCAACCCACCGCCGGAGAAGTACCACGGCCTGACCGACCTGGAGACGCGCTATCGCCGTCGCTACCTCGATCTGCTGGCCAACCCCGAGGTGCGCCAGGTCTTCGTCACGCGCGCCCGCATCATCACCGCTATGCGCCGCTTCCTGGACGGCCAGGGCTTCCTCGAGGTCGAGACGCCGACATTGCAGCCGCTGTACGGCGGTGCGGCGGCGCGGCCATTCGTCACCCAACACAACGCGCTCGATCGCACGCTCTACCTGCGCATCGCCGACGAGTTGTATCTGAAGCGTCTGCTCGTCGGCGGCTTCGAGCGCGTCTACGAGATCTGCAAGGACTTCCGCAACGAGGGCATCGACACCCAGCACAATCCCGAGTTCACAATGATGGAACTCTACCAGGCCTACGCCGACTACCGCGACATCATGGCCCTGGTGGAGCAAATGGTCGTCGCCATTGCCCAGGAGGTGCTCGGCGGCCTGACGCTCACCTACGCCGGCCAGGCGATCGACCTGACGCTGCCCTGGCGCCGCCTCACCCTGCGCGAGGCGATTCAGGAAGCGACCGGCATCGACTACGAGGCGCACCCGACAGCCGACACACTGCTGACGGCCGCCCGCGCCGCTGGCGCGGACGTGCCGGCCGGCACGGTGCGCCCGCGCATCATCGACGAGCTGCTGAAGACGTTCGTGCGCCGCCGTTTGGTCCAGCCGACCTTTCTGATCGATTACCCGGTCGATCTATCGCCGCTGGCCAAGCGCAAGCCCGACCAGCCCGACACGGTCGAGCGCTTCCAGCCGTTCATCGGCGGTCTGGAGCTGGGCAATGCCTTCAGCGAGTTGAACGACCCGGTCGACCAACTTCGCCGCTTCCAGCAGCAGCAGACCGACCGTGCCGCCGGCGACGAGGAGGCGATGCCGCTCGATGAGGACTTCGTGACGGCGCTGCTGCACGGCATGCCGCCGACCGGCGGCCTGGGCATCGGCATCGACCGCCTGACGATGCTCTTCACCGACCAGCCATCCATCCGCGACGTGATCCTGTTCCCACAGCTGCGCTCGTGACTGAAGGCTGTCTCCCGCTCCCATCGCGATGGGAGTGGCTTGGGGGGGAGGGTTCTTCCCTGATTTCCGCCCCCAGCACCCAGCCCTAGATGATCTTGCAGGTCAGGCCGCCGTCGACAAGCAACTGGACGCCGTTGACGTAGCGCGCCTCGTCCGAGGCCAGGTAGAGCGCGGCGTGGGCGATGTCCCAGGCGTCGCCCATCTTGCCGGTCGGGCACTGACTGTCGCGAATGGCGTTCATGCGCGCGACGTCGCCGCCAGCGTAGGCTCCGGCCAGCCCGACCGCGATGCGCGGCGTGTCCATGAAGCCGGGCAGGATGACGTTGGCTCGGATGCCGCGAGCGGCGTACTCGAGCGCGATGCTCTGGGTGAGCTGGTTGACGGCAGCCTTGGACACGCTGTAGGCCAGGTAGGCGATGCCGGTCCAGCGGATCGACGCCACCGAGGAGATGTTGACGATCGCGCCGCCTCCCTGCCGCTCCATGTGCGGCAGCACCGCGCGGCAGGTCAGGAACATCGATTTTACATTCACCGCCATGACACGGTCCCAGGTCTCCTCGGTCGTCTCGACCGCGCCGCCCAGGCCACTGATGCCAACGTTGTTGTGCAGGATATCGACCCGGCCGTAGGTCGCCAGGCAGGTCGCCACCAGCGCGGCGACCTCATCCGCGCGCGCGACGTCGGCCTGATAGACGGTGCAGTCGCCGCCCTCGCCGGCGATGATCGCCCGCGTCTCGTCGGCCGCGGCCCGGTCGCGATCGACGGCGACGACGCGGGCGCCCTCGCGCGCGAACAGCACCGCCGTCGCCTTGCCGTTGCCCCAGCCCGGCCCGATCGCGCCGGCGCCGGTGACAATCGCGACTTTGCCCTGCAACCGGTCGCCCATGGCCATCCTCCCCGCCACCCATTGAGAGTCGCCACCGGCTGCGGCGCTCAGGCGTCGATCTGACCGTCACGCAAGCCCAGCGGCAGCGCCGCCGGCCGCGGGCAGGTGCTGCGCACGCGCGCGTGCCGGCCGGCGGCGGCTGCGTCCAGGAATGCCTGCATGCAATCCAGCACGTGGTAGGCGAGCGCACCGCTGGCCCGATGCGGCCGGCCGGAGCGCAGCGCAGCCGCCATGTCGGCAATGCCCAGGCCGCGGCTGTTCTCGGTGTAGCCGTGCGTCAGCGGCACATCGCTCCACTCCGTTTCGCCCGCGCGCCGGACACGCACCGGCCCGCGAAAGGTGTTCGGGTCCGGCACGAGCAGCGAGCCGAGCGAGCCGTAGATTTCGATGCGCGGCAGCGTGCTGCCCCACACGTCGAAGCTGGTCAACACCGTGCCCAGCGCGCCGCTGACGAACTCCAGCGTGCCGGTGACATGAGTGGGCGTCGTCACCGGCACGCGCTCGCCGTACTTCGCCTGACTGGTGATGACGCGCTCCGGGAAGGATGCCTGCGCCATGCCGCCGATGCGCCGCACCGGCCCGAGCAATGCCACCAGTGCCGTCAGGTAGTACGGGCCCATATCGAACATCGGGCCGGCGCCGGGTTGGAAGTAGAATGCCGGGTCGGGGTGCCACGCCTCCGGCCCGTGGCTGGTGAAGAAGGCCGACGCTGCCACCGGCTGCCCGATCCAGCCGTCATCGATCAGCTTGCGGCAGGTCTGGATACCGCCGCCGAGGAACGTGTCCGGCGCACAGCCGACCCGCACGCCGCGCTCGGCCGCCTGCGTCAGCAGTCGCTGGCCATCGGTGCGCGTCACCGTCAGCGGCTTCTCGCCGTAGACTGACTTGCCGGCCGCAACCGCTCGCAGCGCGACGTCGGCGTGCGCCGCCGGCACCGTCAGGTTCAGGACCAGCTCGACCGCCGGATCGGCCAGCAGGTCGTCGACACTGCACGCCTTTGCCACCCCGAACTCCGCCGCCCGCGCCACCGCCCGCTCCGGCAGTGTGTCGGCGCAGGCGATGACCTCGAAGCTCTCGAACAGTGCGGAGTTCTTCAGATAGATGCCGCTGATCGTGCCACAGCCAATGATCCCAACGCGCACCGGCTCCATCGCAGCCTATTCTCCTTCATCGGCGCCAGTGGCGCGACCGGCCCGCGGGCGGACGCTCGTCACCACTGGCAGGTGAGCCAGCCGCGACTATACTTCGCCTGCCGGCGCCTGTCAGCCGCTGGATGGCCGGCAGCCACGCACACGGAGGGACGCTGCCATGAGCGAGCCACGACAGCAGGGCTTCGGGACGCGCGCCGTCCACGCCGGCGAGCGTCCAGCGCCGCCGGACTTCATCCCGACCACGACGCCGATCTACCCGGCGTCGAGCTTCATGTATGAGCAACTCGACGACCTGGACGCCGTCTTCGGCAACGAGCGGCCCGGCTACGTCTACAGTCGCTACGGCAATCCCACCGTCCAGGCGATGGAGACAGCCATCGCCGCGCTCGAAGGCGCCGAGGCGGCCATCGGCTTCGGCTCGGGCATGGCCGCGCTGCACGCCGCGCTCCTGGTCGCCGGCGCCGGCCCTGGCGCGCGCATCATCGCCTCGCGCGACCTGTACGGCGCTACCTACGCGCTCCTGGGCACGCTGTTCCAGCGCCTCGGCGTCGAGACGACCTACGTCGACATCACCGATCTGGCGGCCGTGGAGCAGGCGCTGGCGCCCGGTGGTGTGCGCGCCATCGTCTTCGAGACGGTGTCCAACCCGCTGCTGAGGGTGGCCGATGTGCCGGCGCTGACCGACCTCGCCCGCCGAGCCGGCGCGCTCAGCATCTGCGATAATACCTTCGCCTCGCCCTACCTGTGCCGGCCGGTGGAGCACGGCGTCGATCTGATCGTCCACAGCACGACCAAGTACCTGGGCGGCCACGGCGACGTCATGGGTGGCGTCGTCTGCTGCACCGCCGCGCGCCGGCTGGAGCTGCTGGAGATCGCCAAGATGACCGGCGGCATCTGCGGCCCGTTCGAGGCCTGGCTGGTGCTGCGTGGACTGAAGACGCTGCCGCTGCGGATGCGCCAGCACAGCGCCAACGCTCACACCGTCGCCCGTCACCTGAGCGAGCATACGAAGGTCACCCGCGTCAACTATCCGGGGCTGCCGTCGCACCCGCAGCACGCGCTGGCGAGCCAGCTGCTGCGCCACGGCTACGGCGGTATGCTGTCGTTCGAGATCGCGGGCGCCGGCCAGAGCGAGGTCTTCCGCTTCATGGAGGCGCTGCGCCTGACCGTGCCAGCACCGACGCTGGGCGACGTCTACACGCTGACGCTCTATCCAGCCCACTCCTCCCACCGCGCGCTGACGCCGGCGCAGCGGGCCGAGGTCGGCATCAGCGAGGGGCTGGTGCGCTTCTCGATCGGCATTGAGGACGTTGAGGATATCATCGCCGATCTCGATGCCGCGCTGGCAGCCGTCCCGGCAGTCGGTCGTTAGTCGTTCGGAGGGGCAGCCACGGTGGCTGCCCAGGGATGCGGTTGTAGATTGCGCCGGCCTCGCCTCGGTACAACCAACGGACTGGCATCCTACGTCATCTCGCCGGCTCGGAGTGCCATGCCATCGATCCTCGTCAGCGACCCGATCGCACCCCGCGCGCTCGACTGGCTGGGCCAGCAGGCCGATGTGACGGTGTGGCCCGGCCAGTCACGCGCCGACCTGCTGGCGGCGCTCGGTGCGTTCGATGCCCTGATCGTGCGCAGTGAAACCCGCGTTGATGCCGAGTTGTTGGCGGCCGGCGCTCGGCTGAAGGTCGTCACCCGCGCCGGCGCCGGCATCGACAACATCGACGTCGCGACAGCCACCGAGCGCGGCATCGTCGTCCTCAACACCCCTGGCGCGAACACGATCTCGGCGACCGAGCATACCTTCGGCATGCTGCTGGCGCTGGTGCGCCACATCGCCCGCGCCGACGCCGCGTTGCGGGCCGGGCACTGGGACCGGCGCGGTTTCATCGGCACGGAACTGCGCGGCAAGGCGCTTGGCATCGTCGGGCTGGGCCGCATCGGGCGCGAGATCGCGCGCCGGGCGCAGGCGTTCGAGATGACCGTGCTGGCCCACGACCCGTTCGTGCCGGCGGCAGTCGGGGAAAACCTGGGACTGACGATGCTGCCGCTGGATGACCTGCTGGCGACGGCGGACATCGTGACATTGCACGTGCCGCTCACCGACGACGCCACCCACCTGCTGGACGCCGCCCGCCTGCGCTGCCTGAAGCCGGGCGCGTTCCTGATCAACTGCGCGCGCGGTGGGCTGGTCGACGAGCACGCCCTCTACGACGCCCTGCAGGCGGGCCGGCTGGCCGGCGCGGCGCTGGACGTGTTCGAGCATGAGCCAGCGACCGCCTCGCCCCTGTTCGCGCTGCCCAATGTCGTCGTCACGCCGCACATCGCCGCCAGCAGCCACGAAGCCCAGGAGAGCGTCGGCCTGGCTGCCGCCGAGTCGACGCTGGCGGCGCTGCGCGGTGAACTCGTCGACAACGCCGTCAACCTGCCGGCCATTCGCTCCGAGACGCTGACGGATACGCGCGCCTACGTCGAGCTGGCGCAGCGGCTGGGCCGGCTGCTCAGCAGCGTGCTCGACCGGCCGGCCGAGCAGTTGGAGATCGAGTACCGCGGCGAGCCGCGCGGCCGCAACCTGGACCTGATCGGCCTGGCGGCGATTCGCGGCTTCCTGAGCCTGGCCGCACCGGACACGCTGACGCTGGTCAACGCCCGCCTTGTCGCCCAGCGCCACGGCCTGGAGGTGCGCGAGGGGCGCAGCACCCGTGGCTCGGCCTTCGCCGGCCTCGTCGTCGGCCTGCGCGCCAGTGGCGATGGCGGGCCATCGCGCGCGGTCGAAGGCACGGTGCTAGAGGGCGATGTTCGCATCACCGCCATCGACGGCTACCCCATGAACGTGTCGCCCACTGGCCTGATGCTGGTCACCACCCACCGCGACCGGCCCGGCATCATCGGCGCGGTCGGCATGCTGCTCGGCCAGCGCCAGATCAACATCGCCGGCATGCAGGTCGGCCGCGCCGCGCCCGGTCAAGAGGCGGTGATGGTCGTCATGGTCGACAGCCCCATCCCGACCGACATCTTGCGCGAGATCACCGCCGTCGTCGGCCTCGAGCGCGCCCGTTATGTCGACTTTGAGGGGCTGACGCGGCTCTAAGCAGCTTCGGGTAAGCGTCTCGTACAATGGCGGGCAGGAGGGCCCGCCATGCCGAAGATCATCCGCGTGACCCTGACCGCTGACCAACTGGACGACCTGAATGCGCGCGCCCGTGGTCGGGG
>JADLAZ010000149.1 GCA_020849725.1 Chloroflexota bacterium
CATTCGGATACCCTCGGTTCCCAGCCCGCCAGCGGCTCCCCGAGGCGTTTCGTCGCTTGGCCACGTCCTTCTTCGGCACGACGCACCACTGGCATCCACCCCGCGCCTGTCTTGCTGTTCTTCTCCTATGCTCCACGAAGGAGCTGAATGCTCGTTGATGTCATCGCGTCTTCATGCGCAACGACGTCTCGTCGTCGCCGGACGCTCTTCTCTCACGTCGTCACTTGTTCAGGTGCCGTTGACCGGGCCAACGCGCCGTCGAAGCCGGATTCCGGTCCCGTCAACGCGCCTCAACGGCCCAGCCGCCTCAATGAGGCCCGAGTAGTATACTGGTTCCCCGTGCGGCACGCAAGGGGTTCATCGGCCGGCTGACGCGACCGTCGAGTCGCGGTCAGATCGTCAGCACGAGGTGCTCGTCCACGATGCGAACTCCGTATCGGCGCAGGCGCACGCGTGGATGGGCCAGACACTGGCCAGTCGTGACGTCGAACTCGAGCGCGTGCCACGGGCAGACAATTACGCGACCGTCGCGCGCCCATTGCAGGCGCCAGCCGGTGTCGGCATCGGCGCGCACCGTGCCGGACAGTGCGCCCTCGCACAGCGGCCCCCACTGATGGGTGCAGCGGTTCGGGAGGGCGTAGAAGACGCCTTCAACGTTGAAGATGCCGATCTCGATGCCGCGCACCGTCACGACTCGCTTCGTGCCCGGTGGGATGTCGGCGACGGCGCCGACGATGTGGTCCGCCATGCTGATCGCCCTACCCTGGAGTGTTGCCCTGACGCCTAGCGGCTGCCGCCCAGGCTGGCGGTGCGCGCTACGCAAGCGCGCGCGCCGTCCGCCAGCCAGCTTAGCCACGACACCAGGAAGAACCGGGCGCCGAGGCTGTAATAGTGTCCCATCGTGTCGGTCGCGGCCAACGCACCGGGGGTGCGGCCGGCGGCAGCGATCTGCTGGATCGCCTGGTCGACGACGCCCTGCACTGCGGCATGGCCGGGCTGACCCGTGTAGCCCATCGTTTGGGCCAGGTCGGACGGCGCGACGAAGAAGACGTCGATGTGGTCGACCGTCAGGATCTCGGCCAGGTTCTCGATTGCCTCGATCTCCTCGATCAGGACGACAACCAGTGTCTCATCGTTGGCGCGCTGAAAGGGATCGCTGACGCCGAAGGCGCGCCGGCTACCGAACATGCCACGCAGGCCGATCGGCCCGAACTTAGCCGACTGCACCACCTGTGCCGCCTCGGCCCGCGTTGAGACGTGCGGCACGACGATGCCGCTGGCGCCGCGGTCGAGCGTGCGCGTGATCAACCACGGCTCGTTGGCGGAGACACGCACGATCGACGCCATACTCCAGAGGTCGCAGGCCCGCGACATGTCGCCGATATCGTCCCAGCTCAACGGACCATGCTCGCCCTCCAGCCACATGCCGTCCAGCCCGAACTGGCCCAGGTAATCGATCGTGTCGGCGCTCTGGTTGCCGGCCGCGACGACGACCGGCTGGCCAGCGCGCAGCTTGGTCTTTATCTGAAGATCGGCCACCTTGTCCTCCTCCGCGTTCGCCGGCCCGTGCGGGCAGCGGTCCGGCGCCACTGTAGCACGATCGCGCCACCTGTAGGCGGGGATCGCGCGGCCCGCCGGCGTTGACGCTGCCAGGGTCGTCTGCTATACTCCACGCCGTTGCCGCGGCTCGGCCGAGGGTCGAGGGCGGCGCAAGAATGGCAGCGGCGTCGATCGGGAGTAGTAGGTCGCGTCCCTCTAGAGAGTCCGGCGGTTGGTGTGAGCCGGGCACGAGCGACTGAACTCGCCTGGGAGCCGTGACGGTGAAGCGCTCGCGTGGTAGTCGTCGCCGGGTCGCCTCCGTTAGCAGGCGCGAGTGGGTCAGCGCGGGGCTGTAGCTCAGCTGGGAGAGCACAACACTGGCAGTGTTGGGGTCAGGGGTTCGAGTCCCCTCAGCTCCACTCGCACCGCGGCGCTGATCAACCAGGGTGGGATCGCGGAACTGGCCGGCACGGCCTTTCGCCCCTGTGGGGTGAAAGGCCGTTTGCGTGTCAGCGGCAGGGAGCAGATCATGCGCCGGCAATGCGCCTTCATCATCACCAGCCTTACCGGGCGGTGTGCTGGGGCTGAGGCCGTCAACTGACGGACTCGGCTGGCCCGGCCCGCCGCAGGCGGAACAGGAGATGAGGTGATGGCCGACGCTGTTGCGCGGGAGCGGGCAGCGCGGGATGGAGGCACATGACGATGGACGAGCGCTATCGCCCACAGGCGGTCGAGGCGACCTGGCAGCAGCGCTGGGCCGACACCGACCTGTACCGAGCCGTTCCCGATCCCAGCCGGCCAAAGTGGTACGCGCTGACGATGTACCCGTACCCGAGCGGCGACCTGCACATCGGTCACTGGTACGCCATGGCGCCGTCGGATGTTGCCGCCCGCTACCGGCGCATGCGCGGCTACAACGTGCTGTTCCCGATGGGCTTCGACGCCTTTGGCCTGCCGGCGGAGAACGCCGCCATCAAGCGCGGCATTCATCCCTGGACCTGGACGATGGACAACATCGCCGCCATGCGCCGCCAGTTGCGGACGATGGGCACGATGTTCGACTGGTCGCGGGAGATCGTCACCTGCGACCCGGCCTATTACCGCTGGAACCAGTGGCTGTTCCTGAAGTTTCACGAGCGTGGCCTTGCCTACAAGAAGGTCGCCGCCGCCTGGTGGTGCCCGAACTGCCAGACGGTGCTGGCCAACGAGCAGGTCGTCGATGGTCGCTGCGAGCGGTGCGAGACGGAAGTCTACCGGCGCGACCTGGATCAATGGTTCCTGGCCATCACCCGCTATGCCGACGAGTTGCTGGCCGATCTGGACCGCATCGATTGGCCGGAGCGGGTCAAGACACTGCAGCGCAACTGGATCGGTCGCAGCGAAGGCGCCGAGGCTGAGTTCGCCGTCGCCGGCGCTGACGACGCATCAATCCGCGTCTTCACCACCCGGCCGGACACGATCTTCGGCGTCACGTTCATGGTGCTGGCGCCCGAGCATCCGCTGGTCGAATCGATCACCACGCCCGCGCAGCGCGCCGCCGTCGATGCCTACGTCGCCCAGACCCGGCGCGAAACGGAGATCGACCGGCTGAGCACCGAGCGCGACAAGACGGGCGTCTTCACCGGCGCCTACGCGATCAACCCCCTTAGCGGCGAGCGCGTGCCGATCTTCATCGCCGACTACGTGCTGGTGACTTACGGCACCGGCGCGATCATGGGTGTGCCGGCCCACGACGTGCGCGACAACGCCTTCGCCCGCCGCTACGACGTGCCGATCCCGGTCGTGATCGCGCCAGCAAACGGCGACGTGGCGACCGAGGGCGAGTGCTTCACCGGCTACGGTGTGATGGTCAACTCGAGCCGCTTCTCCGGCATGACCAGCCAGGCCGGTGGCGCGGCGGTGGCGGCCGAGTTGGCGGAGCGCGGCCTGGGCCGACCAGCGGTCACCTACCGGTTGCGCGACTGGCTCATTAGCCGGCAGCGCTACTGGGGCACGCCGATCCCGATTGTCTACTGCGACACCCACGGCATCCAGCCAGTGCCGCTGAGCGACCTGCCGGTGCGCCTGCCCGAAGACGCGGCGTTTGAGCCAACCGGCCAATCGCCGCTGCTGAGCCATGAGGGCTTCCTGCGCACGACCTGCCCGATCTGCGGCGGGCCAGCCCGGCGCGAAACCGACACGATGGACACCTTTATCGACAGCTCCTGGTATCAGTTCCGCTACGTCAGCCCCAACGACGATGCTGCGCCGTTCGACCAGGATGGCGAGGGCGCCTACTGGCTGCCGGTCGACCAGTACACGGGTGGCATCGAGCATGCCGTGATGCACCTGTTGTACGCACGCTTCTTCACCAAGGCGATGCGCGATGTCGGCGTCGGCCGCTACGACGAGCCGTTCCTGCGCCTGTACAACCAGGGCGTGATCCTGGGGCCGGACGGCAATCGCATGAGCAAGAGCCGAGGCAATGTCGTCAATCCTGATGACTATGTCGGGCGGTACGGCGCCGACGTCGTGCGCATCTACCTGATGTTCATCGGTCCCTGGGACCAGGGCGGCCCGTGGAGCATGAACGGCATCGAGGGCGCCGCCCGCCTGGTGCAGCGCGCCTGGACGGTCGCGACGACCGATCCGGCGGACGCACCCGCCGGAGAGGCCGCACCGGCCGAGATCACCGCGCTGCGCCGCTGGACGCACCGGACGATCGAGCGCGTGACGGGCGACATCGAGCAGTTCCGCTTCAACACCATGGTGGCCGCGCTGATGGAGTTCGTCAACGAGCTGATGCGGGCGCGAGCGACGCCGCTGGTGCGCACCGCCGCCTGGCCGGAGGCAATCGCCACGCTGACGCTGCTGCTGGCACCGTCGGCGCCGCACCTGGCCGAGGAAATCTGGGCGCGACTGGGGCGACCTTACTCGGTCCACCAGCAGCCCTGGCCGACCGCCGACGCGGCGCTAGCCGCCGCCGAGGAGGTCGAGCTGGTGGTCCAGGTCAACGGCAAGGTGCGCGACCGCCTGACAGTGGCCGTCGATCTCGATGAGGCGGCGGCGACAGCGGCGGCACTGGCCAGCCCACGGGTGACGTCGTTAACCCAGGGCAAGGCGCCGCGGCGCGTGATCTACGTGCCCGGCCGGCTCATCAACATCGTCCAATAGATCGGTCGACAGCGGGGTGGGTGGCGCCGGACGAGCAGGTCAATCGAGCCTCTCCCAGGCGCCATCTTCGAAGAGCGCATAGATAGCGCCGTTGCTGCTCACCATTTGGCCGCGCTCGAACCGCTGCACCTTCGCCACGTAGCCCAGGTCTGGCGCGGTCGCCCAGCCCAGGCGCTCGCGGACGGTGATATTCTCGCGCCACAGCTTGCCAAAGCCGCGCCGCGGCCGGTGCAGACCCGGCGGCGGAGGATCGCCCGGCGTCGCAACCTCGTCGGGCGACCAGGTGTCAGTGAACCGTGCCCAACTGTTGCCATCGCGGTACAAAACGATGATCTGGCGGGCGTCGGCGAAGCTCTCCATCTGACCGCGCTCGAACGGTTGTGTCAGGCCCTCCACCCCGCGCTCGGCCAGCAGCGGCGCACCCAGGCGAGCGCGCACGCCAGCGTTGCCGGCGTAGGCGGCGGCGAAGCTCGCACCGACCACCGGCGCCGCCGGCCGGGTCGCGGTCGCAGTGGGGGCCGGGGTTGGCGTCGGCAGCACGCGCGTCGCGGTGGCCGTCGCCGGCATGCGCGTCGGCGGCGACGGCGACGGTCGGGTGGCCGGCGCCGTCGCGACCGGTTTGGCAGTGGCTGTCGTCGGCGGGGCCGTCGCTGGCGGCCGCGTCGGCGGCACAGTTGTGGCCGTGGGCGGCGGCGCCGGTCGCGGCGTGGCGGTGGCGACTCGGGCCGTCACGATCGGTCGGGGTGTGGCGGTGGCCGGCGGCTCCTCATCAACGATCGTGACCGTCGCCGCCGGCACAGCCGCTGGCGCTGCCGTGGGCGGCGGCGCCGGTCGCGACGTGGGCGAGGCCGGTGGTGGCGTGGCGGTGGCGGTGGCCGGTGGACGCGGCGTAGATGTCGGCGGACTGGCTGGCTCGACGACCTGTCGCTGCGGCGCCAGGGTTGCCGACGCCACGACCGGCGGTCGACCCAGCAGGAGGCTGACACGATCGGTGGCCTCGCCATCACTGGCGCTGAGTGCCACTGCCACCAGCAGCGCAGCAGCCATGGCGGCCACCCCGCCGACAACGGCACGCGCCCGACCTCGCCAGCGGTTGGGCGCGCGGCGCTCACTGTCGATGCGCTCCCACACCGACGGCGCCAGGTGTACCGGTGGCTCGACCGGCGCTAGATCGCGAATCCGTGCGCGCAGGCGTCGGTAGTCTTCGTACACCGCCGTGCAGGCGACGCAGGTACGCAGGTGCGCCAGCACCCGCTCGCGCTCAGCGGCCGTTACCTCTCCATCGATCAAAGCGGAGATGAGCGGCTGAGCGCGCTCGCAGGTCATAGCGTGGCTCGTTCCTCACCCCTGGCG
>JADLAZ010000150.1 GCA_020849725.1 Chloroflexota bacterium
CGGCCGTGGCAAGGACAGGATGAGACGATGACCGACGCGCCGCTCAAGCAGACGCCGTTGGCCGCGGTACACCGGGCCATGGGTGCGCGCATGGTCGAGTTCGGCGGCTGGGACATGCCCGTCCAGTACCGCGGCATCATCGAGGAGCACCGCGCGGTGCGCACTGCCGCCGGTCTGTTCGACCTCGGCCACATGGGCCAGGTCGAGGTGACCGGCCCGGACGCGGCAGCGTTTCTGAATTGGGTGGCGACCAATGATGTCGCGACGCTGGCCGAGGGGCATGCCCAGTACGCGCTGCTGTGCCGCGACAACGGCGGCGTCATCGACGACATCCTGATCTACGCGCTGCACAGTTGGTTCCTTGTCGTCGTCAATGCGTCGAACACCGACAAGGACGTCCGTTGGCTGCTGGCGCGCCGTGCCGAGCGCACTGGCCTGAACGTGGCCGTGCGCGATATCTCGGCAGCGACGATGATGCTGGCGCTGCAGGGGCCGCGCGCGGCCACGATCCTGCAGCCGCTGACCGACCTGGCGCTCGACCCGCTGCCGGCCTTCGGCTGCGCCGAGGGCACGGTCGACGGCGTGGCGGCCATCGTCGCACGCACCGGCTACACCGGCGAGGACGGCTTCGAACTCTACTTCCCGCCCGAGCACGCCGAGCGCCTCTGGACAGCGCTGCTGGCGGCCGGCGAGCCGCACGGTCTGCTGCCCATCGGCCTCGGCGCGCGCGACACGCTGCGGCTGGAGGCAAAGATGGCGCTCTACGGTCACGAGTTGACCGAGACAATCAACCCCTACGAGGCGCGCCTCGGCTGGGCAGTGAAGCTGGACAAGGGCGACTTCATTGGCCGAACGGCGCTGACGGCGATCGACGCCGCTGGACCGGCGCGCAAGCTGGTCGGTTTCAAGATGGTCGGCCGGGGCGTGCCGCGCGCCGACTACCCGCTCGTGCATGACGGCGAGGCGGTCGGCCACGTCACCAGCGGCACGATGTCGCCGACGCTGGGCGAGGCGATCGGACTGGGCCTGGTGCGGTCGGACCTGGCCGGCGTCGGCCGCCCACTCCACATCCTGATCCGCGAGCGCCCGGTCGAGGCCGTTCAGGTGCCGACCCCCTTCTACCGCCGCCCGAAACGCGATGCGTAGCTAGTAGCTAGAGTATTTCATCACTCATTGCTGGTCATGATGGAGGTGCCCGTGGCGACGCCGACTGACCGGGGCTATACCAAAGAGCATGAGTGGGCGCTGGTCGCAGGCGACGTCGCCACGATCGGCATCACCGATCATGCCCAGGATGCGCTGGGCGACATCGTCTTCCTGGAACTGCCCGAGGTCGGGCGCGTGCTGGCGCGCGACGAGCCACTGGGTGTGGTCGAGTCGGTCAAGGCTGTCTCTGACATCTACGCCCCGCTCGGCGGCGAGGTGATCGAGGTCAACCAGGCGGCGATGGCCGGGCCGGAGATCGTGAACACCGATCCATACACGGCCGGCTGGCTGCTGCGCCTGCGCCTGAGCGACCCAACGGAAGTCGACCAACTCTTGTCCGCCGCCGCCTACGAGGCCGTGACAGAGGGAGAGTAAGTCCCAAGCACTGGGTGCTGGAGTTTAGGACGGGCCTTCACACCCCGCCCTCGCCCACCGGGGTGGGCGAGGGCGCCAGTCGCTCCACACCAGCGCCGGTCCCTCTCCCTCTGGGAGAGGGTTAGGGTGAGGGTCGTTCCCCATCCCCCCACCACCCACCCCCATGGAGAGAGGCATGTCATACAGCCCGCATACCGAGCAAGATCGCCAACGGATGCTGGCCACGGTCGGCGCCGCCAGCGTTGAGGAGCTGTTCAACGTCGTGCCGGAGCCGATCCGGTTTCCAACGCTCCAGTTGCCGGCCGCCCTCTCCGAGCTGGAGGCGGCTCAGGAACTGAGCGCACTGGCCAGCGAGAACCTGGATGCCAGCCGCTACCCGATCTTCCTCGGCGCGGGCGCGTACAACCACTACGTGCCGGCGTTGGTCAATCAACTCGTGCTGCGCGGCGAATTCTACACTGCCTACACGCCCTATCAGCCGGAGATCAGCCAGGGCACGTTGCAATCGATCTACGAGTACCAGAGCATGGTCGCCGAACTGATGGGCATGGAGGTCTGCAACGCCTCGATGTACGATGGCGGCTCGGCGCTGGCCGAGGCGGCGGTCATGGCCATCAACAGCACCCGGCGCGGCAAGGTGGTCGTCAGCCCAACCGTGCATCCGAACTACCGCGCGGTGCTGCGCACCTACGTGGCCGGCCAGTCGATTGAGATCGTCGAGCCGTCGCTGGCCGCCGGCCGCCTGACCACCGACCTGGACGCGGTGCGGGCCGCGCTCGGCCCCGACACGGCGGCGGTGATTGTCCAGTACCCGAACTTCCTCGGCGCCATCGAGGACCTGACGGCGCTGGCCGAGGCGGCGCACGCCGCCGGCGCGCTGCTGGTCGTCGCCGCCTATCCGATCGCGCTCGGGCTGCTGAAGCCGCCGGGCGCCTTCGACGCCGACATCGTCGTCGGTGAGGGGCAGTCCCTCGGCAACGCGCTCAGCTTCGGCGGGCCGTACGTCGGGATGTTCACCTGCAAGCAGCAGTTCATCCGCTCGATGCCCGGCCGACTGGTCGGTGCGACCGTCGATGTGCAGGGGCGGCGCGGCTACGTGCTGACGCTGCAGACGCGCGAGCAGCACATCCGGCGCGAGCGGGCGACGAGCAACATCTGCACCAACCAGGGGCTGAATGCGCTCATCGCCTGCCTCTACCTGGCGACGATGGGCAAGCAGGGGCTGCGCGACGTGGCCGAACTGTGCTACCACAAGGCGCATTACGCCGCCGGCCAGATCGCGGCGCTGCCCGGCTACCGCGTGCTGGATGGCGCACCGTTCTTCAACGAGTTCGTCGTTCAGTGCCCGCGGCCAGCGGCTGAGGTCAACGCGGCGCTGCTGGCGGCCGGCATCATCGGCGGCTACGCCCTGAGCCAGGAGTACCCTGGGTTGGGCCACGCACTGCTGCTAACGGTGACTGAATTGAACAGCCGGGCCGAGATCGACCGGCTGGTGGCAGCGCTGCCGGCGATGTGATGAGTGATGAGTAATGAGTGAGGAACGAAGTTTCTTCATCACTCATCACTCATCACTCATCGTGCTGCCGCCGTGCGCTATACTTCGGGCGGTTGTCGCGCCGTGCGGAGGATGCGCGTGTCCAAGCCTGTTGTCGCCATCGTCGGCCGGCCGAACGTCGGCAAGTCGACGCTGTTCAATCGCATCGTTGGCGAGCGCCAGGCGATCATCGAGGATGAGCCGGGCACGACGCGCGACCGACTCTACGGCCAGGCTGACTGGAATGGCGTCGCCTTCACACTTATCGACACGGGCGGCATTCAGCTCACGACGCCGGGCGATGATCCGGCCGAGGCGCTGGTCGAGCAGGTGCGCGGCCAGGCCGAAATAGCCATCGCCGAGGCCGAGGCCATCATCTTCGTCGTCGACGTGCGCGACGGCATCACCACTGCCGACGAGCTGGTCGGCGCAGCGCTGCGCCAATCGGGCAAGCCGGTGGTGTTGGCAGCTAACAAGGCCGACTCGGACCAGTGGCGGCTGGCGGCAGCCGAGTTCTACCAGATGGGCCTGGGCGAACCGGTCGCCATCTCGGCCTATCATGGCAGCGCCATCGGCGACCTGCTCGACGCACTGACGGCGCTGCTGCCGCCCAGCCCGCTGCCCGACGAGGACGACGACGATATCCAGGTCGCCATCGTCGGTCGGCCGAATGTCGGCAAGTCGGCGCTGCTGAACGCGCTGCTGGGCAAGACCCGCACCATCGTCAGTCCGGTGCCAGGCACGACGCGCGACGCGATCGACACGCAGGTCGAGTGGAACGGCAAGCTCGTCACGCTGATCGACACGGCCGGAATCCGGCGGCGCGGCAAGGTCGCCTACGGCGTCGAGCAGTACAGCGTCATCCGCTCGCTGCGGGCGGTCAACCGCGCCGACGTCGTGCTGCTGGTGATCGACGCGGCCGAGGGGCTGACGGCTCAGGATGCTCACATCGCCGGCTACGCCCGCGACGAGTACAAGGGCATCGTCATCGTCATGAACAAGTGGGACCTCGTGCCGAAGGACTCGAACACGATGGCTCGCTACGCCGATGGCGTGCGGCGGGAGTTCGACTGGCTGGCGCATGCGCCGGTCATCTTCGTGTCGGCGCTGACTGGGCAGCGGGTGCCGCTGCTGCCGGAGGCTGTCCTGCAGGTGGCAGCCGAGCGCAGCCAGCGCGTGCCGACCGGCGCACTGAACCGGCTGCTGCGCGACGCTTTCGAGGAGCACCCGGCGCCGGCGCGGGCGGGCCGGCGGCAGAAGTTTTTCTACGCCACGCAACCAGCGACAAAGCCGCCCACCTTCGTCGTGTACATCACCGACCCGGAGGCGCTGCACTTCTCCTACAAGCGCTATCTGGAGAACGCGATCCGCCGCGAGTACGGATTTGCCGGTGTGCCGCTGCGGCTGTCCTTCCGGGCACGGGGCGGCCCCGACTAACACGAGGAGCAGCGATGCCCCTGCTGATAGCGGCGCTGGCGGTGGCCGGCGCCTACCTGCTGGGCGGAATCCCAACCGGGCTGCTACTGGGCCGCTGGCTCAAAGGCATCGACCTGCGCCAGTACGGCAGCGGCAAGACCGGCGCAACCAACGCGGCCCGCACGCTCGGCGCCCGCATCTCCATCGTGGTGTTTGTCCTCGATGCGCTCAAGGGGCTGGTCGCGGTGCTGCTGGCGCGCTGGCTGACGGGCGGCAATGCCTGGATCGAGGCGCTCGCCGGCGTCGCGGCGATCGCGGGCCACTGCTGGTCGCCGTACATCGGCTTCACCGGCGGACGAGGGGTGGCGACCGGCGCCGGCGCCGCGCTGGTCATCGCGCCCTGGGCGGTGCTGCTGGCGGCGCCGGTGGGACTGATCGTGGCGCTGACGACCCGCTACATGTCGCTCGTGTCGCTCTTCGGCGCGGTCAGCGTGCCCGTGGCGATCGCTCTGGCCGCGCTGCTCGGCTGGCTGCCACCCGGTACCATTGTCTTTGGCGTGCTGGGCGGTGCGTTGATCATCATTATGCACCGTGACAACATCCGCCGGTTGCTGGCCGGCACGGAACGGAAGATTGGGGAACGGGCAACGAGTACAAAGTGATGAGTGGAGGTGCGTTCTACTTATCACTCATCACTGACTGAGGGGGCGGGGTGGATAACGAGCGGCACGTGATTGAGGCGATCCGGACGGCACTGGTCGAACTGGGCTTTGGCGAGCGCTCAGTCCACCTGCGCCAGATCCCGTTCAACGGCGCCTGGGGCTACGCGACGACGATCGCGATGCAACTGGCCAGCGAGCAGGTGAGCGCGCGCGCGACGGCCACTGGCGACGGCCTCTCCAAGAAGGAGGCCAAACAGCGCGAGCAGGGGCTGATGCAGGCCGAGGCACAGGCAGTGGCCGGCCGGCTGGCCGAGGCGCTGCTGGCCAGCGGCGGCTTCAGCCGCGTCGAGGCGGTGCGCGGCTACGTCAATATCTATGTTGATGCCGGCGCGGTTGCCGCGACGCTGGTGCGGCGCGTCCTACACGAGGGTGAGCGCTACGGGCAAGGTCCCGAGCGCGCCGACCGCGTCATGATCGAGTATTCCCAGCCCAACACCCACAAGTCGTTCCATGTCGGCCACCTGCGCAATGCCGCGCTCGGCAGCGCGCTGCTGGCGATCCTGCGCTTCGCGGGCTTCCCGGTGCTGGCCGCCAACTACATCGGCGACATCGGCCTGCACGTCATCAAGACGCTCTGGTGCTACCGCGCCTTCCACCAGCACGACGTGCCGGCGACGGACAAGGGGCGCTGGCTGGGCCAGCTCTACGCCGAGGCCGAGGCGCGCCTGCGCTATCGCGACGACGTCGTGCAGTTCCTGCAGACGCTGACCGAGGCGGAGTACTTCCGACCGTCGGCCGACCGACTGGTGAAAGAGGTGCTGCGGCGGGGCGCGCCGAGCATCGACATCGCCTACCTGCTGGGCCGGATCGATTTCTTGCAGAAGCTGGACGTGCGCAAGTTCCGCGAGCCAGCCACCGTGCGGGTCTTCTTCGAGCTGCTCGGCCCGTGGCTGCGCGACCAAATCGACCAGGAGCGGGTGCCGGCCGAGCACCTGGCGACCTGGGAAGCGCTGCACGCGCACATCGCCTGGTGGGATCACGGCGCCGACTGGGAGCAGGCGATCAAGGACACCTTCCAGGAGTGGGAGCGCAAGGACCCCGAGCTGCTGACGCTGTGGCAGGTGACGCGCCAATGGAGCCTGGACGAGTTCATGGCCCTCTACGCCGAACTCGATGTCCCATTCGACCTCTGGTTCTATGAGAGCGAAGTTGAGGAGCCGGGGCGCGCCATCGTGCAGGAGCTGCTGGAGCGCGGCATTGCCGAGATCAGCGATGGGCTACCGGTGGTCAAGATCGACGAGCAACTCGGTCTGGAGACGGAGAAATACCGCGTGCTGCCGATCCTGCGCTCGGACGGCACGACGCTGTATAGCACGAAGGACCTGGCGCTGGCGCGGGTGAAGTTCGAGCAGTACCAGATCGACCGCTCGCTCTACGTGATCGATGTGCGCCAGTCGCTGTACATGCAGCAGATTTTCAAGATATTGGAGCTGTGGGGTTTCCCGCAGGCTGCCATGTGTTTCCACCTCGGCTACGAGTTCGTGGCAATGCCGGACGGGGCGATGAGCTCGCGCAAGGGCAACGTCATCGTGCTGGAGGACGTGCTGGAGGAGGCGCTGCTGCGGGCGCGGGCGATCATCGAGGAGAAGAACCCGGAGCTGACCACGACACAGAAGGAGCAGATCAGCCGGCAGGTGGCGATCGGCAGCCTCAAGTACTACATGCTCAGCCGCGACCGCAACAGCGTCATCATCTTCGACTGGGACAAGGCGCTCAGTTTTGACGGCCAGGCGGCGCCATACATCCAGTACGCTCACGCCCGCGCCTGCCGCATCCTGGAGCGGTCTGAGACGGTCATCGCACCCGACCAGGAACTGGTCTTCTCTGAGTTGACGACGGAGGAGATCACGCTGACCCAGGAGCTATCGCGCTTCGGGGCCGAGGTCGAGCGGGCGGCGGCCGGCTACAACCCACTTCAGATCGCCAACTACGTCTACCACCTGGCGAAGATCTTCAACGACTTCTACCATGCCTGTCCGGTCAACTCCGCGCCGGAGCCACGGCGCACGGCGCGGCTGGCGCTGGTGGCGGCGACGCGGCAGGTGCTGGCGACTGGCTTGCGGCTGCTCGGCATCGCCGCGCCGGACGTGATGTGATGAGTGATGAGGGGATACGGATGGGCGTGACGCAGTACCGCATTACGGTGGCGGACCTGGAGTTGATGCCGGCGGACGGCAACCGCTACGAGGTGATCGACGGAGAGCTATACGTGACACATGCGCCGCACGCGGACCACCAGGACGTCATCGAGCAGATCAAGGCCGGGTTGCGCGCCTGGGATCCCGAGCGGACCCATGGCTGGGTGCTGGAGGGCGCCGGAGTCATCTTCTCCGTCGATGACGGCGTGATTCCCGATCTAGTGTGGGTCAGCACGGCGCGCTATGCCGAGGTTCTCGTCGATCCGAAGACGGGCACGCGCGACGGCCGGCTCCACGCCGCGCCCGATCTCGTCGTGGAGGTGCTATCAGCGGGGGCGGCGCATGAGGATCGCGACCGGCGCATCAAGTTGGCGCTCTACTCACGGCGCGGCGTGAAGGAGTACTGGATCGCCGATCGAGCGACGCGGCGCGTCGAGGCGTTCCGGCGCGACGAGAACGCGGTGCTGGTGCTAGTGGCGACGCTGACCGACGCCGACCGGTTGACGTCGCCACTGCTGCCGGACTTCACGTTGCTGGCGGCGCACATCTTCCGGCTGCCGCCGGGCCTGCCGGCGTAGTAGGCCAGTGGGCTGGGGATGCCAAGGATGCCAAGGACGCCAAGGATGCCAAGGACGCCAAGGTGATCAGTCCTGGGGAGGTGAGTATCTTGCCGGGTCTGGTGGACGCGCGGCGAGGGTCCCCTGGCCTCGCCAGCGCGCGGCTGGTCCTGGTGACCGGGCAGCCCCTTGTGGCTGCCCGTAGGGGCGCTTCGCGAAGCGCCCCTACCCGCTGCCCACTGAATGACTGACGACCGCGACGAGATCGTCGGCAGCATCCGCGACAGCCTCTACGACCGGCTGCCGCTGACACGGCGTGACCTGGCGCTGATGGACACGCCGGCCTTCTTGCGGCTGGACGAGATCAAGCAACTCGGCTTCATCAGCAAAGTCTGGCCGGGGGCGAAACACACGCGCTTCGAGCACTCACTGGGTGTGGCCTACCTGGCCCGGCAGGCGTTCGCGGCGCTGGCGGCGCACCCACTGGCGCCGGGACTGCCACGGCTGACGCCGGCCGATGGCCGAGCGCTGGCGGCGGCGGCGCTGCTGCATGACATCGGCCACTACCCGTTCTCACACTGCCTGGAGGAACTGGGGCCGCCGGTCGAGCGCCACGAGGCCGCCGGCCGGCGCCTGATCGAGACGACCGACCTGGCCGACATCCTGGCCCGCGATTGGGCGGTCGATCCCGGCCGCGTCGCCGGCCTGATCGCGCCACGCGAGCCGCCGACCGGCGCCGACGCGCTGCTGAGCCAGTTGCTGAGCGGGGCGCTCGACCTGGACAAGCTCGACTACCTGCCGCGCGACGCCAAGGCCTGCAACGTGCCGTACGGCCGGGTCGACACGCCGCGACTGCTGGCGGCGCTGCGGGTGCGGCTGATCGAGGGCGCGCCGCGCATCGTCGTGACCGACAAGGGTGTCAGCCCGCTGCACTCGCTGATCAACGCCCGCCAGGAGATGTTCGACAATGTCTATTGGCACCACACCAACCGCGCCTGCATGGTGATGCTGCAGCGGGCGGCGCAGGAGGCGCTGCTGGCCGGGGCGCTGCCGGCGGCGAGCCTGACCGACCACACCGATGCCTCGCTGCTGGCGGTGCTGGCCGGGCCGACGATGCCACCGGCGACGCGCGACCTGGTGACGCGTCTCGGCCAGCGGCGCATCCACAAGCGCGGCCTGGAGATCAGCTCGCGCGCGGGCGACCTGTTCACGGCGCTGACGGCGCTCTACCGCGCCGCGCCGCGCCGGCGGGCGATCGAGCTGCGGCTGGCGGCGCGGCTGGCGGCGCTGACCGGCGCGCCCGTCGCCGACTACGACCTGTTGATCGACGTGCCGAAGCCGGAGCGCTGGTCGACCGACGTCTGGATCTCGTACGAGCCGCCGCCGCTCGGCTTCACACCGCTGATGCACTGGACTGACGCCGTCGGTCTGGGGCCGGATGCGCTCCAGACCTACGAGGACCACCAGCGTCGCATTCGCCTGGTCATCGCCGAGCCGCTGCTGCCGGCCTTCGCGACCCATTGCGGCGCACTGATCGAGGAGCTGCGGACGGTCCTGGCGGAGCAAGCCGGTAGCCAGTAGCCAGAGTCAGGAACCGGCGCGGCAGGAGCGGCGGTGAACACTGAGGGTGACTCACCGCGCCCACGCCCCGGCCCTCTGACCTCGATACTCACCGCAACTGATACACTCCCTCCTGGCCCTCATCGGCCTTCGCGACTCCTTGTTATCGGCTACCGGCTACCGGCTACTGGCTACTATGCTGCAAGCAGGCATCGAACTAGCGCGACGACACCACATCCTGCTCTGGCTATGCGCGGTTGTCGCCATCAACCAGCTCGGCTTCGGCATTATCGTGCCGGTGCTGCCCCTGTATGCCACGACCTTCGGCGTGACGCAGGCGGCGATCGGGCTGGCGGTGGCGGTGTACGGCCTGGGCCGGCTGCTGTTCAACTACCCGATGGGCCAGCTCACCGAGCGGTTCGGCCGGCGGCAGGTGATCATCGGCGGGGAGGTCGTCACGGCGCTCGGCAGCGCGCTGTGCGCCGTCGCGCCAACATTCGAGCTGCTGCTGCTGTTCCGATTCGTCGGCGGGGTCGGCGCGGCGATGGTGCTGACCGGCGCGCAGGTGATGCTGGTCGACATCAGCACGCCGGCGAATCGCGGGCGGATCAACAGCTTCTACATGGGGTGCTTCCTGTTCGCGGTCGGGCTGGGGCCGACGGTGGGCGGCCTGATCGCCAGTGCTCAGGGCCTGAGCGCGCCATTCTGGGCCTTCACCGGCCTCAGCCTGGCGGCCGGCCTGATCTGCTGGTGGCGATTGCCGGAGACGCGCGGCCTGCACGAAGGGCACGCCCGGCCCGCCGGTGTGGCACAGCCCCGCCCGGCCACGCTCGCATTGCTGCGCCAGCTCATGCTGCGGCCGGCCTTTCCGCTGGTCAGCCTGGTGACGTTCATCCAGTTCATGGCCCGCACCGGGGCGATCTTTACCGTCGTGCCGGTGATGGCCCACGAGCGGCTCGGATTGGAGGCATTTCAGATCGGGCTGGCGCTGACGATCGGCAACATGCTGAACCTGGCGATGACGCCAGTGTCGGGCATCCTGGTCGATCGCTTCGGGCGGCGGCCGGTCATCATCCCCGGCACGCTGCTGTCCGGCGTGGCGTTCGCCGCCTTCGCGCTCACCGGCAGCTACGTCGGGTTTATCGCCGCCTGCCTGCTGTGGGGGGTCACCGGCGGCATCGGTGGCACCGCGCCCGGCGCCTACGCGGCCGACCTGGCGCCACGTGGCGCGGCCGGCACGACGATGGGCATCTACCGGACGCTGGCGGATGCCGGCTATGTCGTGGGGCCGGCGCTGCTCGGCTTCCTGGCCGACGTGTACGGCGCGAACACGGCGCTGGTGACGATCGGCGCTCTGTTCTGGGTGGCCGGCCTGCTGTTCGCGGGTTTCGCGCCGGAGACACATCGGCGGCCGGTCGCTACCCCGGCTCGCACCGGCGACTGAGACGACGAGGTTCACCAGCCGTCGCCAAGCACCACCGGCTGGGAGGCGAACCGGGCGCGGCGCGACCTCGATCAGCACGATCAGGGCGAAAGTGACGGCCCCGCAGCGCGCATCCATCAGCCAGCCCATTGGCGATGTACACTTTCTCTCGCGTTCCTTGGCCACGACGGCGGTCCAGCGAGGAGCCCGATGAGCGAGGTGGCAGTCGGCGATCAACCCGAGGCTGCGGCGCCCGGGCTGGTGTGGGACGGTGTGACGCGGCCTGAGCCGCTGAGTGAGTGGGCGCGCGCGGCGCGGCAGCGCATTGCCGACCGCGGCCGCACCTATGACTGGTCGGGTCTCCTGAGCGCAGTCGAGCAGCATCCACGGTTTGTCAACGCCGCGCGACCGGGCGGCGGGTCCTTGTACGCACCCTTGCATCAGGCCGCCCACGGCGGCGCACCGGTCGCGGTCGTCGAGCGCCTGCTCGCGCTCGGCAGCTGGCGCACGCTGCGCACCGCCGACGGCGAGCGGCCGGTCGACATTGCCGCGCGGCGCGGCCACACTCATCTGACCGCGCTGCTGACGCCGGTGCTGCAACGCACGCTGCCGGCCGCGACGCTGGCGGCACTGCAGGAGCAGCTGCATGGCGTCATCCGCAGCCGCGCCGACCAGATGATCCGCGAGTACGCGCTGCGACTGCCGGAGCTGGAGGTGCTGCTGGAACTGCCGACGCCGGGGCTGTGGTTTGCGGTGCCGGGCATGTATGGCGGCTTCGGCATTCGGCTCGATGCCATCGACGGCGCCCCGGTGCTGGTCGTCGAGAGCTGGTCGCGCATCGTCGATGGCTCGGGCCAGCGGCACGTCATCAGCCCGCACGGCAGCCTGCTCGTCACCGAGGGGTTCGTCTGACGGACGGGGGACCTTCTGCGGTACCGGTAGGCGCGCCACGGCGAGGTCGCCGAGACGGCAGTCTCGGAGTGCCGAAGGCCCCATGCTCGGGCGCGGGTTTGCCCCCGCGCCGGCATTGCCATAGAATGGTGTCAGAAATTCAGAAATACTCATTGCAAGGAACCGGAAGTATGGAACGAAGTACGATCGAGGTGGGTCAGCGCGGGGTGATTACCCTGCCGAGTGACGTGCGCCGCCGGCACGGGATCGCGGCTGGCGACGCCTATCAATTGCTCGACTTCGACGGCGTGCTGGTGCTGGCCCCGCTGCGACCGCTCCTGCCGGAGCTGGCGGCCGAGATTGAGGACATCCTGACCGAAGAAGGGCTGACGCTGGACGATCTGCTCACCAGCCTGCGCGCCGAGCGCCGTCGTCTCTACGCGGAGCGGTGGCAGCCAGCCCTGGCCGCCGTCGGCGTCGAGCTGCCCGCGACTGACACGGCCGGCGATGTGGCGACCGCGCAGGATGGCGATGGGCAGTGACCCAGGCGCCCGGCCAGCCGGCTGGCAACCAGCGCCGGCCCTCCGCGTCTACGTCGACGCCGATGTGCTGTTCGCCGGCGCCGCCAGCACCACCGGGGCCAGTCACGACCTGCTGCTCCTGGGCGAACTCGGGCTGATCGCCGCCATGACCGCGCCGCAGGCGATCGACGAGGCCCGCCGGAATCTGGCGGCCAAGGCGGTCCGCGCCCTGCCCGCCTTCGACCGTATCGTCGAGCGGTCCATCTACCTGGCGCCGACGCCGTCCGTGGCCGCCGTGGCCGCGCTAGCCGGTCAGGCGCACCCCGAGGATCTGCCCCATCTGGCCGCCGCGCTCGAGGCTGGCTGCCGCTGGCTGGTGACCTTCAACGTCGGCCACTTCCAGCCGGGCCACCCGACGGTAGCGGTCGTCACGCCGGGCACGCTGGTCCAGCGGGCCAGGACCCACCTGCTGGGGCTGCCACGCCCGTCTCGCTGACAGTGTGTGCCGGGCGATTGACGGCCACATCGCTGGACGTCAGTAGCGATCGTCGGCCGTTGCTCCCGACGGCTGGTCCGGCGATACTGCCGCCAGCGACCCGTCGAACCGCACCAGGGAGCATGTTGTGAGCACGACCGACCGCCCGGCCGCCATCTCGATCGCCACGCCGCTGGCGCCGCCCTACTGGGCGCTGCTGCAACGCGAGTTGATCCGCGCCCAGAGTGAGGCCTGCCTGGCCTTCTACGCCCGCTACTTCGACGAGCGTGGCTATCTGCTGTGCGTGCCGCGCTGGGGCGGCAACGACGGCCCCGACGATGCCGCCGAGAACCTGCTCAACTGGCCGATGCTGCACGCGCTCGGCGCGCCCGACGCCATCCTGGAGCGCTACCGGCACGGCTGGGAGGGCCACCTGCGCCAGTACACCGAGGCCAGGACGGTTGACGTGCCGCTGGCGCGCGACGGCATGTATTACAAAGAGTTCCCGACGATGTTCGACTGGTTCCACAACGGTGAGGGCTTCTCGCCCTTCTTCCTGCAAGGGCTGTCGGACCCGCACGACGCCGGCTTCGTCCGCCGCACGCGCCGCTTCGCCGGCTTCTACATGGGCGACGACCCGCAGGCCGACAACTACGATCCGCGCCACCGCATCATCCGCAGCATGTTCAACGGCAGCCGCGGGCCGCTGCTGCGCAAGGCGACCGCGCTCGACTGGGCCGGCGACCCGATCGAGGTCGAGGGCCGCTTCTCGCCGCTGCACAACGAGCGCACCTTCGAAGAGATGCTGGCGCATTTCCGCGACTACACCGACATCGTCGGCGACCACCCGCTCAACCTGGGCGCGACGACGCTGGCCTTCAACGCCTACGCCCTCACCGGTGAGGCCCGCTACCGCGACTGGGTGCTGGAGTACGTCGACGCCTGGGTCGAGCGCACCGAGGCCAACGGCGGCATCATCCCCTCCAACATCGGCCTCGACGGCACGATCGGCGGTGAGTGCGGCGGCCGCTGGTGGGGCGGCACCTACGGTTGGGGCTTCACCGTCGATGTCATCCCCTACACCGGCGAGCGGGCGCACCGCGGCGCGCAGTTCCAGAACCGGGCCGCCTATGGCTTCGGCAACGCGCTGCTGCTCTCCGGCAATCAGCGCTACGTTGAGGTCTGGCGGCGCATGATCGATCTGGTCAACGCCAACGCCAAGGAGGTCGACGGCCGGCGGCTCTACCCGCACATGTACGGCACCGAGGAGGGGCCGGAGGGCTGGTACCACTTCACGCCTCAGCCGTTCGCGCCCGGTGCGCTCGAACTCTACACCTGGTCGCTCGACCGCTCGGCGCTCGACCTGCTGCCGTCACGGCCGCGCTGGACCGCCTATCTGGACGGCGACGACCCGGCCTACCCGGTCGACGCGCTGCAGGCCGACCTGGACCTGGTGCGCCGCCGGGCGGCCGCCATCGCCGCCGACGACCGCTCACCGGACACGACCATGTCCGATGACATGAATGACAACAACCCGGCGACGATCGGCGCGCTCAACCGGCTGATGCTCGGCGGGCTGCCGACCGGCCGCGAGGGCTACCCGCTCCATTGCCGGCTGCGCTACTTCGACCCGGCCCGCCGCCGCGCCGGCATCCCCGAGGACGTGGCGGCACTGGTCGACTCGCTGACGGCCGACTCGGTCGCGGTGACACTGGTCAACACCAGCCAGACCACGGCGCGCACGGTCATCGTCCAGGGCGGCGGCTACGCCGAGCACCAACTCACCAGCGCCACCGTCGACGGGACGACGACGCCGGTCGACGGCTCACACGTGACGGTCCACCTGGCGCCCGGCGCGGGCGGGCGGCTGGTGCTGGGCACGCGTCGCTACGCCAACCATCCAACCTTCGCCTTCCCCTGGTCATGACGGAAATCAAGCCGACACTGGCCGGTGCTGGGCGGGAGCACGCATGGCCGAGCCACGCGACCGAGCGCAGCGCATCGCCGATACGCTCGTACTCCTGACACGAGAGATCGACTGCTGGGTGGCGTCCGCCAGCGCGGCCGGCGACGCCCACCTCGTGCCGCTCTCGTTCGTCTGGGACGGCGCGCGCCTGGTGCTGGCGACGGCGCTGGACACGCCGACGACGCGCAACCTCCAACGCGCCGGCTGGGCGCGCCTGGCACTGGGCAGCACCCGCGATGTCGTCCTGGTTGACGGCGCGGTCGAGATCATTGAGCGGACATCGATCGACCCCAGGCTGGCCGATGCCTTCGCCGGCGCGGCCGCCTGGGAGCCGCGCCACGAACCGAACGACCATGTCTATCTTCTGCTCACCCCACGGCGCGTCCTGGCCTGGCGCGAGGCCAATGAGATCCCCGGCCGGACGATCATGCGTGATGGACGCTGGCTGGACGGCCCAACCGTCCACTGATTCATCCGCGGGCAGGCGCCCATCGGCACTACCATGCCGACGGCAGGGCCTGGACACTCAATCGCGCCGCCATTAGCCGGCAGGTGGCCCGGACGTCGGCGTCATGCGCCCGGTGGCGAGGGCGTAGCCCCAGGCGGAGACATCGGGCGGCTCGTGGCCGAGCGCTCCGAGGATCGTGCAGATGTGGGCGCGATGCTCGTTGGCGTGGTGCACCGCCTGGGCGATGAACACGCCTGCCCGGACGGCAAAGCCCCTGCCATCGTCGCCGCGCGCCTCGCCGAGCCGCTCGGTGTCCACCGCACCGGCGAGGAACTGGTCCCAGGTCGCCCCCAGCACGGCCGCGCGGTGCGACAGGACGTCCAGACCGACCGCTTCATCTCCAGACCACGGGTAGGTGGGCCAGGCGCCGGTGAGCCGGAAGAGATAGAACGCTTCCGAGTCGATCATATGCCGCAGCGTCTCGATGACCGTGCCGTAGGTGCCTGGCGTCGTCGCCTGCAGCGTCGCCTCATCCAGTCCCTGGCAGTAGGTCAGGAGCTGATCGGCGGCCCACGTGTTATGTCGTGCAAGATCGTGCAACGCATGGCCCATCACGCTCTCCCGTCCACGGCGCACACTCGTGTGCCGGGCCTAGCACGAACCTAACCCCTGCCCGTCAGTCGGCCGGGGCCGGCTGGCGGGCGACGAGAGGCGCGGCGTCAGGGTCGGCCAGCACCGCGCCGGTGTTGGCCGAGGTGACCATGGCGGCGTAGCGGCGCAGCCACTTGCTCTCGATCGGCCGGCGCTGGGGCGGGTTGGCCGCCAGCCGGTCGGCGATCTCGGCCTCGCTCAGCTCGACGTCGAGCCGGCCGGCGCCGAGGTCGTAGCTGATGATGTCTCCCTGGCGCAGCGCGCCGATCGGGCCGCCGGCGGCCGCCTCCGGGCTGACATGGCCGATGGCCGCGCCGCCCGAGCCGCCGGAGAAGCGGCCATCGGTCAGCAGCGCCACGCTCTTACCCAGGCCCATGCCGCGAATGGCGCTGGTCGGGCCGAGCATCTCCTGCATGCCGGGGCCACCCTGCGGCCCCTCGTTGCGAATGACGACAACGTCGCCGGGTGTGACGTGCCCAGCCAGGATGCCCTCGTAGGCCGCCTCCTGGCTCTCGAAGATCGTCGCCGGCCCGCGGTGCGTCCACATCTCCGGGTCGACCGCGCCGGCCTTGATCACCGCGCCGTCCGGGGCCAGGTTGCCGAACAGGATGCGCAGCCCACCGGTGGCCGAGAAGGGCGCCTCAACGGTGCGGATGATGCGCCGGTCCAGCACCTGGGCGGCGGCGATGTTCTCGCCCAGCGTCTGGCCGGTGACGGTCATCTCGTCCAGCCAGAGCGCCCCCGGCTTGCGCGCCAGCTCGGCCAGGATGGCGCTGATGCCACCGGCGCGGTGGACATCCTCGACGTGGACATCGGGCACGGCCGGCGACACTTTGCACAGGTGCGGCACGCGGTCGGAGACTTCGTTCAGCCGCGCGAGCGGGTAGTCGATGCCGCCCTCGTGCGCCAGCGCCAGCGTGTGCAGTACGGTGTTAGTCGAGCCGCCCATCGCCATGTCGAGTGCGAAGGCGTTGTCGATCGCCCGCGGCGTGACGATATCGCGCGGCTTGAGGTCGCGCTCGATCAGCATCAGCAATTGGCGGGCGGCGCGGCGGGCCAGCTCGTGGCGCTCCGGGCTGGTCGCCAGAATGGTGCCGTTGCCGGGCAGCGCCAGCCCGAGCGCCTCGCACAGGCAGTTCATCGAGTTGGCGGTGAACATGCCCGAGCACGAGCCGCAGGTCGGGCAGCCGTTCTGCTCCAGCAGCAGCAGCTCCTCGTCGCTGATCTTGCCGGCCGCGCGCGCGCCGACGCCCTCGAAGATGGTGATCAAGTCGATCTTGCGGCCATCAGGCATGCGACCAGCCTCCATCGGCCCGCCGCTGATGAAGATCGTCGGCACGTTCAGGCGCATGGCGCCCATCAGCATGCCCGGCACGATCTTGTCGCAGTTGGGGATGCAGATCATGCCGTCGAACCAGTGGGCGCCGACCATCGTCTCGACGCAATCGGCGATCAGCTCGCGGCTGGGCAGCGAGTAGTTCATGCCGATGTGGCCCATGGCGATGCCGTCGTCGACACCGATGGTGTTGAACTCGAACGGGATGCCGCCGGCCTCGCGGATCGCCTCCTTGACGACCTTGCCGAAGGCCTGCAGATGGGCGTGACCGGGGATGATGTCGACGTAGGAGTTGCAGACGGCGATGAACGGCTTGCGGAAATCCGCCTCATCGCGGATGACGCCGGTGGCCCGCAGCAGCCCCCGGTGCGGCGCCCGCTCGAAGCCGCGCTTGATCATGTCCGACCGCATCGTCGTGTCCCTCCCGTTGAGTCATCATTGTAGGTGCGGGCGGGCCATGGACCAACACCGCCGACCCGCGCGACCAATGGGAGTATAGGGGTGAAGTCGAGACCCTGGCCACTACGGCAACGGGACTGGTCAGCGTCGAGCACAGTGAGGCTGGGTTGACGTCGTGTATTCTCCATTCGGATAGTCTGGTGATTGCGACCTCAGCGCTGGTCGGCAACGAGCCGTGGGCTATGCGCGCACCTGGCCACACCCCGCTGTTCCACCGGGTCCCGCACGTGACATGCCTGATGGCGGGGTCAGTCGATGTCATAGAGAGAGGCGGGAGCATGACCTGCTGCCATCAATGTCGAGGCATCGAGGCCGAGTTCAATCCGAAGCTGGTCAGGCGGGAGATCGACCAGTATCGGCGCCAAGGGCCGAGGGGCACGACCCGGCTGCTCATCGCCGCCCTTATCGCCGAGGGCGTCGCCGGGCTGACGCTGCTCGATATCGGTGGTGGCGTCGGCGCCGTCCAGCACGCGCTGCTGGCGGCAGGCGCCACGCGGGCAGCAGCAGTCGAAGCAGCGAGCGCCTATGCGGCGGCCGCCCGCGCCGAAGCCGAGTGGCGCGGGCTGACCGACCGGGTGACGCTCATGCAGGGCGACTTCATCACGCTGGCCCCGAGCGTCGCGCCGGCCGATATCGTCACGCTTGACCGGGTGATCTGCTGCTACCCGGACATGCCGGCGCTGGTTGGACTGTCGGCGGCGCGAGCGCGACGTCTCTACGGCGTCGTCTACCCACGCGATGCCTGGTGGACGCGGCTCGGCCTGGCGCTGATCAACACCTTCTACCGGCTGCGCCGCAGCCCCTTCCGCGTCTTCGCCCATCCGAGCGCCGCCGTCGAGGAGCGGCTGCGCGCCCACGGCTTGACGCGGCGCTACCACCGCACGACCGCGATCTGGCAGGTGGCCGTGTACGCGCGTGCGTGAGGCGCCTCCTGCCGCGCACTCTGCGGCTCGCCCATGGACACCGCCGCCATGGTGGCCGAGGCAGAATCCAATCACTCATCATCAGTCGGCGAGAAACACGTGGTTTGGTGGCTGTCGTGGGTCGGGCGGAGCAGCGTCACACCGCTATCATGTCAATGTCGGGCCGACATTCCTCGTATACTGTGCAATATCGCCAATCCATGTCTCCGGCGCGGGCCGGCCAACTGCGACGCGCGCCGTTGCCTCTTAGAATGGGTGGTGTTTCCGCTGTGGAGCCGGTCACGAGGGAGGGATGAGCCAGTGGAAGACGTGGGACGAGACGCGGTTCGGCGCACCATCGGCCAGCTAATCGCTCACGAGGACGGGCTCGCGGCTGCTGGAGACCGCGCCGGCGAAGGAGGCCGATCACGCTGGTGCGACGGTGCTGCTGGATCGCTGTCGGGCGCATGCACACGCGCATCGGGCCGCGCTGGCGGCCAGCCCGCACTCTATCGACAACGCCGCCGGGGCCGATGCCTCGCCCAGGTGGTCGGCCGGCGCGCCACTGACCGAGGTCCTCCAGACGCTCTTCGCGGAGGTCAAAGGGTCGCGCTCGGCTACGCCATGCTGCACGCGCGGTCACACCGCATCTTTGATCGGACCACGGCCGATCTGGCCGAAGCGCACCTGCGAGACTACGCCAGGTCGGCCCAGGCGATCGGGGCGCTCATCTCAGCGGTCACGGTCTGGGAACTGATCGACGCCGGCCAGTCGTGCCAGTGTCAGTGTCCCTCGTGCGGCCTCGGCGTCTGTGTCTGTCTGGTACATGGTAATGACACCGTCGAACGCACCTGGCGCGAGACGGGTCCGCCGGCCGAGGCGGGCGGGGTGGTCGTCCTGCCCCCACGCGCCGGCAGTCCGACGGCAGTCGCCGGAGCGGTTGCCGACGATGTGGTCGTCGCCGTCGACGGTGCGGCGGTCGAGACCCATCGCCAGTTGCAGTCGGCGGTCCAGGCCCACGAGCCGGGCCAGACACTGCGCCTGAGCCTGCGTCACGGGGCGGCGGACCAGCGCGACATCGTGGCGACACGGCCGGGTCCGCGTCCGACCGGCGCTTGAATCAAAGGCGAGTGAGCCAGGATGAGGAGGAACGTCATGAGTGGCTGGCCAGCCGCAGTGCGCGAGCACGTCGAGGCAGCACTGGCGCGGCACAGCGTCCCCGGCATAGTCATCGCCGCGGCGCGGGGCGAGGGACCGGCGACGACGCTGGCGGTGCTGCGGCTGGCCGACTGCAGCGCGGTCGTCAAAGTGATGCCGGATGGCCATGGCCACGATGGGGTCGGGCAGCCGCCACGCCTACCGCAACGGGTGACGAGCGCCCCTGGCCGAGGGCCGTGACGGCGTCCACCCACGACCCACCAACCAGGCGCACCTCGCCGCTCGCCCCTAGAACGGCGCCGTCAGCGGCACCGGCTCGATGTCCGGGTCGTGGCCGCCAAGCTGATTGGTGCGCAGCACCCAGGCCGAGGCGCCATGGCGCAGGAAGGTCCTGGCGACAGCATTGCTGACCGTGCCAGGCAGGATCGTCCTCCAGGTGGACAGGCCGCGCAGCAGATTCTTGAGCGGCGACTCGCTGATGCCCAGGTTGGCCGACTGGAAGCGCCAGTCGGCGCGGCTGGAGCGGGAGCCGACCAGCGCGCGGCGCAACTCGGGCGCTAGCCGAAGGAGCTCCGCCAACCGTGCGCTGTCGTCGGGATGGCGCGCCATCCAGACCTGGGCATTCGGTTGGGTCGCCACATCTTCGTTGAGATCTTTGACCGAGGCGTAGAGCGCCTGGGCCGAGTCCTGGGCGCAGTTGTTGGCTGCGCCGACATAGGTGCCGCCGGTGCCGTCGCCGATGCGGTAGCGGGCGGTCATGATCGCCAGGTTGGCCGCCACCTCGCGCAGGCCGGAGCGGCGCTCGTCGTCGAAGTCGTAGTCATCGGTGATCGAGGGCAGCCGCAGCAAGATGTCACCGGTAGGGCGGCAGCCGGCCCAGCCGAACTGCCGGTCGCCCATGTAGCGCGACCAGGCCATCGCCCCGGCCAGGATGCCGTCGCCATTGGTCGTGTAGACCTGGTAGTAGACGATATCGAACCGCAGCTCGTCGGTCAGCGGCTCACGCACGACCTCGGCCACGCCGAATGAGAAGTGACCGAAGTAGAGGAGCGCCCGCGCCGCCTTCTCGCGCTTCTTGCCGCCGATACCGGAGTAGGTGTGCAGCACCAGCGCGCGATCGCCCTCCTGCCACTCGGTCAACGCTGCCTCGGGTGTAGTCGCCGTCGCGCTGCACAGGAACGAGGCGATCGTACCCTTGTGGGCGACGGCGTCCTTCCAGGCATTGCGGATTGCTGGCCAGGCGGCCTCGCCCAGCTCCACCCGCTCCGGCTGCACCTGCAGCAGCCGGCGTGGCGCGACCGCCTGCACGACGAACTCGCCGGCGGCGTTCTTGGCGCCGTGGAGATACCAGCCGGCGGCGTTGAGCGGCGACTGCTCGATGCCGGCGTTGGTGAAG
This sequence comes from Chloroflexota bacterium, assembly GCA_020849725.1. Next base: position 21,135 of record JADLAZ010000150.1, read on the forward strand.
GGCGCGATATTCTCGGTGTTGTTGACGACGGTCGGCAGCAGCACCGTCTCCTCCGGCCCGTCGAACTGGCCGGTGGCCCGCTGGTAATGGCGGATGGTGTAGCGCTCGCCGCCGTCGTCGGCCGGCCCGACGAACTGGGCCAGGCCGACGTAGCGGCCGGTGATCTGCACCGGCTCGTCCTCGATCATCAGCGCGATGCCATTCGCGGCGGTCGGGTCGGCTTGGACGATGACCGGTCCGGCCAGCGCCACGATCATGTCGTCGGTCGGATGCCCGCCGGCCAGCGACTCCAGCGGGCCAACCAGCCGCCAGTGGTTGAGCCGGGTCGGATGGATGCCGCCCTTGGCGGCATTCTCGATCGCTTGCGGGGTGAACTCGACGCCGCGTGTCACCGCCCAGGTGCGGGCCTGGACCGTGGTCCGCTCGCTCCAGCGCACGTCGACGACCTGGCCGACCAGGTGCCGGTGGGCCTCATCGGCGAGATGGACTTCGAGCAGGACGCCACGGCCCTCACGCCGCGCCTCCCACGCCGGCAGGATCAGCCGGCCGGCCCAGCGCGCGACCGGCCGGTAGAGGACCGGGTCGACGCGCTGGGCGAGCGGGTAGTAGTCGGGCCGATTGAACGGGGCCGCGACGTAGCGATAGTAGTTGACGTCAGGCTGGCTGGGAGCGTCGGCAGCTATCACGAACCCTCACAATCAGGCCGGAGCCCGGCGCGGCCGCTTGGTCTTGGCGGCAGGCGCGCCGGTGTCGGCTTTCTTCGCAGTGGCGGCGGGCTGCGCCGGTGGTTTGACGGGTGGGGCAGGCGGCGTGGTGGCAGCGCTGGCGCGCTCGACCAGGCCCTCGGCGGCGGTCTGCACCGCCAGCTGGCCGGCCTGCCGGTACATGTCCGACATCTCCAGCGTCGCCATGCCAGCGGCGACCTTGTCCATGCCGGCGTCGCTGAGTGCCTCGTGGGCGGCGCTCAGCTCATCCGAGGTCGCCAGTGCTTGCATCCCTTCGTTGACCTCGGTGGCGCCGAACTCGGCCACCTGCTCTCCCGCCTCGCCGATCTCCTCTGCCAGCGCGCTGGTAGCGCGCGCGCGCAGCAGGTCGCCACCAGCGATGGTGCGCAGCCGGCCGCCCATGCCGCCGAGAAACTCACTCAGCGCCGCCAGCCCCAGCCGGCCGACGACGTCGGAGACGACCGTCATCTGGCCGGCCATGGCGGCTAGCTCCATGCCGCGCACGACATCATCCTCGCTCAACGAGCGCACCATGTCGCCCAACGAGGTGATGTCACCGGAGACGGCCAGCATATCGGCGCCCTGCGACACGTCGATGACGCCGCGGGCGGCCGTCACCTCGCTGAGCGCGGCGACAGCGTCGGCGCTGGCGATCGCCGATTCGCCGGCGGCAACCTCAGCCGCACCACGCGCCGCCGCCGACCGGCTCAGATCGGCCAACTCGCCGGCCGCGGTCAGGGCCGCGTTGCCGGTAGGCAATCCGCCGGTCTCGGAAGCGCGTCCCTCGCCGGCTGCTGCCGGCTGCTGGCGCTCGTCCATGTGCTGCTCCTTCCTCGCTCTGCCCACTATGATCGTCGCCGGGGCGTCGTCGAACATACCCCCCAGCGCCCCCCAGGGTTCAACCGATCCAGTTCGAGCCACCCGCTCGCGGCGAAGCTGGCGCCGCGCCGGAGCGCCATTGATGGCGCGGCACGCTCGTGATCCGCGCACCGCCTCTCAACGATACTATATGTGACCGGCGTTTGGATCATCCGACACCGGCCCCCCCTGTAGCTCCTGGCCTCCTCTCGATGGGAGCGACCGTGATCGCCGAGCGCACCATCATGACCAGCCACGGGCCAGTGCGGCTGCTGTCCACCGGGCCGGTGGACAGGCCGGCGCTGCTGCTGGTCCATGGTTACGCGGCGACGGCCGATCAGTGGCGTCCGCTGATGATGCGGCTGCGTGACCGCTATCATCTGTTGGCGTTCGACCTGCTTGGCTTCGGGGCGGCGCCAATGCCGGCGCCGCCATACACGGTCGAGCGCTGGCTGGAACAGGTGAATGATCTGCTGGCGATCGCCGGCGATCAGGTGACACTGGTCGGCCACTCGCTGGGCGGGCTGATCGCCGCCGAGGCCGGCCGGCGCTGGCCGACCCGCACGCACGCGCTGGGGCTGATCTGCCCCTTCGGCGTGCTGCCACCACTGTTCGCCTTTGGCACACGCGGGCCGGGCCGGCACCTGATGGCTCCCCTGCGCCAGCCGGCGGTCGGCACGACACTGTTCCGCTGGCTGCGCCTGACGCAGGGTGTGCTGGCCTGGCCAATGGCCATCAGCGCGTTTCATCAGCCTTTCGGCGCGCCAGCCGACGTCACCGAGCAGTTCCGCTGGCTGATCAACCAGCCACGGGCTGAGCTGGCGCTGCTGGATGTGATCTGGCGGCTCGAGGAGCTGGAGACGGGCCTGACGCCCGGCGAGATCACCGAGCCGGCGCTGCTGATCTGGGGCAAGCAGGACCGGCTGCTGCCGGCGTCGCTGCTGCGCGACTGGCAGGCGCGATTGCCGCAGGCCGACGTGCTGATGATCGACCGCTGCGGGCACCTGCCACATGTCGAGCGCGTCGACGCGGTGGCGGCGGCGCTCGACCGGCTCGCAACACGGGCACCCATGCCTGCCGGCGCGCAAGCCGCCCGCGGCGACGGCGCGTAAGGAACATGGCAGGAGGTCGGCGCCTGCGCTGCCGGGCGCCGAGCGGAGAGATGAGCGATGGCGGTACTGCTCTCGCGCGTGTTGATGACGCTGATTGTGCTGGTTGTGCAGGCCATCATGCTGCTGTGGCTCGGCCGCCGGCTAGGGGTGCAGATGGATACCCCCATGACCGCGCTGGCCACCGCGACACTGGTGGCGCTGCTCAACTTCGTCTTCTGGCCGCTGCTGCTGCGCGTGCTCGAGCGGCTGAACCTGATCGTCTTTGTCGTGCTGAGTCTGCTGCTGACCGGCAGCTCAGTGCTGGTGGCGTCCTACTTCCTGCCCGGCTTCCAGGTGACGAGCCTGGGCCAGGCGTTCCTGGTCGCGCTCTTGCTGGCCCTGGCGACGACGATCGTCACGACCATCTTCGGCTTCCACGACGCCGACTACTACACCCGCTGGCTGATGCGCCGGCTGGCCGGGCGCTCGGGGCCGGTGATGAAGACCGACGTGCCCGGCTTCCTGTACCTGGCGATCGATGGACTGTCGGGGTCGGTGCTGCGCGAGGCGCTCGCCGCCGGCCTGGCGCCGACGATGGCGCGCTGGTTGCGATCCGGCACACACTGGCTGGTTGGCTGGGAGTGCGACCTGCCGTCGCAGACCTCGGCCAGCCAGGCCGGCATCCTGCACGGCAACAACCACGACTTCCCCGCCTTCCGCTGGGTCGAGAAAGCAGCCGGCCGGATCATAGTCTCCAACCATCCGAAGGACACGGCCGAGTTGGAGCGGCGCATCTCCGACGGCAACGGGCTGCTGGCCGGCGGCGGCGCGTCGCGCAGCAACATGTTCAGCGGTGATGCTGCCAGCGCGCTGATGACGTTCAGCACCATCCTCGACAAATCCCGCAACAGTGCCCGCGACTACTCGGCCTTCTTCGCCAGCCCGATGAATGTGCTGCGAGCGCTGTTGCTGATGATCTGGGACATGATCCTGGAACTCAGCGCCAACCTGAGCGCCAAGGTACGCAAGGTCCATCCGCACGGGCACCGCGGCGGCTCGTATCCGCTCATGCGAGCCTTCACGACGGTCCTGCTGCGCGAGATCACGTTCTACACGCTCATCGCCGACATGTACCGCGGCACGCCCGCGGCCTACGTGACGCTCGTCGGCTACGACGAGGTCGCGCATCACTCCGGCGTGCGCGCGCCGGACGCACTGGCGGTACTGCGCCGCATCGATCACCAGTTCGCCCGACTGGAGAAGGTGCTGCCGACCGCGCCGCGGCCGTACCATTTCATCGTTCTGTCCGACCATGGCCAGAGCCAGGGCGCGACGTTCAAGCAGCGCTACGGTGTCACGCTCGGCGACCTCGTGCAACGCCTGATGGCGCCCGGCCAGGAGGTGGCGGAGCTGAACTACGCCGCCGAGCAATGGGGCTACCTGAGCGCGTTCCTGACCGAGACGTCGCGGGTCGGCGACACCGCCGTCACGCGCATGACGCGCTCGGCTGTCGGCGACCGGACGTCCGACGGCATGGTCGATCTGGGGCCGGGCCGCGCGGTGATGGCGACGACGACGAAGGGCAAGGAACTGCCGGAGGTGACGGTGCTAGCGTCGGGCAACCTGGGGCTGATCTTCTTCAACGAGTTGCCCGGCCGACAGACCGACGCCGATATCCTGGCGCGCTACCCAGAGGTGCTGCCCGGCCTGACCCAGCACGCCGGCGTCGGCTTTGTGATGGTGCGCTCGACGGCCCACGGGCCGGTGGCGATCGGCCGCGACGGCATCCACTTCCTGGTCGAGGGTCGGGTGGAGGGCACGGACCCACTAGCGCCCTACGGGCCGCTGGCAGTGCGTCACCTGCGGCGGGTCGACGGCTTCTCGAACGCGCCCGATATCCTCGTCAACAGCATGTATGACGCGGCGACCGATGAGGTGTGCGCGTTCGAGGAGCTGATCGGTTGCCACGGCGGTCTGGGTGGCCTGCAGATGCACCCGTTCCTGCTGGCGCCGGTGGCGCTGCCAGTGCCGACCGAGCCGATCATCGGGGCGGCGGCGATCTATCACGTGCTCAAGGGCTGGCAGGCGCGCCCGCACGATAGCGCGGCCCCGGCGCCGATCTCGCCCGCGGCATCGACGCCATGAGAGGGCGGGTCACCAGGCGTCGCGCCATCCTGGCGCTGACGCTGGGTCTGCTGCTGCTCATGGCGGCAGCACCTCTGGTCGGCGAGCTGATCTGGCCGGTCGAGCTAATGGGGTATGTCGCGCCCGTCGCGCTCCTGCCGCTGGCGCTGCTGGCGCTCGCCGTCGGCTGGCCTGGGCGCCGCCGCCGCGGGCTGGCGTGGATCGTGGCCGGACTTCTCGTCGTGGACGTCGCCGGGCGTGGCCTTCCACCATCACCGACGACCGCTGCGCCGGTCGATACGGGCATGGGGCTGACGGTGTTGACCTACAACCTCGGCAACGGCCTGACCGAACCGGCGCGACTGGCGGCCATGCTACGAGAATCAGGGGCCGACATCGTCGGCCTGCAGGAGGTGACGGCCGCGACGGCGGCGGCGCTGGCGACCAACCTGGCCGATCGCTACCCGCACCAGGCGGTGTCGGGTGACGGTATCCCCGGCAAAGCCGTACTCAGCCGCTACCCGATCGTGACGGTCACGTCGCTCGACCTGGCGCCCGGCCGACCGGACCTGCGCGCCGACATCGACGTCGACGGCCGGCCGCTGACCGTCAGCGTCGCCCATCCCGCGCCACCGCGCCTGCACGCCGGCGGCATCGGCATCACCGACGCAACCCGCCGCCAGCGCGAGCAGTTGACAGCGCTGGCGACGACCGGCACGCCAGTGCTGCTGCTGGGCGACCTCAATCTGACTGACCGCCACGCCGCCTATCACCGGCTGACGGCCGCCGGTCTGACCGACGCCTTCGCCGCCGCCGGGACCGGGCCGGGTTTCACCATGCCAGCGCGGCTGGGACCGGCGCCACTGCTGCCATTCATGCGCATCGACTACATCTGGCACACTGGGCATCTGACCACGCGGGCCGCCTGGGTTGGGCCGGACGCCGGCTCAGACCATCTGCCGGTGCTGGCCCGACTGGCCTGGCGCGCGGCCTGAGGCTGATTGAGGCGGCGGCGCGGGTCGCTGGCTGAGCGGAGCCGCAGCCAACCGCCCTGGACGCCAGCGGGCGCCGGGGTGACGACTGGCAGCAGCGCGGTTTCCCCCACAACACAGCGGCAGCAACCTGATCCAGAGCGGCAGATCTTCTGTACAGTTGAGGAATGAGATCCGCCCGGCTCCTGGGCGGCACAATTGGACATCGGAGGGAGGGAATCCATGCCATCCAGCCTGTGGGACCGCATTGTTGGGTATATCCCCGAGTTATTGGGCGCGCTCGTCATCCTGATCGTCGGCTGGCTGATCGCGATCCTGATGCGCAATGTGTTGCGTGGCGTCATACGGCGCACGCCGCTCAACGCCTGGCTCGGGCGCTGGCTGGGCAATCAGACCGGCGCGTCGCCGGTCGATGCCGCCCAGATCGTCGGCAACATCGGCTACTACATCATTCTCATTCTGACCTTCATCGGCGCGCTGGAGGCGCTGGGGCTGACGCTGATCACCGAGCCGCTAAAGTTGATGACCAGCCAGATCCTCACCTATCTGCCCCGGTTCCTGGCGGCCGGCCTGGTGCTCCTCGTCGCCTGGATCGTCGCGACGATTCTGCGCGCCATCGTGACTCACAGCCTGCGGCTCGTCCGCATCGACGAGCGCGTGTCGGCGGAGACGCCAGGTGAGACGCAGCCGCCGGTGAGCCAGGTGATCGGCGAGGCCGTCTACTGGCTGATCTTCCTGATCTTCCTGCCCGTCGTGCTGGAAGCGCTCGGTCTCAGCACCGCGTTGGGACCGCTGCAGACCATGCTGACCGACGTGTTCTCAGCCATCCCGAAGCTGATTTATGCTGGCATTATTCTCCTCGTGGGTTGGTTCGTCGCCAACATCATCCGGCGCATCGTGGCCAGCGCCCTGGCCGGGGTCGGTCTCGACCGTCTCGCTAATCGCGTTGGGATCACGAACGCCCTCGGTGGGCGGACGCTGTCCGGCCTGGTCGGACTGCTGGTCTACATCCTGCTGCTGATCCCAATCCTGATCGCGTCGCTCGACGCGCTCAACATGACGGCGCTGACGGCGCCGCTGACGGCGATGCTGACGCAGGCGCTGGCGGCCATTCCGCTGCTGTTCTTCGCCGCCATCCTGCTCATCGTCGCCTACTTCTTCGCGCGCATCGTCTCCGATCTGGTCGGCAATCTGTTGGCCAGCATCGGCTTCGACACGGTGCCGGGCCGCCTCGGCCTGACTCGCGTCGTGCTGGAGGGCGGCCGCACACCATCGCGCCTGATCGCCGATCTCGTCTTCGTCGTCATCCTGGTGCTGGCGACGATCGAGGCCGCGTCACTGCTGCGCTTCGAGGCCGTCGCCCTCTTGCTGGGGGCGTTCCTGGCACTGCTGGCCCGGATCATTCTCGGCCTGATCATTCTGGCGATCGGCATCTACCTGGCGAATGTCGTCGGCGGCATCGTCGATCAGTCGGCGCTGCCGCGCGCCGACCTGCTGGGGCTGATCACGCGCATCGCGATCATCGCGCTGGCGCTGCCGATGGCGTTGCAGCAGATGGGCCTGGGCAGCGAGATCGTCACGATCGCCTTCACGCTGCTGCTCGGCTCGATGGCGGTGGCGGTGGCGATCGCCTTCGGCGTTGGTGGGCGGGCTACCGCCGCCGAACTCGTCGCCGAGTGGCGGGTGCGGCTGGTGGGTCCTCCCAGCCGGTTGGTCCTGCCGAACCCGACACCGCCACCGCCACCGGCCACCGAGCCGCCGGCCGGCGGCGAGTAGTCGCCACACCCGCCTCGTGGCGAGGGCACTGGTTCGTCATCAGCCCCCGCTCCAGCAGTGGTTGGAGCGGGGGCTGCGCCCTGGCACGGACCGCGGTCAGCCGCCAGGGGCGCGGGGCACGGGTCATCGGGTGGGCGCGGGAGGAGGGTGCATGAGTCCCTGGCTCTGGCTGGCGATCGCGATCGTCAGCGAGTTGATCGGCACGACGGCGCTGAAGGCATCACGTGGCTTCACCCGGCTGTGGCCAAGCCTGCTGGTCGTGGCCGGCTACGGCGCGGCCTTCTACGGCCTCAGCCTGGCCATTCAGGTGCTGCCCCTTGGCCTAAGCTACGCGATCTGGTCGGGCGTCGGTGTCGCGGCCACGGCCGTCATCGGCCGGCTGCTGTTCGGGGAGCGGCTGGGGCTGGCCCGGCTGGGCGGTCTGGCGCTGGTGGTCGGCGGCGTGGTGGTCTTGCAGATCAGCAGCGGTGGGGGGTGAGATGACGATCAATCCCTGGCTGTTGCTGGCCGTGGCGATCGTCTGCGAGACCGTCGGTTCGACGGCGTTGAAGGCGTCGGCCGGGTTCACGCAGTTGCTGCCGAGTTTGCTGGTCGTGGCCGGCTTCGGCCTCTCCTTCTACCTGACCAGTCAGGTGATGCAGCGGCTACCGCTGGGGTTGGTCTACGCTATCTGGGCCGGCGCCGGCACGGCCCTGACGGCCGTCGCCGGGCTACTCATCTTCGGTGAGTCGCTCGGCCCGGTCCAGATCGCCGGCATCGCGCTGATCATCGGTGGCATCGTCGTCCTCCAGGCGACCGCGGCGGCCGGCGGCGGCGACCGGCCGGCCTGACGCCAGCAGCCGTCGGCCTGTGCTACGATGGCGGTCGCCGTGGACGAGCGACCCGAGGTGGACCGAGCAGTAGGAGGGCAATGGCATGCCGCGCGTCAACCGACTCATCGAGCTGTGGGAGCAGGACCAGCCGATCTTCGGCGGCGGCGTGCCGGCGCTGACCTACGAGGCCGGCATCGAGGCGGTCACGACGCCGCTGGACTGCTTCATCATCGACTTCGAGCATCACCCGTTCGACATGGCCGGGCTGCGGGCGTTCATGAAGGGCATGGTCGCTGGCGGGCCGACCCGCAGTGGCCATCGAACCGTGCCGGTGGTCGCCACGCTGCCCGGCACCGGGCCATCGGCGGCGGTGGTCGAGGCGAACGCCTGGCAGATCGACCACCTGCTGTCAGCCGGCGTGCATGGCTTGCTGCTCTGCCACGCCGAGACACCGGACGCCATCGCGGCGTTCGTGCGCGCGGCGCGCTACCCCTTCAACGAGCCGGGCCGCGATCACCTGGGTGACGGCCGGCGCGGCGGGGGAGGCCAAGGCTCGGCGGCCGAGATCTGGGGACTGCCGGTGCACGAGTATCTGGCCAAGGCCGACCCCTGGCCGCTCAACCCCGAGGGTGAGCTGGTGCTGGGGCTGAAGGTGGAGAACAAGCGGGCGCTGGCCAATGCCGAAGCGACGCTGGCGACGCCGGGCCTGGCCTTCGCCGAGTGGGGGCCGGGTGACATGGGCATGTCGCTGGCTCCGCGCTACTTCCGCGAGGGCTATGACCCCGACCCTGACTTCGCCCACGACCCGCCCTATGGCCCGGTGATGCAGGCGGCCCAGGCGCGCGTGCGCGACGCCTGCCGAGCGGCGGGCATCGTCTTCTACAGCACGATGCGGCCGAACGATTGGCGCGAACTGTACGATCAGGGTGTACGTGCATCAAGTGCCGGCCCGCAGTCGCAGCCAGTCATCGACACCGTGCGCCGTCACGCCGGCCGGACGATGCCCGTGTGATGGAGGATGGGGGCTGTGTGGCCGGCGCTTCGCGCCCATGATGTCGACGCTGTCCGCTCCAGTGGGCGGGGTGGACCAGCCCGACCGACCAGCCCTCAGCACTCGTCACTCCGCGGCGAGGTAGCGCGTGATGCCGGCGGCGTAAGCGTCAGCCAGGGCGTCGAGGGTGGTTTGGTCGGCGAGCAGGGCTGCCTCGCGCGGGTTGGTCAGGAACATGGCCTCGACCAGGACCGACGGGAAGGGGCCGCGCAGCGAGAAGAAGTGGCCGTAGGGCTTGCCGGCGGTCAGGTCGGACAGCACGCCGCGGTCGCGCAGCGGGTAGCCGGTGGCCGCCGGCACCCGTGCCACGATTTCGCGCTGGATGGCCTCTGCCAGCGTGCGACTGGCCGGACCATGGTTATCAGGATTGTAGTAGACGCTGCTGCCGCCGACGCTCGGGTCGGTGTAGCCGTTGAAGTGGAGCGAGACGTAGATGCGCGCGCCGGCGCCAGCGGCGATGCGCGCCTCCTGCTCCAGGCGGATGCGTGTTGTCTCATCGGCGTTCTTGTAGGCGGTCAGCGGCCGCTCATCGGTGCGGGTGAGGACGACGGCCAGTCCCTGCGCCTCCAGGCGGGCCTGGACCGCGCGCGCCAGTGGCAGCGTCAACTGGTACTCCACCAGGCCGCCGCCGCTGGCGCCGGGGTCGGCGATGCTGTGGCCGGGGTCGAGCGCGACGTCGATGCGGCCGCTGTAGTCCGGGATGGCGGTCGGTGTCGGCGGGGGCGAAGGCGTGATGGTTGCGGTGGGGCGCGGACTCGGCGTGGCGGTCGGCGGGGCGGGGGTGGGAACCGTCGCCGTGACCGCGCGCGTCGCGGTGAGGGCTGGCGTGGCCGTGCGCGCGGCGCCAGCCGGTGGCGAGGTGGCAGAGGTGGTGGCGGTGGTAGCCGGCGCGGCGGTCACGGGCAGGCTCGTGGCGGTGGCGGCGGGAGTGGCTGTGGCCGGCGGCGGGAGGGTCAGGGCGACCGTGGCGGTCGGAGACCCGCCCATCATCGGGGTGGCGGCGGCGGGTGCAAGGGGTGGCGCGCCCGTGGCCGGCACGGTGACGGTCGGCGGCAGGCGCGTCGGGGGGGGCGGGGTCGCGGTCGGCGCGGGCGGGCGCGTGGGCGGCGCGATCGTTGGCACGAGCGTCGGCGCCGGCGTCGGCGGACCAGCCGTCGCGCTCGGCGGCGGGGCGGTTGCCGTCGGCGCCGGGACCGTGACGGTGGCTGTGGGCGGGGCAGCGACGGTCGGCGATGGCGTTCCCATGGTGGCCGGCCCGGTCGGGGCCACGGTCGGTGGGAGCGTCGCGGGCGCCAGCGGCGACGCGGCACAGGCCGTCAGGAGCACGACGAACCCGACTATCACGACTAGTGGCGGGGACAGTCGGACGATTGCGCTTCCCTCCGCGGCCCATCGCCCCCGTGGGCGATGCTGGCGGATACTACCATACGCGGGCGAGCGCCCTGCCGCCGTGGCAGGAGCGCGGCCGACTCAGGCGGCGGGGTCCAGGCGCGCATAGGCGACGACGCGCCGGTCGTAGGAGCGCGACAGGGGGTCGAAGTCGCCAGCGCAGGTGAGGAGATTCAAGTTCGCTTCGGCATGATCGCCGAAGACGCGCTCCAGCGGCGCCTCGGCCGGGCGGTAGTCGGCAACGATCTCGATCAGGAAGCGGCGGCGCGCGCCGGTGTCGTCGATCACCCAGACAGCATCGCCGGGGTCAAGCGCGCGCAGGGACCAGAAGACGGCCGGTCCGACGCCGGCGAAATCGACGTGGCCGGCGATGGCGGCGTTGCCGATCTGACCCGGGCGCGGTCCCGGCGCGTACCAGGCCGTCTCCCAGGCGGTGGCTGGCGACTCCATGTTGCCCTGCGCGTCGACGGCGACGGCCCGCACGGGTGCGTTGACCCGCAGGCTGGGGATGAGTAGCCGCTGCGGCACACCGGGCAGTTCGGCGCCTAGACTACGCCGCGTGCCGGCGCTGGCGGCCGCCCCGCCGGCACGCGGCGTAGTCTATACCGAAGCGCGCATGGGAATAGCATACTTCGTATTGCGTAGCGTAGGGGCGGTTCGCGAACCACCCCTACGGTGGCCTGGGCATCCCGTCTGGGCTTCGGTTTAGGCGCCGGCGGCCCAGGCGGCGGCGTTGGCCAGCAGGCGCTGCATCACCGGGTGCTCGAACGTGTTCGGGCCGTGGCCGAGCGTGGTGTAGAAGACGCGCCCGGCGCCGTACTGGTGGGTCCAGGCCATCGGGTGACGGCCGCCGGACCAGCCGGCGGTGGCCAGCACGTGAACATCCGGGTCCCAGGCCGACATGTAGATCTCGTCCTGCACCGTGAAGTCGTCGATGCCCTCGGTGATCGGGTGCTGCCGATCGTCGATCTGGACGCTGAACTCCAGGCCGGGCGGGTGCCAGTTGGCGTGGCCGCCGATGAGGCGGATGTGCTCGCCGCCGATCCACCAGCCCGAGCCGTGGATGCCGATCAGTCCCTTGCCGCCGCGCACGTAGGCGAGCAGCCCGTCGGACTCGGCCGCGCTCAGCACCGGCGCGAGGACCCGCGATCCGTCCGGCTGCGGCACGCGGCGGGTGAAGCCGATGCCGTGCACGATGACGTCGTAGTGGTTCAGGTCGGGGGAGGTCAGCACCGATGAGTCGGTCGTCAGCGTGCTGGCGTGGCCCTGCCGCGTCAGCGCCTCGTGGATGAGCGGCGCACTCTTGTCGAAGGCGTGGTTGGGGCCGTTGATGACGAGGACGGTTGCCATCGTTCCTCCCGTTGTCAGTTGTCGGTCGCCAGTGGGCAGGCGGAGGGGCGCACGTCATCGCGCCCGGGCGCATCATCGCTGAGCCAGTCGCCAATGGGCCGGGACGGTGCTGGTGGCCGGTCCCCTGGCGCGGCCGAGTGTAGCACGCCGCTGGCGGCCATGCGTGTCGAGCGCAGCCCTGCCGGCGCCCTGACCCGTACTGCTGCTCCATGGGCGCGCCGCATTGACGGCTTACCCGGACCGCCACACTGGCTGTCCCTGCGGCCCACGAATGACGAGCCGCTCGCGCCGGCCTACTCGGCGTACCCCAGCGCGGTGTGGCCGCCGTCGATGCCGGCGCCGTAGGTGAAGTACATTGGCCGCTCGACGACGATGCCGCCGCGGTGGGACGTCTCGACGCGGGCCGACACGGCCTGGTTGCGGCCGACCTGGCCGGCGTCGTGGACGGCGACGGTGGCGCGGTCGAAGGCGGCGATGGAGAGCGGACGCGTGATGGTCACGCCGCCGGCGGAGTAGGTGATGGTGACGGCGGCGGGTGTGGAGTTGGGGTTGAGGACGATCAGGTACTCGTCGAAGCCGGCGCCGGTGTAGCCCTCGGCAAAGAGCCAGACTGGCGCGGGCGCGGCCACGCCCATCAGGTCGTGGCCGCCGTTGACGGCGCTGCTGTAGGCGAAATAGATCGGGCGCTCGACGACGATGCCGACGCCGTTGGTGCTGGTGACGGTCGTGCCGTGCGTGTGGCCACGGCCGATGCCGGGCGCGGCGCCGAAGACGGGCACGGTGGCGCGACTGCTGGCCGGCACGGTCAGGTCGTGGATCACGGGTGCAGGCTGGCCGGCGACGTAGTAGGTGAGGCGCACTGCCGCGTCGGTGGCAGCCGGGTTGAGGATAGTCAGGTACTCGTCCCAGCCGGCGGTGGTGATGCCATCGGCGAAGGACCAGCCCGTGCGCGGCGCGGCGGCGCCCATGACGGTGTGGCCGCCGGTGACGGCGCCCATGCTGCCAGTGTAGCGGAAATAGGTCGGGCGCTCGACGACGATGCCGGCCGGCAGGCTCGTCTCGACCCGCGCCGACACGGCCTGGTCGCGCCCGACGCCCTGAACCGGGTCGTGGACGGCGACGGTGGCGCGGCGAGCGGCCGGGACGGTGAGCTGGCGCACGACCGGCGGCTGGCCGCCACTCAGGTAGTAGGTGATCGTGACCGGCGCGGGCGTGGCGTGTGGGTTCATGATCGTCAGGTACTCGTCGAAGCCGGCGCCGGTCCAGCCTTCGGCGAACAGCCAGGTCTGGCGCGGCACCTGGACACCGAGCGCGGTGTGGCCGCCGGTGATGGCGCCGGCCGAGCCGGTGTAGGTGAAGTACATCGGGCGCTCGACGACGATGCCGACGCCGTTGGTGCTGCGCACGAGCGCGCTGACCTCCTGGTTGCGGCCAACGCCCTGGCCGGTCTCGTGGACCGATACGGTGGCGCGGGCGTGCGGCGCCACGGCCAGTGTGCGCTGGACCGGACCGGCGCCGTTGCGGACGTAGGTGATGGCGACGTCGGCGGCCGCGCCGTTGGGGTTCTGGATGGTCAGGTACTCGTCGAAGCCGGGGCCGGTGTAGCCCTCGGCGAAGTACCAGTCGGTCGCGCCGGCCGGTGGCGCCGCGCCACCCGTTACCCGCGCCTGAGCCGAGTGCGGGTCGACCATCAGGCCGGCCACGTCGATGGCCTCGAAGTCGGTGGCGCGCACGCCGCGCAGGCGGGCCAGCTGGTCATTATCCCAGCGCGCGTCGGGCGCACCGCTGACGTAGAGGGCGCTGCCGTTGTCGGCCAGGATCATGCCGTAGTCCTTGAGCGCCTGCAGGACGACGCGGGCCTGGGTCGGGTAGCCGCTGATGTCAACCGACGCTTTGAGCCGCAGGCGCAGGCCCATCGGCGGGCGGTTCGGATCGGTCGAGGAGCTGGCGTCGTGGCGGGCGGGCCACAGGTGCGCCTTGCGCGTGCGCGGCACGGTGAAGCGCAGCGCGTGAGTGATGGCGCCGGCGGCGACCTCATCGTAGCGAGCCAGGCCGGGCAAGATCGGCAGGCCGGCGGCGTCGGCCGAGGTCCAGGTATCGGGCCGCAGCGCGTTCGAGGTCAGCGGCCAGCGTGCGGCCGAGTCGGCGTTCCAACTGCCATCGGGGTTGGGGAAGGCGCGGTAGAGCTCGTAGAGGACGCCGTTGTCTTTGTCGACGACCAGCACGTGGCGGTCGCCATCGCTCTGTGGTCCGCCCTCGATGGGGGCGTCGGGCGGGATCGGGTACGGGCCGGGGTCGCTCTCGTCGCCGTAGGCGGTGAAATGGACCGGCACCTTCGGCTGGCTGCCGGGCACGACCGTGTAGGGGATGCCGATCGGGCCGCCGTCCCAGAGGCCAGCGCCGAAGTCGGCCTTCAGCGCGGCGGTCAGCCCGATGGTCGCCAGGTAAGCGGCAGACTGGGGATGGACCGGCAGATCGGTGATCGGCCGGTTCCAGATATTGTCGATCGGGAAGACCGGCGCGCCACCGATGCTCGGGGCGGCCGCCAGCGGCGGCGGACTGCCGGGCAGCAACCCACCCAGCAGCGCCAGCGCGACCAGCGCCACCAGCCCGACCCGGCGGCCGTGGTGATGACGACGGGACATGGACCCACTCCAGGCGCGAACGCAGGTCGCCGGCGGCGGCGGCTCGGTCTTGATTCTGACCCGCGCCGGCCGGCGGCGGCTAGCCGCCATTGGTCCCGAACTCGTCACGATCATTCGGGGGGTAGCGGTCGATGAGGCCGATGCGCATCAAGCTAAGGAGAGGCGGTGACAACCAGACGCTCCTCCACCCACCCACTTCAGCCCCGGCACGCGGTGGCCGATGCTGATGATGAGGCGGGGTGGGTCTGCCGGCGGGCGCCGGTGGTGGGAGGTCGTCCATGGCGCTATCTGGCGATCTGGCCGAGGTTAGCGCGTCGGAACTGCTGTCGCTGCTGACGCGGCGCGGCGTGACCGGCGCGCTCAGCCTGGGCCGCGACGGCGATGACGCGGTGCTGGTCTTCGCCGCTGGCCGGCTGGTGGCCGTCACCTCGTCGGCCGCCTCGCTCCACCTGGAGACCTGGCTGGCGCACCCCGGCCGGCTGCCCACCGAGCAGCACGCCCTGCTGCTGGCCGACCCGGCTGAGTGCCCGCCAGCGCTGCCGCTCGGCGCGCGCCTGCGCTCGGACCGGCTGGTTGTGGTAGACGGGCTGGCCGAGCTGATGGCCAGTCAGGCCGAGACGATCCTGGCGCGCGTGCTGGGTTGGCCCGACGGCGACTTCCACTTCACGGCGTGGCCGGCGACCACCGCCCGCGCCCGCCGGCCCGACCTTGGCCTGAGCCGCATGGTCTACGCCGTGGCCGGCACCGACCGACTGGCGCCCCGGCTGAGCCGCCACCCTGCCACCGGCGTCGTCAAGGTCCGGCGCCTCAGCCCGCCACCCGACCCCAGCGCCGAGCCGAGCGTCGAGCCATCAGCCGGGCCGCGCCGGTAGCACCAGCCGCAGCGCCCGCGGGTCGGCTGTGAAGGTCATCGGCGTCTGGTCGACGATGTCGCCGTCGGCCTGCACCGGCACCGGCTGGGCGGTCTCGATGCGGATGTGGCGCGCCCGGTGATAGGTCACGCCCGGCTGGCGCCGGTGACGACGGCGCAGCACACTGACGAGATTGGCGATGCGCGCCGGCACCGGCACGTTGTGGAACAGCACCACGTCCAGCATGGCGTCGTCGACGACGGCCTCGTGCGCGATCTCCAGCACGCCGCCGTAGCCGCGAATATTGCTGACGACGGCCATGATCATCCGGTCCCGAACGACCATCCCGTCCAGCGTGACCGTCATCATTACGCCCGGATGGACGAACAAGGCCCGGACGAAGGCGGCGATCATCAGCGGCGCCTTCAGCAGCCGTGGCCGGCGGCGCGGTGCGTGCTGAACCGCCTGCACCACGTCGGCATCCAGGCCGACGCTGGCCATCATAATGAAGGCGCGCGCGCCGGCGCGGCCGACGTCGATCGGCTGGACCGCGCCGGTCAGCAGCACATCGGCCGCGCGCACCGGGTCAAGTGGAATGCCGAACTCGCGCGCCAGCACGTTGGCCGTCCCGGTCGGGATGATGCCCAGCGCCACCGGCGTGCCGGCCAGCGCCTGGACGATCTCGCTGAGCGTGCCGTCGCCGCCACAGCCAACGACGGCGGCGTACCCGCGCTCGACGGCCGTCGCCGCCAGTTCGGTGGCATGGCCCTCAGCCTCGGTCTGAACGACGTCGAGTTGCCAGCCGGCGCCGGCCAGCCGGTCGGCAGCCGGCATGGCGCCGGGCCACAGGCCCAGCCCGGCGTGCGGGTTCACGATCACCATCGCCCGCGGCGGCGTGTCGGCGGTGGCCAGGCCAGCGGCCATGGCGATGGGCGCGGCATCGGTCGGCGTCTCCATCAGCCCACAATCCCGCGCATCCCCGCGCTCACAGCCACTGCCACCAGCGCTGCCGCATCCAGCCGCCGCGCCCCTGGCCGGCACGCAGGCGATCGGCGCGGAAGCCATGGCGGCCCCGGTACAGCAGCGAGTACAGCGCCGGCCGGGCGGGCCGATTCGTCGCCAGGTCGAGCAGCAGGTGCAGCAGCAGCGCCAGCGCCCCAACGCGCGCCGGCCCGGCCAGCGCCCCGCGGCCGCCGAGCAGCAGCGCCGCCACCAGCTCCCAGCCGTGCAGCGGCAGGACCACCCAGCGCCGCCGGCCGGCCCAGCGGGCGAGCGCCAGATCGACCAGATGATCGGCATCGACCAGCACGCCGGCCACCAGCGCCACCGCTCGCTCCGGCCAGCTCAGCCGGCGGCGCAGCAGCGCCAGCGCCAGCACCGTGGCGGCCAGATGCACCCGCGGCCGAGCCATGCCCTTCTCCCCGCCCACTTCCCCGGTCCCGCCCCGGAGTGTAGCACGCTGTCCAATGAGAGGCCGGCGACTGAAGTCACACCAGTGGGGTGCTGTAGCGCCACGACGTCCGCCGCCGCGGGCGGGGTTGGGTTCCGTCCTAATCCGCACAGGCGGGTGTCGTGGCCGGCAGACCCTTCAGGCACGGTTTCAATCGCCGGCCATCATGCAGCGAGCAAGGATGGGGCGCGCCCACTGGGAGCGACCGGCCCGTTGCAGACGCGTATCGTCGGCGGCAGCGAACTCAAAGAGTCACCCAGGTGCCTGTGGGTCCCTACGGCTGTCCCGCAGCGTGACTGACACCGGCCGCATGCCGGCCTCCTCCCAAGTGGAGCACTGCCGCCAGGGCCGCCCGCGAACCGCCGGCCACCGGCCGACGTAGATGCCAGCAGAAGCATGGCCGCCCGCTCAGGGAACCGGGCGCGCGAGGGAGCCAGGATGATTCAGGCGCTCCTGCTGACGATGGCGCTGGTGGCGGTGGCCGGCCTGCTGACGGTGGCGACCGGCTCGCGCTGGCCGATGGCGCTGCTGATGGCCGGGCTGCTGGGACAGAGCCTGCTGCGGCTCGACTGGCGGCGCGACATCGTCGGGCCGTTCCGGCGCATCCGTCCGCGCCACCTGCTGGTCGGCCTGGCCGCGCTGCTGCTGCCATTCACCGTCTTTCTCCTCACCGCCGACGTGCCGCTGCTGAATTGGAGCCTGCTGAGCCTGCTCGGCGCGAGCGAGACCGGCAACGTGGCCGGCGCCGGGCTGCAGGTCGGCATCTGGTTCGCCGTGCCCTACGCGCTGCTGCTGCTGGCCTGCCTGCCGGCGCTGGCGCTGATCGAGGAGTACTGGTTCCGGCGCGGCACGCGCGGCTGGCGCGATGGCCTGGGGCGCAGCCTGGCGTTCGGGCTGGTGCACATGCTCGTCGGCGTGCCACTCGGCGTCGCCCTGCTGGGCCTGGCGCCGGTGGGATTGCTGTTCACCGCCGTCTACCTGCGCGCTGCCCGCCGCGAGCCGGCGCCCGGCGACCCACCGCCCGCCTTCGGCCACCTGCGCTTCGCCATCTCCGAGGCCGAGCGGAGGGGCATCGACGCCTCGGCGCTGCAGCACCTGGCCTACAACACCATCGCCGTCACGCTCGCCATGGCGGCCCTGCTGCTGGAGCCGCTGGCGGTCTAGATACCGTGCGGCGGCCAATCATCCAAATCGATCGTTGACTCGTATACCAGGGCAAGCACTCGCCGCCCGGCCCCCACGGGCAGGAGCCCCCCATGGACGCACCGATACCCCGCATGCCCCCACCCACGGCCTGGTCGGACGTCAGCCTGCACCGGCTGCACCGGCTGCTGGCGCTCGCACCCGAGGCCGCGCCGGCCGAGCTGACGCCGCTCGAGGCGCTGGCGCTGCTGGAGTGGAGCCGGATGGCGGTCTATGCCGACTGCCACGCTGCCGGCGCCGGCGACCCGGCCCGCACCATGCTGCGCGAGGCGCTGCGCCGCTAGGTCCGCGCCTGAGTTCCCTGCCCGCGCCGCGCGCCAATCGCGCGCTATACTGCCACGACGACGAGGAGGCGGCAGGATGGCGCAGGCGGTGACCGGGACGGCGCTGGTGGAGGAGATCACGCGGCAGGTCGTGCCATCGGGCACGGTCGCGGTCTGGTGGCTGGGCCAGTCGAGCCTGGTGCTGAAGATCGCGGGCGACATCGTCTACATCGACCCGTACCTCGTGCCGAGCGCGCGCCGACTGACGCCACCGGCCTGCGCACCCGAGGCGATCAACCACGCCGACCTGGTGCTGTGCACGCACGACCACGGCGACCACATCGACCCGGCGGCGCTGCCGGCGCTGGCGGCCGCGTCGCCTCAGGCGCGCGTCGTCGCACCCCGGCCGGCGGCCGAGCGGGTCGCCGCGCTCGTTGGTGACGCGGCCCGCGTCGTGGCCGCCGAAGCCGGCCAGCCGCTGGTGTTGGGGCCGATCGAGATACTGCCCATCGCCGCCAAGCACGAGGCGTTCGACGAGCATCCCACGCTCGGCTACCCCTACCTGGGCTACATCCTGCGCGTCGACGACCTGACGATCTACAACGCCGGCGACACCATCCCCTACGAAGGGCTGGTCGAGACACTGGCGCCGCTGGCGATCGACCTGGCCTTCCTGCCAATCAACGGCCGCGACTTCTTCCGCACCCGCGCCGGCACGATCGGCAACCTGGACTACCGCGAGGCGGCCGAGCTGGCGGCCGCCATCGGCGTCGATACGGTCGTGCCGGTCCACTACGGCATGTTCGCCGGCAACACCGTGCCGCCCGGCCACTTCATCAGCTATCTGGCTGAGATGCATCCCACCGTCCAGGCCCACGTCCTCGGCCGCTACCGCGGCTTCCTCTACACGCCCTGGCGACGCGGCTAACGGCGCCGGAGCCGGATTGACGGCCCACCGCGCCCGGCTTATACTGCGGCCACGGGCGACAACCACGCCAGGACCGGTGCTGCCGACCCGCATCCCCTGGCGCATCACGTGCCCGCCGCGCATCCGGAGCGTTCCAGACGGCAGGTGTGCGCCTGTCCGTGGCATTCGTCTGGCGCCAGCCGCCACGAGGATGAGGAAGACTACCATGCAGCACCCGCGGGGCACGACACGTCGCGACCTGTTGAAGCTGGGCGGGCTGGGCCTGACCAGCGCCGCCCTGCTGGCCGCCTGCGGTGGCGCGCCAGCTAGCCCAACGGCCAAGCCGGCCGCCGAGCCGACCAAGCCGGCCGCCGCCGCACCGACGACCGCCCCGGCCGCCCCGGCCGCTAAGCCGACCGAGGCGCCCAAGCCAGCCGCCGAGGCAACCGTGCCGGCCGTCATCAAGCCCGCCTCCGGCGCCAAGGGCATCACCTTGCGCTACCATTCCCGCACCGGATCCGAGGCCGATACCCTCAACGACCGGCTGCCCGAGTTCGCCGACAAGACCGGCCTCGAGGTCAAGCCGGAGCAGTTCCCCGGCGGCGAGTACTACCAGAAGGTCCAGACGCTGGTGGCCGGCGGCCAGGTCGGCGATGTGCTGTGGATGGCCCTCAGCATCGGCTGGCCGATCTGGGGCGCGACCGGCATCCTCCAGCCCGTCGACGACTTCGTCAGCCAGGAGAAGTTCGATACCAGCCAGTACTACAAGGCCGCCTTGGACCAACTGCTGCTCAATGGCCAGCTGTACGCGCTCCCGTTCAAGCTGCAGCCGGGGCAGATGGGCCTCTACTACAACGCCAACGCCTTCAAGGAGGCCGGCGCCAAAGAGCCCAGCATGGATATGAAGTTCGACGATCTGCTGACCACAGCCAAGGCGCTGACCAAGGCCACTGGCGACCGCGTCGAGCGCTACGGCTTCCTGGCCTGGCTCACCTCCGGCGACAACCCCGGCGGTTGGCAGGCGACCGTCCACTATGCCCGCGCGTTCGGCGCCGAACTCATGGACGCCGAGGGCAAGAAGTCGCAACTGACCGACCCGAAGTTCAAGGAAGCCATCAGCTGGGTCTATGACGCCGTCTTCAAGCACAAGGTCGCGCCGTCACTCAAGCAGATCACCGGCGACGTGGACGCCATGTTCGTCGCTGGCGCCGGAGCGATGTTCCAGTCCGGCTCCTGGACCAAGAGCGTTCAGACGCGCGTCAAGGACAAGTTCGAGGTCAAGAACACGCTGATGCCGGTCGGGCCAAGCGGCAAGCGTGGCTCGCAGGCCATCGCTGACGCCATCGGTATCTACTCCAAGACCAAGTACCCCAAGGAGGCCTGGGAGCTGACCAAGTTCCTGTGCGACAAGGAGACCGGCATCCGCCTGGGCGAGGGTCGCGGCGGCGCCTCGGGCACCTCCGGCGGCCGCAAGGACGTCTTCGAAGACGCGCGCCTGAAGGCCAACCCGCTGCACCCGCCGTTCATCGAGGCCATCGCCATCGCCCAGCCACCGCGCTTCGCCGCCAACTTCCGCACCCAGGAGTACAATCAGGTCTTCTGGCAGAAGCTGACGGCGCTGTTCGTCGGCGACGCCCAGCCGACCGACAAGTTCTTCCAGGAGCTGGACCAGGAGTGCCAGCAAGTCCTGGACATGCCCAGGGCATAATCGAGTGATGCGTGACGAGTGATGAGCACGTGTACCCCCACTCATCACTCGTCACTGGAGGCGGTATGGTGATGGCGCCGGGGCAGCGGCAGAGCTGGTCGATACGGCGGCAAGAGGCGATAGAGGGCTACCTCTACATCGCCCCCTGGCTGCTCGGCTTCTCGGTCTTCACCATCTTCCCCGTCGTGTTCTCGCTCTACCTGAGCTTCACCAGCTACAACGTCCTCGTCTGGCCGCCGCCGTTCGTCGGCCTGGCCAATTTCGAGGAGGCGTTCTTCAAAGATCGCCTCTTCTGGCCATCGCTGTGGCGCACAGTCTATTTCGCGCTGCTGATCGTCCCGCTCGGCATCATCGGCTCGCTGGGCGCGGCGCTGCTGCTCAACCAGGGCTACAAGGGCACGACCATCTTCCGCACCCTCTACTATTTGCCGACGATCACGCCGATCATCGCCTCAGCGCTGCTGTGGATCTGGATCTTTCAGCCCAGTATCGGCGTGATGAACTACCTGCTCAGCCTGGTCGGCATCAACCCCGGGCCGGGCTGGCTGCAAAGCACCGTCTGGGCGATCCCGTCGGTGGCCATCATCGCCATGTGGGGCAGTGTCGGCGGCAGCCGCATGATCGTCTTCCTGGCTGGCCTGCAGGGTGTCTCCAAGGAACTGCACGAAGCCAGCGAGATCGACGGCGCCAACGCCTGGCAGCGCTTCTGGAACATCACCCTGCCGATGATCTCACCGACGATGTTCTTCAACCTGATCATCTCGGTCATCGCTGCGCTGAGCGTGTTCTCGATCGCCTATATCGCCACCGGCGGTGGCCCGGCCTACGCGACCTACTTCTACGTCTACTACCTGTTCAACAATGCCTTCCAGTTCTCGCGCATGGGCTACGCCTCGGCGCTGGCCTGGATCTTCCTGGTCGTCGTGCTGGCGCTGACCGTGCTGCAATTCACGGCCTCGAAGTACTGGGTCTTCTACGCTGGCGAGGAATCGAGCGAGCGAGGCAACGATGGCCGGTAATGTCGCCACTCTCTCGGAGCAGGACCAGGTCCGGTCGTCGACGCGCGCCAAGCAGTGGCTCCGCTTGCGCGGGGGAGCCGGCTTCTACGGCATGGCGCTGTTGCTGACCGTCTTCTTCTTCGGGCCGTTCCTGTGGACCGTCCTGTCGTCGCTCAAGTCGCCTCAGGAGATCGTCACCTTCCCACCGACCTTCCTGCCGGAGGAGTGGCGCTGGCAGAACTACAGCCGCGCCTGGAACATGGTGCCGTTCGCCACCTTCTACCTGAACTCGATCATTGTCTGCGTGCTGGCGGTGGTTGGGCAGGTCATCTCGGCGACGCTGGTCGCTTTCGGCTTCGCCCGGTTTCGGTTCCCCGGCCGCAACATGCTCTTCACGCTGGTGCTGGCGACGCTGATCGTGCCCTGGGAGGTGACGATCGTGCCCAGCTTCCTGCTGTGGAAGCAGTTCGGCCAGCTCGACACGCTGGTGCCGCTGTGGCTGCCGGCCTGGTTCGGCGGCGGCGCCTTCTACATCTTTCTGCTGCGCCAGTTCTTCCTGACCCTGCCGCGCGAGTTCGACGAGGCAGCCAAGATCGACGGCGCCAGCTCGATCCAGACTCTGTGGCTGGTACTGCTGCCGCTGATGCGACCGGCGATGACGACCGTGGCAATCCTGTCGTTCCTGCAACACTGGCAGGAGTTCATCCAGCCGCTGATCTACCTCAATACGCCGACGAACTTCACCGTCTCGCTGGGCCTGCGCTACTTCCAGACCGCGCCGACCGACGGCAGCGAGCCGAAGGAGCACCTGCTGATGGCCGGCACGATCATCGCCGCCATCCCCTGCATCATCCTCTTCTTCGCCGCCCAGCGCTACTTCGTGCGCGGCATCGTCATGAGCGGCATCAAGGGGTAGCCAGGGAAGCTGGGGCTGGGGCGGCCGCCGCTTGGGGGCGGGCGCCTTCACACGGGCAGGTGGAGGCTGATTGGAGCACCATGACCCCCATGAGGGGAGCATCCGTTGACATCGGCCGAGTCTCGTGAGGGTCAGGCGCCGAGGACCGGCAGACTGATGACGTGCGCGGCGGTCGGCCGGTGAGCGAGGCCGCCGTGCCCACGGCCGGTCAGCACTCGCCCTCGACCACGGCGCAGCCGGCCGGGACCAGCGCGGTCGAGCTGGTGCGCGGCTCGGCCATCGTCATGGTCGGCTTCGTCCTCAGCCGGCTGCTCGGGCTGCTGCGCGAGATCATCATCGGCGCGCAGTACGGCACGACCGCCGCCTACGATGCCTATGTCGCCGCCTTCCGGTTGCCGGACACACTCTTTCTGCTGGTCATGAGCGGCGCCTTCGGCTCGGCCTTCCTGCCGGTATTCGTCGGCTTCTGGGCCAGAGGCGAGTCGACCCGCGCCTGGCGGCTGGCCAACGCCGTCGTGACGCTGGCGCTGGCGGCCGGGCTGGTGCTGGCGGCCGTCAGCTATCTGTTGGCGCCGTGGCTGATGGCGACGATCATCGCGCCCGGCCTGACCGGCGATCAGCTCGACCTGGCGGTGGCGCTGACGCGACTGCTGCTGCTGTCGCCGTTGCTGCTCGGCCTGGGCGCAGCGGCGATGGGCATCCTCAACGCGCGCAAGCGCTTCGTCTGGCCGGCCTTCGCGCCGGTCGCCTACAACCTGGGCATCATCGGCGGCGCGCTGCTGCTCAACGATGCGCTCGGCATCTACGGTCTGGCGCTCGGCGTCGTGGCCGGCGCGGCCGGGCACTTCCTGGTCCAGACGCCGGGGCTGTGGCGAGCCGGCCTGCACTACCGGCCGGTGCTGTCGGTGCGCGTCGACGGCCTGCCGGAGATGGCGCGCCTGTTCGGGCCGCGCGTGCTGGGGCAGGCCGCCTTCATGGTCAACTTCATCATCCTGACGAACCTGGCCTCACGCCTGCCCGAGGGCCGGTTGGCGGCGCTCAACTACGCCTACCTGCTGGCGATGCTGCCGCACGGCATCTTCGCCATGAGCCTGGCCACGGTCATCTTCCCGACGCTGGCCGAGCAGTACGGCCGCGCCGAGCTGGCGGCGGTGCGGGCGACGACGCAGGCGGTGCTGCGCCTGCTGCTGTTCGTCACCGTGCCGGCGGCAGTTGGGCTGCTCGTGCTGCGTGTGCCGCTGGTGCAGGTCTTGCTGCAGTGGCGCACCTTCACCGCCGAGTCGACGGCGCTGGTGAGCGAGGCCCTGGCCTGGTTCGCGCTGGGTCTGATCGGCGTGGCGGCAGTGGAGGCGCTGACGCGCACCTTCTACGCCATGCATGACACGCGCACACCGGTGGTGGCGTCGCTGGCGACGATCGCGCTGACGCTGGGCACCAGCCTGCTGCTGATCGGGCCGATGGGCCACGCCGGGCTGGCGCTCAGTCTCAGCCTGGCGGCGCTGGCGGAGATGGCGCTGCTGCTGGTGCTGCTGCGCCGCCGCCTCGGCCCGCTGCTGGGCGGACTGGCCGGCGCGCTCGGGCGCACGACGCTGGCGGCGATGGTCATGGCGGCGCTGCTGCTGCCCGTGAGCGAGGCCCTGGCGGTCGTCACCAGCCCGGCGCGCGGGCGCGGCCTGGTCGAGATCGCCTGGCTGCTGACGGCGCTGGGCTGGGGTGCGGCCGGCTATCTGGTCACCGCCTGGCTGGCCGGCGCGCCCGAGCTGCGCGCGCTCCAGGCGGCCGTCGCCCGGCGCCTGCCGGCGCCGGCACGACCGGTTGGCCGGTCCTGAAACCGCCCGATCACCGACGCCCTGGCTGGCCACGCACGCCGGAGTAGAGGATGGGGGCCTCGGGGAGACCTCGGTGAACACCTCGCCGCCCGGCGGTGTCGCCGGTGGCGAGGTCTCCCTATGGCGTTGGAGCCGGCTGTCCGGGCCAGGACGATGTTGCCGCGGGCGGGGCAACTCGCTCGCCGGCCGCGACGGTCGCGCGAGCGAGCCGGTCGGCGCCGAGACGGGCCAGCACCGCCAGCACGGCCACCGCCGACCACAGCAGCGAGGCGACCGCCAGGTGCAGCCCCTGTGCCGCCGCCGGCATGTTGATCAGCACCCCTACCACGCCGACGCCGATCTGTGCCAGCGCCAGCACCACCGCCAGCGGCCCGAGGCTGCCGACGCCGGGCAGATCGTGGCGCAGCCGCCAGCCGCGCACGGCCAACCAGGCCAGCACGCCGGTCACCACCACCGCCACGATGCGGTGGACCATCTGCAACTCGGCCAGCGGGTTACGCGCCCGCAACTGCTGCTCGCACCAGGGCACGCCCGGGCAGGCCCAGGTCGCGCTAGCGCCGGCCACCAGCGCGCCAGTGAGCAGCAATCCGAAGGTCGCCAGCGCCGCCCAGGCGACGTGCCGGGCGTAGCGCCGGGCGCGCGCGTGCGTGGCCGCGTCTACCACCGCGGCCGGCGACAGGTGGCTGAAGAAGGCAGTGCTGGCGATGCCGAGCACCATCGCCAGCAGCAGCAGCGCCGTGCCGAGATGCGCGGCAACGATCGTCGGCGGCAACTCCAGCACGACCGTGACCGCGCCCAACCCGATCTGCACCACCAGCAGCGCCACCGCCGCCAGCGCTGGCACGACGATCCAGGCCACGCGCCGGTAGGCCAGCCAGGCAACGAGCGCCGTCGCCGCCAGCAGCGCACTGCCGACACTGGCCGACATCCGGTGGGTGAACTCGATCCAGGCCGCCAACTCCAGCGGCGGCACCCATTGCCCGTAGCATTGCGGCCAATCTGGGCAGCCCAGGCCGGAGCCGGAGACGCGAACGATGCCACCGACGACGATCACGACGTAGAGCGCCACCGCCGTCGCCACGGCGAGCCAGGCGAAGCGGGCGCTGATGCGAGGAAGCAGCATGACGACGATCTCCTCCGCGTGCGCCGGCCGCGTGCCCCCGACACGTGGCCGACCCCTAGCGATCCGTGCTGACGTCGGAGCCGGCGGCTAGCGCCGGACGCAGCACCGCGATCAGCAGTGCGGCCCAGCCGGCGATGAGCGCGACGCCACCGACACCCGGCAGCAACGAGCGCAGCCCGTCCTGGCCGGTGGCGGCTACCAGATAGAGCGTGCCGGAGAACAGGACGACGCCGGCGATCAGCAGCCAGCCAGCGACATCGACCAGGCGGCCGGACCAGCGCATGGCGGCGAAGCTGACGGCAAACAGGCCCAGCGCGTGGTAGAGGTGATTGCGCGCCGCCGTCTGGAAGGTCGACCAGTGGTCGGGACTCATCCCGCGCCGGAGGATGTCCGACCCGAGACCTTCCATCAGGACACCCAGCAGAGCCAGCGCGGTCGCCACGAGAAACCAGAACCGGGTGCGATCGGCCATGGTCCCTACCTCCTCCCGCCGGTGCGGGGCGTTGCCGGCCGGCGCTGGTCGAGCAACTGCCGCAGCAGCCAGAACGGGAGGAGCAGACCAGGGATCAGCAGCACGAGCACGATGCCGGCGGCCAGTCCCGGTTCCGCCGCCGCGAACTCGCCGCAGGCGCGCAGGAACGCATCGAGGCGATCGGCCAGGCGTTGCCATGCGGCCGGCGGCGTGCCGGGCGCGGTGCGCAGTGTAGCGGCCAGCTCCGGCCCCGTCCAGGCGCCGGTCAACTGGCCGGTCAGCGCGCCACCGCGGTCGAGCAGGACGGTCTTGTTAGTGTGGACGATGGCGTAGCCGGAGTGAACCTCGGACGAGTGCGCCAGCGGGCGCTTCTGGACGCTGACGCCGTAGGCGCGCCAGACTGGCGTCAACTGCGGGTACGTGCCGGTCAGGAAGCGCCAGTCGGCCGGCCAGGCGCCGGCGAAGGCCCGCAGCCGCTCGACCGTGTCGCGGTCGGGATCGACGGTGACGATGACGACCGCCGGCCGCTCCTCACCAGCGGCCTCGATCCCGTTCAGGCCGGCGGCAATGGCGCCGAGCGTCATCGGGCAGGTGTCGGGGCAATAGGAGTACAGAAACGTCAGCACGACCGGCCGGCCGCGCAGATCAGCGAGCGTGACCGTCTGGCCGAACTGGTCGGTCAGCGTCACCGGCGGCGGCGCGGCGCCGGCCGGCTCGGCGAGCGCGATGCCCAGCCCGGCCAGGACGACCGCGGCCGTCACGGTGATCGCCCAATACCACCACCAGCCCTCGACCCGGGTGCGGCGGGCCGGCCTTGCCATCGTGCCGGCCATGCTCAGTCTCCCGCCCGGCCAGCCGAGATGGGCCGCGACGCGGCCGACCCGACCTCCACGCCGGCGGGCGTCGCCGCGCGCGCCGGACCGCGCCCTCCCAGCGTCCAGGCCAACTCGACGACGAAGACGATGCCACCGGCGATGGTGACCAGCGCTCCAACGCCGAACAGGGTCGCCGCCGGCAGCAGCGCCGGCTTGGTTGAGATCGCCTCAAAGATCTTGCGGGTTGTGCCGGCCTCGCCGGCCCAGTACAGCCCACCCACCAGGCAGAGCAGGCCCAGGCCGTAGAGGTGCGTCTGCCAGCGCGCCAACCGCGGCCAGGCAAGTGGCCGGCCCAGCGCCGGCGCCAGTTGGTAGGCCAGCGCCATAAAGCCCATCGTTACCGCACCGACAGTGGCATGGTAGTGGGCGGTCAGGCGCGTGTCGTAGCCCAGGCCGGGCAGGGCGATCAGCCCGCCGATAGCGAACAGAACCAGCATGTACGGCACGGTCGGGCCAACGGCCGGCCAGCGCCGCTCCCGCCAGGCGCGGGAGACGAGCGTGCCCGTTACTGCCAGCCAGGTCAGACACAGCGGCACGCCGAGCGCGGTCCAGTAGCTGATGGCGATGTTGCCCCAACTGAGCGGCGGCATGTAGCTGACTAGCACCAGCGGCGTGGCCAGCGCGAAGCCGACCAGCCCGGCCGTGACCAGGCTGCGCCAGAGCCAGCCAGCGATCGGGACCATCATCAGCCAGAGCGCCACCAGGCTGGTGGCGAAGACGAGTTGGAAGAGATGCCCAGCGCCCCAGACCAACATGCCGTAGTCAGTCAGCCCCCAACGCAGCGCCGCCAGCCCGAAGGCAGCCAGCGCCGCCAGGTAGCCGAGCGCGCCCAGCGCCAGCGCCAGCCCCGTCGGTGACAGCGCCGCACCGCGCACGGTGCTGAGAAAGGTGACCGCCACGATGGCGATGCCGGTGAAGAACGCAGCCAGGCCGAGCAAGAAGAGCGGATTGAGAAGGATAGGCACGTAGTCCGCCATGACCGGCTCGCCGCCACCGGTGAACGGTACAACCACCAGCAGCACCGTGCCGGCCCAGCCGAGCCAGAGACTGGCGCGCACCGGCCGCGCCGGCAGCGGCCGCCCCAGGCGAGCCGCGCCGATGACCCACAAGCCGGCGCTGGCGCTCAGCAACCAGGCATCGAGCGCGAACACGACATGGGTGACCAGCGCCACGTACAGGAAGTCACGACCGACGATCATCTCGACCAGTGGCGTCCGGCCGACGGCCACCAGCAACACGAAGATGCCCGACCACAGCAGTGCCATCACCGCCAGGCGCAAGTAGCCGAGCGCCAGTGCCCGCGTCGGCGCGTGCGCCGGCAGCCAGGCCCGACCCGGCGCGGGCGCCACCGATGGTCGGTCGACGCGCAGCGTCACCGATCGCTCAGCGACAGATCTCATACTGGACCCCCATCGCCGACTGGATCGTCAGGCCGGGCCAGCCGGCGCGGCCCTGCGCGATGAACCGATCGCTCCACACCCGCATCACATCGTCAGGGTCCATCGGGCCAGTCGTGCGCACGACCGCGTTGATCAGCAAGCCGCGCCGCGGCGGCCCGCTGGCGCCGCTCACCTCAATGCATTGGTCGCCCAGATGGAAGCTCCGGGCCAGCGCATCGACCGTCATCGGCTGCCCGGTCTGGGCATCGCGCAGATCGAGCCGCGTGATGACGTCGCCCAGCAGTGCCGGATTGGTGGCGCTGCCGAGCAGGCCAGCCGACCAGTCGGCGGGGAGCGTCCCGGCGCTCCCCGCCTGACCGACCGCCGGCACGGAATCCGGCACAGCAATCAAGGACACTCGGCTGGCCCGGTCCTGCGGCAGATCGTGGAGCCAGGTGGCTTCAGCGACGCCGAGCAGCACCAGCAGCACCACGGTCGCCGCGCCACCCACCCACCACAGGTACGGGCGACTGGCTCGTCCGGCGGCCGGTGGCGCCACGTCGGTTGTATCGTCGGTGCGCTCAATCACGTCGTGCATCACGCCTATCACCCGCGCCTGACGGTCGTGTGACCGTCACTCGATCCGCCACAATGCGGACAGGTTGACCCAGTGAGTGACGTAGATGACCAGGAACAGGCCCAGGAAGATGAAGCTCAGCGCCAGCGTGCCACGCAGGTCGTGCGCCTGGCCGTGATGGCCACCATTGGCTTCGCCTGAGGCGCCGACCAGCGCCGGCAGCCGCGATGGGCCACGGTCGCGGCGCTGCCCGAACAGCAGCGAGCCGACCGCCAGGGCGATGAAGAGACCACCGGCGATGAAGGTGACGATGCCGGAGACGCCCATGATCGTCTCCAGGAACGGCGAGCGGGTCAGCGGCAGGATCGAGACGTCCGGGTGCCGCCGCGGCGTGCCGAAGAAGTAGCCGAGCCACATCATCGCCACGGTGAAGACGCCCATGCCGGCGCCGAACGCATACAGTTGGATCGTCGCCCAGCGCGCGCTGAGCAACTCGCGCAGCCCGACCAGCCGGATGACGGCGTAGGCGACGCCCATGAAGGCGATCGAGGTGCCGGCGACGACGGTAGCGTGGAAGTGACCGGTGATGGCCAGCGTGTTGTGGACCATCATGTTGAGCTGCTCGGTGCCGAAGGTCAGGCCGGTGATGCCGCCCATCACGCCGAACAGCGGCAGCGACACGGCCAGTGCGGCGAAGGCCGGGTTGCCCCACGGCGCGTGCCGCAGCCAGCCGAGCACGCCACCGTGGCCCTGGCGACGCAACGCTAGCTCGACCGCGCCGGGGATGGCGAAGGCGTGGATCAGGCTGCCCATCGCCGCGCCATAGACGGCGTACGACGCATTGAAGATGCGCCACTGGCTGGTGACGCCGGGGTCGGACAGGTGATGGTGGGCCGCGCCGAGATTGATGAACAGGACATAGAGGACGAAGGCCGTCCGGCTGACCTTCTCGCTGACCGAGGTCGCGCCGGTGGTCAGATGCGCCAGCAGATACCAGCTCGTGACCATCGCCGCCAGGTTGATCTGCTGCGTGCCGTGGCCGAGCAGCCACCACGCCACCCGGTAGGCTTCGGCGTCGATCGTCGCCACCCAGCCCATCGCGTGCAGGAACTGCCAGATGTAGGCGATCGAGCCGCCGATCAGCGACTCGACGGCGATGACGGCGGCGATGAAGGCGCCGAAGGTCACCAGTGGCAGCGTGCCGGTGTAGGCGCCTTCCTTCTTGGCCATGTAGATGGTAGCGAAGAAGACACCGAGCGCGACGAATGTGCCGACGGCGAACACGATCGCCGACAGCAGGAACAGCGGATGGATGCGCAGCGGCGCGTAGGAAGTCAGCAGCGGTTGGTCCCAGGCCGGCCCTTGCACCAGCACGACGACCGAGGCGACGAGCGAGCTACCCAGCATCATCAGGAACGCGATCCAGGCCAGCCGCGGGGCGACGAGCCGGGTGTTCAGGACGATGGCCGAGGCGAAGTAGAGGATCGCCACCTCCATGAAGATGATCCAGAAGATCAGCATCGCCCAGGAGTGAATGCTCAGCAGAATGTAGTACCACTCCGGCGTCAGCCGGAAGAACGTCTGCGACTCCCAGCGCGTCAGCGCGATGAACAGCGACAGGATGCCGCCGATCAGCAGAAAGACGATTGACGTGACGGCATTGGCCATCAGCGGTGGGACGACCGAGCGGTGGACGCGCAGCCGGGTCGTCAGACAGGTCCAGTACTCGCCGTCCGAAGAATGCGCGATACTCGCAGCCGACATCTCACTTCCCCTTCTGGACGACGAACTTGCCCACCATCACATGGTGACCGATGCCGCAGTACTCCTGGCAGATGATGTTGTAGGTGCCCGGCTGATCGAAGGTCATCGTCAGGATGTACTCGTAATCGGGCACCACCTGGAAGTTGGCTTTGCGGGCGGCCTCGCCCTGGTGATGGATCGAGAAGCCGTGGTTGACATCGCGCGAAGAGACATGCAGGCGGTAGGGCCGGCCGGTCTCCAGCACGATCTGGTTGGGCAGCCAGCCGAAGCGCAGCGCACCGATGTAGACATCCTCGCCGAGCGGCCGGATGCCGTCCGGCGTCTTCTCCGACAGCGCGCCGCCGGCGGCGAAGGCTTCCGCCTTCTGCCAGTAGTCTGCGGGCGCGATGCGATAGGTTTCAGTCGGCGAGTTCTGCGCGCCGAGGACGTGCCAGATCGGCATCATGATGAACATGACCAGGCCGATGGCGACGACGGCCGTCAGCCAGACCTTCTCATGCCAGCCAATCGGCAGGTTCCACCAGACGCGAGGTTCGGGGGGGGCAAGCGGCATGGGATGCTCCTTCTCCGACTCAGCGAACCGGGACCATGATCAGGTCGATGAATCCCCAGGCGAGGTACGAGACCATCACGATCACCATGCTGACCGCGAAGAGCAGCCAGATGTTGTCGTACAGGCGCTGCAGGAATGGAATCGGCGCGTCCTCGGGTGGGCTGGTGGTCGGGACGTCGGGTGCATGCTCACTCATCGCCGTGTCGCCTCCCTGTGTAGACCACGTGTCAGGCAAGCCGGCCGAGCAACGTGTCGGCCAGCACCCCGAGGAAGATCGCGCCCAGGTAGGGGCCGGACCACTTGAACAGGCGCCAGCCGGTCGCCGCTGTCGGCTGCCGCAGCAGCGCCAGGCCGCCGGCGGCGAAGCCCAGCCCGGCGACCACGGCGACGGCCCAGTAGACGGCGCCGAGCGGCGCGGCCATGCCCAGCCAGAGGGAGAGACCGATCGTAGCCAGGATGTGCAGAACCGTCCAGCGCGCTGCGACCACCGGCGTCACCAGCACGGGCAGCATCGGCACGCCAGCGCGGTCGTAGTCGGCGCGGCGCGCCAGCGCCAGGCTCCAGAAGTGGGCCGGCGTCCAGGCAAAGACCACCCCGGCCAGCAGCGCCGGCGCCAGGCCCAGGGCTGGGTCGATGGCGGCCCAGCCGCCCAGCACGGCCGCGCTGCCGGCAAAGCCGCCGATGACAATGTTGAGCGTGGTGCGGCGCTTGAGCCAGAGCGTGTACACACCAGCGTAGACCAGTGCCCCGGCCAGCGTCCAGGCGCCCGCGGCCAGATTGATCTGCGCCGCCAGCGCCGTCCCGATCGCGATCATGGCCACGCCGACCAGCAGCACCAGCCCGGGCCGGCCGATCTCGCCGGTGACCAGCGGGCGGCGGCGGGTGCGCTCCATAACCGCGTCGATGTCGCGGTCGACGACGTGGTTGATCGCCGCCGCGCCGCCGGCAGCCAGCATGCCGCCGACTGTCAGCAGCACCAGTGTGCCAGCCGGTGGCGCGCCGCCCGCCGCGGCGACGCAGGCGACGACAGCGGTAAAGACGACCAACGAGGCGATGCGCGGCTTGGTCAAGGTCAGCCAGGCGCTGGCAAGCTCGACCGGCCGGCGCACGACCGGGGCGGCGTAGCCCTCCGCTGGGAGGCTGCTGGGGTAGCTTGCCTGGCTCATGGCGGCCTCGCTATCGGGGCGTCGGACCCATGCCGAACGTCAATCGGTGGATACGCCTGACGATGTTGTAACAGCCCCCCCATGGGGGAGATGTGACTTTGGTTACACCATCACCGCCGGCCGCGACGGCATCATGGGCAGCGGGCAGCGCACCCACCGGGGCGCCAGCCCCACCCTCAAGGAGCAACGACATGACGCACGGCGACACGACCTTCAGCGGCGGGCGGCGGGCGGCCATGCGCGCCCTGGCGCTCGGCGCGCTCACCCTGGTGGCGGGGCCGGCGCTGGCCGCCTGCGGCGGTGCGGCGGCGACCGGCAGTGGCGCGGCAGTCGCCAGGCCGGCGGCAGCGGTGACGACGGTCGGCCAGGTCGTCGAGATGAGCGATCAAAATACCTACATGCCGGCCAGTCTGACCGTCAAGAAGGGCACGGTCGTCACCTGGAAGAACACCGGCTCGATGCCCCACAATGTTGTCAGCGACGCGGCCATCGCCATCGACAAAGCCCACGCACGCGTGCCGAGCGGCGTCAAGCCGTTCGTGTCGCCGATGCTGATGGGCGGCGGCGCCTGGAGCTACACGTTCGACACACCCGGCGAGTACGTCTACTTCTGCCAGCCACACGAGGCGCTCGGCATGGTCGGCCACGTCACCGTCACCGACTAGCGCCACCGGTGCGGCGATCTCCACCGTTCTTCGCGCCGCCGAGCAGAGCCGGTCGATGGCAGCGTGGGTGGGGCGAATCGGGCGCCGGGCGCGCTTGACAATTCCCCACCATTCGGTAGAATACCGCTTGCGCGCGGGGGCGGCGTTGGACGCTGGGTGCGCGGCCATGCCGAGTCAGCGGATGCGCGGGGCGGCGAGCGACAACCTCGCTAGGACCAGGCCCACATAGCTCAGTTGGTAGAGCACATTCTTGGTAAGAATGAGGTCCCCGGTTCAAGTCCGGGTGTGGGCTCCATCCCGCACGTGATCCTGGATACACGCGGGGTGACGCCAGGGCGGCGTCCCCCGTCTCTCGTTGTGACAATGGGTTGCTGGAGGAGGAACAGGGACAGTGGGCAAGCAGCGGTTTGAGCGGACGAAGCCGCACGTGAACGTGGGGACGATCGGGCACGTGGACCACGGCAAGACGACGTTGACGGCGGCGATCACGAAGGTGCTGGGGC